>CAYMUJ010000004.1:0-70010 GCA_964393565.1 uncultured Stakelama sp. | reverse complement strand
AGGGGCGCTGAGCCCCGATAAACCCGAATTTTCGAACTTTTTTCCTCGCTATCTCGATTTTGACCCGAGATTATCAACTTGGCCTGTTACTGTGTGACAATTTTCAACTAATCCTGATTCATTTCATCCCTTTGAAAAGTATATATTTTTTTGATGTTGAATCAGGTGAATCAAGTGAATCAGGATATAGACCTTGCTATCGCCGGAGATTGTTCGGCGAAGCCGAAATGGAATGAGTTTCTCACCCCCAAAAACCGAGCAACTGACGCTGGTGATAAAACCACCTGATTCACCTGATTCACCTGATTCAGCTTAGAAAACATTGAGCTTTTTGTCTTTTTCGTCCTGATTCAGGTGCTGATTCACCTGATTCAGGCACAAAGAAAAACCCTCGCCGAAGCGAGGGTCAGATGTTTCTGGAACTTGGTTTGTGAAACTACGCGTTGATCGAATTTCTAGGTTTTCAGTGCGGCTTCAACTCGTGCTTTGGACTCGGGGTTTTGCGCATTCGCTGGCAGTCGATCAATCATGAGTTCAAAATCCGCGTCACGATGCGGAAAATCGCACAGCTTCTGCACGCTAAACGCGGTGCTGAGCGGGTTATGTTTCACCTCTAGGGCGTAAGCCCACAGTTCACCGCCGATACCCACGCGATCCGTCCGCTTTTTGGCGCGGTCTACCGTCTGCTGCTCCATCGCCATCCCAACGAAATCTTCGATCGTACCAATCTTCTCAATAAGGCCGGCGACCCCATCTGAGGGCTTGCCGGCACGGCCGACGCCGAGTTTCTCCGGAACAAAATTGTTCATGGAGCGGTAGGCATACCCAGTCATCTGACTGGTCGATAGGGATAGGCCGAAGGTGTAGATTGTGGATGTGCCGCCGATCGTCTGAACCAGTGGTCGGGCGCTTTGCCAAATGGCCTGCAACATACGTGGCGCAAACTCCGACAGATGGTCGATGTCTCGAACCACCAAGCTCTCGTTCACTGACACGTCAAAATCGCTCACCACGGCTTGGTGGCCGGTGCCCGCAACGATCATGTTGAGATGGGGAAGAAGGCGTACCTTCGTGGAAAAGTAGCCGGGCAGCATACTCTGCCCTTCAATGACCAGGGTGTCGCTAAAGATCAGGACCGAGCGCTCAGTAAGCTCCCAATTCAGTAATGTCATGTGTCCCTCCAATCGGTGGAGGGCACGCTATGCGATTCCCGCTATCCGTTACTCTTCATTGGGTTCGTCTTCTTCAAAATCCGGTTGATAGTCGATCCAGTTTATCGACGAGCCTAGGAAGCGCTCAAAGGCTTTCCGTGCAGTAGAGAGTTTTGGGATCACGTAATGCCGTTTCACTCCGCCGTCTGATCGACGCTGGCGAATGGTTAGGTCCGGTAGCATCTTCTTCCACTCACGACCAATATCTGCGGCGCTCCATTCCTCGCCGTCGAAGCGTCGCGTACGGAGCCAGCGGCTGTAGGCTTCTCGTAGCTCGTCTCGACCGACTACAATGGCGCGGTTCGCCCACGGCGCACCGGCCTGATCCTCCATACCGGTGTCGACGGCGCCCTCCTGGAGCATGCGGAACCACCACAGCGGGAAGTTCCGCAGCCCATGGACCTTCTGGTCCGCGAGAGCCGATGTCTTCGGCACGTCCCGCACCTGGAACTCGCTGAGGTCATAGTTCAGCAGGAAGTGCAGCAGCGCTGCCGGGCCGGTGCCGTACATCTCCTTCCGGAGCGCGGCGAAGTACTCGTGGTTGCCCATGATCGATCCGTCGACATCGAGCACGAAGTAGCGGCGCTCGTCGGCCGTGGCCGGCACCACCCAATCCTCGTTGGACGACATGAACAGCCGAAGATAGCTGTCCACGTAGAAGATGTTCATGCCCTTCGGCTCGATCGGCACACGGGTCGAGGTGATGAGAAATTTCAAGGCGCCGTCCGCGCCGCGGTTGCCGGCCCAATAACCTTCCTCGACATGGAGGAAGAGCGCCTTCTCCTGGTGGGCGTTGAACTTGCCGAGCATCTGCTCCTGGTTCTGCACCTTGACGTAGTTGTGCGGGAACAGCCGGCCGACGTAGTCGCCAACCGTGTCCTTGCCGGCGCCCTTTGGGCCGCGCAGCACGACAGCGACACCGGGCTTGTCCTCTGGCTTCTGCACCAGGTGGGCGAGCCAGCCGACGAAGTACCGATAGGCGACAGGGTCGTTCTTGCAGATGTACTTCTTGATGTGCCGGAGCAGTAACGCGCAGGAGGCGTCTGGATCGGGCTCGACGGCGAAACCCTGCCAATGGTTGTAGGCGCCTTCGACCTCTCGGTTCGGCGCGAATACGATGCCATGGGGGTAGGAGCGCCGTTGCTTATGGCGCATCCACGCCTTGGTCACCGGCTCGGTTGCCTTCTCGGTCGATACCCGGTCGTTCTCGTAGTAGCTGTGCAGGTTCTCGACGCTGCCGTAGGTCACCGAGCCGTCTCGGTGGAAGTCCATGATCACCGTCTTCGAGGAGACGCGTGCGACGGCATGCTTGGCATTGAGCGCGGCGACCCGCTTCGGCACTGGCTTGCCGAGTTCGGACTCGACCTTCTCCTTGCGCAGCTTTCGCTCACGCTCCGGCACGTCGTCCTCGTCGACATCACCGAGGTCTTCGAACTCTATCTCGTCATCCAGCGGCTCGGCGGCTGAGTCGTCCTCGCCAAGGTTCTCGAATTCCTGTTCAAGCTCGATCTCGCGTACCTGCGCCACGATCGAGCGCATTGTCCGGTTATGCCGGTCGGTGCGGTTCTTGAAGCTGAAGAACTTGTACCGGGTCGTCTCGTCGTCGTGCTTGTCGGAGCGTCGCGACCACTCGCGGAAGACCTGGTAGAACGCCCGTCGCTCTTCCTTCGATCTGCCGTAGGCCTCGTGCTGGACCGACGCCATGACGTTCAGCCAGTCCTCATAGTCGAGGTCTTCGTTGGGGATCTTGGCGAGGAGATCACGCACGTCGTCAACGCTGAGGCCGAGCGGCGCCTGATCTTCGGGATTGTCGGTATCGCCACCCAGGTCGAGCAGCGTTTCGAGGACTGACGACTCAATGATCGGGCCAACGCCCATCTCGAGTTCGTCGAATTCGAACTGGCGCAGCCACCTGTAGGGCTTGCCGCTGTTTGGATGGATCGACGGCGGCACGACGACCTGCTTGCCGGTGCCGAATAGCTCGATCTCCCAGGCCCACTTCTTTACGTCCTTCTCGCGCTCTTTGTCCCAAACGAGGCTGAAGTCCTCGGAGTGGGCGAGCTTGCGACCTTGGAACGGTCGGTCGGCGAGCACGTAGAAGTGCCGTGACGCACCGCCAGAGCCGGAAATGACGGTCGGCACGAAGCGCAAATTCAGCGACGGGAATACGGACTTCAGCGCTTCAAGCGCTTCCGCGGCGCGAGACTCTTCGCGGACGTCCATGTCGATGACGTGCAGGAAATACCCGCCGACCACGGACCACTTTCCGAGCCTGACGCCGACATTGTAGCCGTCGCGATATGTCGCCTTGAGCTTGCTCCACCCTGCGACTGGCTTCGTGGACCAATCGTCACCTATAGGGCGCTTTGAGCGCGAGTGGAGCCAATGAAGCGCGAAACCGGCCTTAGCCAGGCGCTCGAGTTCCTGCATCATGTTCTACTGCCTGCGTTTGGAGATCGACGGGGCTCCTCACCCCGGCAGGCGAATCAGAACATGAAGGGCAGGAAGTCAGCCTTGGTCACGGGCTTGAAGCCCTTCGGCGCCTTCCCGCTGTCGGCGAACTCCTGCGAGAGCTTGCAGATTTCCTCGGCGCGCTTGGGCGGTATCTTGTGACTCCGGCCCGGCCGCACCCACTTGTGGCATGCGGCATAGGTGAGCTTCAGGATTTCGGCGAGTTGGTGGAGATTCGCCACTCCTTGCGCATCGCAAAGATAGGGCAGAGCGCGCCCGATCAGATGGTGAAGCCCACCATGGTCTTTGCGCGGATAGGCCGCGCGCTTGTGGTTGCTGGCAGTTGTGCCGACGAGGTCGTCCAGGTCCGAGTTCACAGTTGTCTCCGATCTTGAGAGTGGTTGGACCGTACTCGACTGCAATTCTAAAATCAACAAAAGGTTGACATTGACCGTGTTGGGTGATTACGTGCTGCCACCGTGATCAACCGGTAACCCAATGCTCAAGGAGCCATGAATGAGCCTCGAAGACGCCCTGCGTGAAAACACTGCCGCCATGACCGAGCACAACGATCTGCTGCGGCAGGTTATCGGTCTCGCGGCCAAGAAGCCCGCTGCCAAGGCCGCTGCGTCCGACGATGAAGGCGGTGACGCCGCCGAGACCAAGAAGCCCGCCACCACGCGCCGCCGCGCTGCAAAGGACGAGGACGGCGGCGAGGCCGATACCAAGAAGTCCACCGCCAAGACGAAGGGTCCGACTGTCGAAGACGTCTCTACGGTGGTCACCGATTGGCTCGGCGAACTGCAGCCGGAACTCGACGATGACGGCGAGCCGGTCGACGACGACAACGCGAAGCTGCTCAAGCGCCGGAACGCCCGTAAGACCTTCGTGAAGAAGTGCCTCGCCAAGGTCGGCGCCGGCAAGGTGTCCGAGATCACTGAGGCCGGCGACCTGAAGAAGGTCCACGACTGGATCGAGGCGAAGAAGGGCGGCACGGACCCGTTCGCCGACGAAGAGGACGAATAAGCCTCATCGTCGACTAGACCCCTGCCGCCTCCCGAATGGGCGGCAGGGTGTTCCGGCGAGACGAGCGCGGGCGACAACCCCACGCCTTTGGTGACACCGCTAGTCCAGCCTCGACTATGCGATCTGACCTTGCGCTCGTCTCACCCGAACACCCTGAAAGGACCCTGCAAATGGCGAAACTCGAAGAACTGCTTGGCTATACGGCCTTCGACAAGGTGACCGGCTTCACCGGCGTTATCACCGGATGCGTGCATTATCTCACCGGTTGCAATCAGGTGCTTCTCGTTCCGAAAGTTGCAGAAGACGGCAGCTTCAAGGAAGCACAATGGTTCGACGTTCAGCGCGTTACCACCATCCCAGTCGTCGAGCGCATCGTTCTTGAGAACAGCGAGACGCCCGGCCCCGACAAAGTCGCTCCGAAGCGCTGAATATGCTCAATCGGCGTGAATTCTTAAGTGGAGCTATAGGTATCTCCATCTTACCGCTTGCCGCTAGTGCGCAAGCGGCAAGAGCGCCGTTTGTCGAAGTTGGAGACGAAGTTTCTTTTCTCTATTTCGAGGATTGGAGCAGACCCTTCTATCCATTCGGCTCGCTTTTTGTCGCTGCTATTGGTCGGTGGAATGGTTTTGAGTATCCCATTTCGCTGATGAAGCATGATCGCGTCCTAAGCTATTTCGACGGCTTGGATACAGAGTGGTCGATGCTTAGGCGGGAGGCCGGACACTATCGGCACGACCTGAGATTTCCCAACGTTCACGCGTTCGTTCGCAACCTTCGATACGGCGAAGATCCGAAGGTTATGCGCGAGGCGATGCGTCTGAACCGCGCTGCGGCGCCAATTCCTCACGGTATACGTCGAGACGTCGAGACGCGCCAAACAGTGTGGTCTAGCTGATGGCGAGATCGCAGAATCGCGCGCACGCTCACCGGTCTCCGTCCGATAGTGGCCGGTGGATGAACTGCCCTGGGTCGCTGAACCTGACGTCGAAACTCGGCGAAAGCCCGTCGTCGATCTATGCGGCCGAGGGCACATGGGCGCACCAGATTCGCGAGGACTGCCTCGAGCTTGGTCTTGACCCGTCCGACTTTGTTGGTCACCGGATGTGGGTTGACGGATATTGGTTTGAGTGGACCGACAAGGATGCTGCTTATCTCCAGACCGGCATAGACCGCATCCGTCAGTTCGACGGTCGGATGGTCGTCGAGTACAAGGTCGATCTCAACCGATGGATGCCAGGTGACTTCGGAACCCTCGACTGCGGGATCATCAGCGACAAGCTGATCGTGATCAACGACCTGAAGTGGGGGCAGGGTGAGCCGGTCGACGCGCACCAGAACACTCAGCAGATGATTTACGCCCTCGGCTTCTGGCACAACATCGCCAGACACGAGACCAAGGCGACCGACTTCCTCCTGATGATCGATCAACCACGGGTGAAGCAGCGCGGACGGCGTGATCCGGTCATCCAGTTCGAAGACCTGGATGCCGAAGAAGATGAAGACGAGGACGTCGTAGCGGCTCCGGGCGAGTTTCGAATCACGCTCGACGAACTTCTGGAATTCGGGAAGCGGGTGCGGGCTGCTGCCAAAGCGACCGAGGACCCCGATGCGCCGCGGATACCGGGAAAGAAGCAATGCCGTTGGTGCGCGGCAGCGCGGATCGAGGGCGCGTGTCCTGAGTATGAGAACTGGATCATCACCGACCTCGGGCTCAAGTTCGAGAACCTTGATGAGGCAGTCGAGTTAGGCACCAAGGTTCGCATGCCCCGCGTGCTGAGTGTCGAGCATCGCGCCCGACTTCTGGATAGCTGGTCGGATATCGTGCGTTGGTACGAGCGCATGCACGCTGATGCGCTCTTGGAAGCACTGTCCGGCAACTTTGACGCTGTTCCGGGTCTCAAGGCGGTCGAAGGGCGTAGTCCTGCGCGAAAGTGGGTGGATGAGGCGTTCGCCTATGCCTTCCTCGCCAAGCCTGTCTATGCCGACCCCGAAACGCTCGATCAGAAGCGCGGAAAGTCACTTTCTGACGAGAAGATATTCACCCGAAAGTTGATTTCACCCGCGAAAGCTGAAACACTGTTGGGCAAAGGAACCCTGCCTGCCGCCCTCGTCGATCGCGGCAAGCCGAAGCCGGTACTGGCATCGGCGAACGACCCTAAGCCGGCGATCACGCCGCTGAAGATCGAGTTCGACAACCTTGAAAACGAAGCCAACGACGAAAACGGAGAACGTGAAAATGGCTGAACGTGAAGAAGTCGGAAAGTTCAAAGTCCGCGGCCGGCTCTCTTTCGAGCACCTTTGGGAAGCGAGCGCTTCCGTAAAGGACGGGCCGAAGAAGTACCGGACCAACCTTCTGATCGATCCATCGACCAAGGAGGGCAAGAAGAGCATCGCCGCGATCGAGAATGCTATCGACGAGGTGAAAGAGGTCATGTGGCCCGGCAAGACGCCAAAGTTCAAGGATGACCGGTACGCGCTCATGGACGGCAACGACATGGTCGACGGCGATGGCAATGTCCGCGACGGCTACGAGGACATGATGTACCTCAAGGCCTCGAACGACCGGCGCCCCAAGCTCCGTGACCGTGACGGTCAGACCGATCTCGATCGCGACGACGACAAGATCTACTCGGGCGCCAACGTCATCCTCTACGGTCGGGTCTATGGCATCAAGGACCAGGACAAGGGCGGCAATGGCGTTTTCGCGTCTGTCGACGCTGTCCAGTTCGTGAGCCACGGCGAGAAGTTCGGTGGCGGCGGTATCGACGATGACGAGTTCGAAAACCTCGGTGACGACGAGGATGACGACGAAGACGACCGCCCGGCCAAGAAGAAGCCTGCTCGCCGGAACATTGACGACGAAGACGAGGACGACCGTTTCTCGAAGCGCAAGCCGGCTCGTCGCACGATCGACGATGACGAAGAGGATGACCGCCCTGCGAAGCGGAAGCCCTCGCGCCGCAGCGACGACGATGACGACATCACCTGATGCACTGTGAACCCTGACCCTCGGGGTCAGGGCTTTCCGGCGAGAAGCGGGACGGATGTCCCCACGAGGTGGGTTTAGCGTGGGCAGGCTCGCGTAAAGCACGGACAAGGGTCGTGTGGGCCATAAGTTGATGACCTTGTGTAGGTCGACAATCACGCCGCAGGGTGTTGAGCTTTTTACCGCAGGTAGCTCCGAGCCGGTTCTTATGGCTAGGACGAGAAGTACGGCGGTGAGGCAATCCCTGTACCCGGAGGTGTCTCGGTTCGATCCCGAGGTAGACCCGCTTCTCTCCCGAAAGCCCTGAAGGTCGGCATGAAACCCTCGGTCATTTTCGATACCGAAATTTATGTGAACTATCTACTGATCGCTTTTCGTAGCGTTCGGAGCGGGAAAGTCGTCACGTTCGAGTCTCGCGACGGCGCGGAGATTGATCGCGAGCGGCTGCGCGACTTCCTCGAAAACCACACACTGGTCGGCTTCAACTCCCGGCCGTTCGACATCGTCATTTGTTGGATGGCGGTGCTCGGCTATCCGGTTCGCGTGCTCAAGAAGGTCGCGGACGCTATCATTATCGCCGGCAAGAAACCGTGGGACATCGAGCGCCAATACGACTTCAAGATACCGCGCTCGCTGGATCACATCGACCTTATCGAGGTGGCGCCGGGGGTCGGCGTAAGCCTGAAGGTATATGCCGGTCGCCTGCACGCGGAACGGCTGCAGGAACTGCCAGTGGCGCCGAATGCCCGCCTTACGCGCGTCCAGATGGACACCATCCGCGACTACTGCATCAATAGCGACATTCCAGCGACGCAACTGCTCTTCGAGCGCCTGAAAGGACAACTCGAGCTTCGTGAGGCGATGGGCAAGGAGTACGGCGTCGACCTGCGTTCGAAGTCGGAAGCCCAGGTCGCCGAGGCGGTGATCAAGGCGCGGCTCGAAAAGCTCACCGGCGAACGGGTCGAGCGCGTCGAGATCGCTCCAGGGACCAAGTACCGCTACAAGGTCCCCGACTATATCGAGTTCAAGACGCCGGAGCTTCGCGCGATGCTGCACCAGGTGCGGCAAGCCGAGTTCGTCGTTTCCGACAAGGGCTCGATCAAGATGCCGCGGGCGCTCGAGGGTAAAAAGATCAGACTCGGCGGGTCGGTCTACCGGATGGGCATCGGCGGGCTGCATAGTTCCGAGGAGTCGGTTGCGCATGTTGCCGACGATGACACGGTCATTATCGACCGCGACGTGACCTCGTACTATCCGAACATCATCATGACGCTTGGGCTGTTTCCGAAGCACCTCGGTCCCGCGTTCCTCAAGGTATATCGCAAGATCTACCAGATTCGCGTCGCGGCGAAGGATCGGGTGAGTGCCGCGAAGAAGGCAGGGCTCAAGCCTGACCCGGTCGACGTCATTCTCAACGAGTCGCTCAAGATCGTCCTCAACGGCTCCTTTGGAAAGTTCGGCAGCCGGTTCTCATCGCTCTACTCGCCGGACCTGATGATCCAGGTGACCGTGACGGGCCAACTCGCGCTGTTAATGCTGATCGAGTGGCTTGAGCTTGCCGGTATCCGGGTGATCTCGGCGAACACTGATGGCGTTGTCATCAAATGTCCGAAGGAGCGCCTGAACGAACTCCAGTTCATCATCCAGAAGTGGGAAAGGGCTACCGGGTTCGGCACCGAAGAGACGCGGTACAAGGCGCTCTACTCGCGCGACGTGAACAGCTATATCGCGGTCAAGCCGGACGGGAAGATCAAGACCAAGGGAGCCTTCTCGAACCCTTGGTGGGATAAGGACCCCGATCTGCGCGGGCAGTTCATGACCTCGCCCAAGAATACGATCTGCGTTGAGGCGGTCGTCGAGAGAATCCTGAACGGCACGCCTGTCGAGGACACGATCTACGGCTGCCACGACGTGTCAAAATTCATCACCGTTCAGAAGGTGACGGGTGGCGCAATGAAGGACGGCGAAGACCTCGGAAAGGTGGTCCGGTTCTATCATTCCGTCGCGACGGACACGCCGATCTATTACGTGAAGCGGCACCCGACGACCGGTAACCTCAAGAAGGTCGCGAAGTCCGAAGGGGCGATGCCGATCATGCGGATGGCACACTTCCCGAACGATCTCGACTTCGGCTGGTACTGTCGGGAGGCTCAGGAAATGCTCGACCTGGTAGGATTCAGGAAGCAGAGCGTCCCCTATCTCAACTTCCTAGATATGCTCGGATTATCAACTATTGGGTGATTTATGTCTGATAGCGACGAGAGATCAAAAATCGCTGCCCGCATACGGGCGCTGCTCGCAAAGACCGTTGAGAACGGTTGCACCGAGGACGAGGCTGTCGCTGCGGCGCAGAAAGCAGCCGAGATGCTGGCGCGCTACAACTTGACCGTTGATGAGGTGAAGCTTCGCGAGTCCCCGTTTTCCCGGCACCGAGAGCGTCATGACGATGAGGTCGGGGATCGGCTGTGGAAGATAGCTGACGCGCTCGCCGAACTTACCGGCGTGCGATATTGGGCCGCTCGAGCCGGTGAGCCGGCTGAAATCAATTTCTTCGGTTTCGCGCACGAAGTAGACGTCGCCAAGTACCTGCTCGAGATCTGTGCGCGAGCAATGCGCGCAGAGTACCGGCGCATCGGGACAGACCTCCGTCTCCTAACTCCCGTCCGCCGCCGTTGGAAGTTGTCCGCATTTCTTGATGGAATGTCGGATACCCTCGCGAGCCGGCTGAAAGCCCTCAAAGAGCCCGCGAAAATGGGCACAGGGCTGGTCGTTCTCCGGGACAGTCTGATTGACGCGGCAATACCTTTCAAGCTCGAGAGCCGCCAGACGCGTCGCAGCCGGGACTTCGAGCGCACTTATCGCGACGGCATGCAAGCTGGCGAAAGGGTCCCGCTCAACCCTGGGATCACCGGATCGCAGCAAAGCCGCGGTAGACTCGGTCATGGCTGAGATCGCGCACGTCCAGAACCCGGTGACAGCCTATGCACGTGAGCGCGGCTGGCTTGTGCGCCGCATGCAGTTCATCGGCCGGCGCGGTTGCCCGGACTCGTGGTTCTTCAAGGGCGGAAAAGCGATCATCGTCGAGTTCAAGGACCGCGGGAAGCGTCCAGACCCAATGCAGGAGCGCCGCATCAGGGAACTGCGCGCTGCCGGTATGGAGGTCCACGTTATCGACGACTACGAGGCCGGCTGTGCCATTTTCGACTAGTCCCTACCTAGAACTGCTGCACCAGGTTGGTTTTGTTTCGCCCACACAGGTCGATAGCGAAGTCCCTCCGTTCATTGCGCTTTTGCGGGCCGCTGGCCTAGTAGCCAGCGAAACGGTCGCGTTTAGCCCGGCCGGGCCGCGCATGCTGCGGCGCGACGACATGCGGTCGTATCAGCGATACCTCTCGGACAAGATCGTCGAGCTTCCCGGCGTGCTCGGTGCCGCCGAAATGTCGCTTGGCAAGACCGGCGCCACGCTCGATGCGGTGAAGCGCCTGCTGCGCGCGGGGAAGGTCAGGTGCGTGCTGATCGTCGGTCCGCTGAAGGTCGCGTCTGAGACATGGCCGGATGAGGTGCGGCGGTGGGAGCATCTGCGCGATCTCACCTTCGCTGTCGCAGTCGGCGATGAGGCGGCGCGCACCGCGGCGATCAAGCGCGATACCGAACTGACGATGATCAACCGCGAGAACCTACAATGGCTCTGGCAGAAGGTCGGCGGGCGCATTGGCTGGAAATGGGACATGCTCGTGTACGACGAGTCGAGCCGCCTCAAAGCCTGGCGCATCCGGACGCCCGGTAAGCGGCCTGACGGCACCAAGAAGAAGCCGACGCTGACGGAGTTTGGCGTGCTCGCCCACGCGCGCCCGGCGTTCAAGCGAGTGGTCGAACTTTCGGGCACGCCCTCGCCGAACGGCGTCATCGACCTCGGAGGTCAGGCATTCATCCTCGACGGCGGCAAGCGCCTCGGCGCGACGAAGAAGGCGTTCACCGACCGGTGGTTCGAGGTGAACCCATGGAGCCACGAAATCAAGCCGAAGGAGAACGCCAAGGACGAGATCATGGCGCGGCTGTCGGACGTGATGATCGGTCTCCGCGCTGAGGACTATATCGACCTTCCGCCGATCCTCATCAACCCGGTCAAGGTGCGGCTCTCGACGCGCCACATGAGGCAGTATCGCGACTTCGAGCGCACACTGGTCTCCGAGGCGCACGACGTCGAGGCTGTGAACTCGGGCGTGCTGACGAACAAGCTGCTCCAGTTCGCCAACGGCTCGCTCTATCGGCCGATCGAGAACACCTTCCCGCCGAAGAATGAGATCGTCCCGGTACACGATCTGAAGCTGCGCGCGCTGGAGAGCATTATCGAGGAGGCAGCCGGGCAACCGGTGCTGATCGCCTACAGCTTCAAGTTCGACCTTCAGCGCATCAAGAAGCGATTCCCCCACGCCGTCGCGTTCAACGACGACCCGAATTTCGTGAAGAACTGGAACGCTGGCAAGATCCAGATCGGGCTCGCGCATCCGGCCTCCATCGGCCACGGCCTGAACCTTCAGTACGGTGGACACATTCAAGTCTGGTACGGCCTCACCTGGTCGCTTGAACTTTGGCAGCAATTCAATCGCCGCCTCGCCCGGCCGGGGCAGGAGAGCCCCGTGGTGTTCATCCACGTCATCATCGCGGAGGGCACGGTTGACGAGGCGGTCATGGCGGCGATGGAGCGGCGCGGCGCCGAGCAGGACGACATCACGAACGTGGTGCGTGTACGTCTCGCCGCATAATCAACCAGTTGGTGACAAATACGTGATATCACTCAACTTAAAGTTGACATTCGACCTAATTCGTTCCAAACTTTTGGTTGTCGATTCGACAAACGGTTGTTGACAGCGTTGCCCGTGATTCGTTAAGGATCAACTTGCAGTTGATAATTGCAAGGGGTTCAAATGAGCACGCCCAAAAATACTAATTCAGTTGTTATTCGCGACAAGGCATTTGCGGAGCGCTTGGCCTCCTCCGTGGACAATCATCCCAGGGCTCCACACGGGCACGGTCGGCAACGCTGGCTGTTGAATGAACTCGAAGCCCGCTTTAGCGCTAAATACAGCGCCGAAAGTGCCAGAAAGTGGTTTGCCGGCGAGAACCGACCGAAGGTGCCTGTACTCAGGCAGATCGCCGAAATTCTCGAGGTCGACGAAGCGTGGCTCTCGCTCGGCATAGATCCGGATGAGACCCCGAAGGAGCGGGTACGCCGCAACGCAACGGCTGACGGCGCCGTGAACTACGTCGCCGGCCTTATCCAAATGGCAGGCGGCAATATCGCCTTTCCTGAGCAGGATGATCAGGCGCAGCCCGACATCTTTGCCATCATCTCGGGACGGTCGATACAGTTCGAAGTCAAGCGGCCGGCAGGTGACGATGAGGGTAATCTGCGGCTCCGCCTTAGCAAGCACCACGACAAGCGTGTAGTGCTCATCGTCGCCGACGCGAAGGGACCGATGAACTTCAACGTGTTCCGCATTCCTCCGGCGATCGTTGCAGAGTTCGGGCGGGACCGCGGCGGCTTTGTGGAAATGAGTGTTGTCAACGACGGGAAGAAGCTGTCGATTGGTGACCATAAGCTGGCACCCCTAACCTCCCTCGACCTCAAAAGCCTCGAGTGATCCAAGCAAAACAAAGCGTTGGTATCTTTGTTGGTATTGGCGTTCTTGTGTTCTGGAATCAGTCTGAAAATCAACTAGTTGCAGATTAAGCGCGGTTCCGGTCCCGGGCACCATCTTCACCTCCACAGACCTCCGCTAGAAACCGCCAAAGTCCGCAGAATGCGAGCTTTCCGAGCTTTTTCTGCCTCTCAACTGTCCGCACCTGTCCGCCAACATCCACCAGCAGCCGTGCATTTTGTTGGTACATGTGTTGGTATTCGTGTGTTTCAAGCGAAGGCGATACCAACAAAATGCCCCTCACTGACGTAGCTGTTCGAACTGCAAAACCGACCGGCGAGAAGCCTGTCAAGAAGTCGGATGGACACGGTTTGTACCTTCAGATCAACCCGAACGGCACCAAGCTTTGGCGCATGGCATACCGGTTCGGCGGGAAGCAAAAGCTGCTTTCGTTTGGTGCCTATCCAGACGTGACTCTGAGCGAGGCGCGGGCCAAGCGGGAGAACGCGCGCGCGCTCCTTCGCGAGAACACTGACCCGGCTGTCGACAAGAAGCTGAAGCAGATCGAGCGCGAAATCTCGACCGGCAACACGTTCGAAGCCGTCGTCAAAGAGTTCCTGGACAAGCAGGTGCGCGAAGGGCGGAGCGACGCGACGATCGCCAAGAACACCTGGCTTCTGAAGACGCTCGCCGCCGATCTGGCGAGCCGCCCGATCGCCGAGATCAAGCCTATCGAAATTCTGAGCGTCCTGCAGCGAGTCGAGAAGTCCGGTCGCGCGGAGTCTGCGCATCGGCTGCGCGGGTTAATCGGGACGGTCTTTCGCTACGCCATCGCCACACTGCGATGCGAGGTGGACCCCACCTACTCGTTGAAGGGGTCTCTTGCCCGCCATGTGTCCGTCAGCCATCCAGCCATCGTTGACCCGAAGAAGTTCGGCAAGCTCCTGGTTGCGATAGACGAGTATGACGGCTGGCCGACCCTCACCGCGGCGCTGAAGATACAGGCGCTCTGCTTCCAGCGACCTGCTGAGACCAGATCGATGGAGTGGAGTGAGATCGACCTCGAGGGCGCCATCTGGAAGATCCCGGCATCGAAGATGAAGATGCGCGAGGAGCACGAAGTTCCGCTGTCGCGACAGGCGCTCGAAGTACTGAAGGACATTCGGAAGCTGACGGGAGATGCGAAGCTCGTCTTTCCCTCGATCCGCTCGAACGACCGCCCTCTCAGCGAGAATGCGATGAACGCCGCCCTACGCCGCATGGGCTACACAAAGGAGGAACACTGCGCCCACGGCTTCCGATCGAGCGCCAGCACCATCCTCAACAGCAGCGGCTTCGACGGGGAGATCATCGAACTGCAGCTTGCCCACCTCACCGGCGACGAGGTGCGCCGCATTTACAATCGATCGAAGTACTGGCCGGCGCGCGTGGCGCTGATGCAGGATTGGGCCGATCTTTGTGACCGACTGAAAACGGCATAGGCAAACAAAAACCCCGCCTCTTTCGAGACGGGGCTTCTGGCGACCAAGCCATTCAGAAGTGATCAGGCGTAGGCATTCCCAGGGTCGACAAAGCCGCTGCCGACGAAGCGCATGTGGGTCTTGGCACGTTCAATGAAAGCGACGAACGGACGGCCGTTCGAACTTCGCACGAGATGGCTGCGTGCAGCATTGTCGAGCGCGAGATGGGTGCCGGCGTCGCCCTTGAAGGTGAAGCAGTCGCTGACCACACGCGTGATCATGCGGAAGGCGGACAGGAGGCTGTTGTGCGAGTTGGACTCGGTGGGCGCGAACAGGAACGTGCTGAGACTGCCGATGGCGGCAGCGATGTAGCCGATGAAACTGCCGAAGAACGATTTGCGATAGGCCATGCAAGACCTCCGATGGTTGTTGCTTGATTCCGGTCGGCCGAATGCCAACCAGACAAGTGACGATATTCACCATGAGCGGCAAAAGTCAACTAATGGTTGAAAAGAAAAGACCCGCCGAGGAGGGGCGGGTCCAGTCGCTGACTGCCCGCGAAAGGGAGGAGGAAATTCGCGGTAACCATTCCTGCTCCGAGGTGGGTTGAAAGTCAACTAAAAGGTGAATATGAGTGAGTCCGTTGACGTCCACCGGGGTCCCATCATGCCCACAGACACGAACACCGCTGAGCCCATCCGCTTCATTCGCATCGAAGAGGTGTTGGGTCGCGTGGGTCTCGGTCGCTCGAAGCTCTACGAGATGATGGCCGTTGATGAGTTTCCTAAGCCGCTGAAACTTGGCCGGGCGTCCGTTTGGCCCGAGAGTGCCATCACGGAATGGCAGCGCAAGCAGATGAGCGCTGCATGAGTATGCACGACGATCTCGACGACCTGCTCGGCACCAGGACGATCCGAAAGAAGTCCGCAGACGCGGAGGCTTTCTCGACAAAAACGACCGATCTCCATCGGGTTGTCGGAGGCGTCAGCGTACCATGGCTGATGCGCGCTTTCCGAATGGGCAGGGGAAAGGTCGAAACCGCCCTGCGTGAGTGTCGGCCGTTGGGAACGCACCCGAACGGTGGGCTGATATACGATCTCGCCGAGGCGGCGAGCTACCTGGTGAAGCCGAAGCACGACCTGCAAGCGCTTCTTAAGACGATCACCGCAAAGGATCTGCCCGAGGAGCTTCGGGAGGGCTTCTGGAGCGCGAAACTCAAGGAGCAGAAGTTCCGAGTGTTGGCCGGCGAGCTTTGGCCCACTCCAGCGGTTCTCGAGGTATTCGGCGAGACCTTTCAGTCAATCAAGAGTGCCGTCCAGTTATGGACCGACACAGTCGAGGAAACGGTCGGCGTGACCGACGAGCAGCGCGATCTGCTCATGAAGCTCAGTGACATGCTGTTGAACGAAATTCGAGCCAAACTCGTGGTTCAGGCCAAGAGCAACGCCACCGAGAGTCAATTGGCAGAGTTGGCCGATGAGGCTTAAGGGACCCGACTTCGCTACGCTCGAGGAGATTATGCTGGCGGCGTCGGACAGCGTGCGTCCGCCTGAACGCCTGACCGTATCACAGGCAGCGGTGCGCTACCGCGAACTCAACAATCCGGGCTCGTACGTCGGCCCATGGACCAACGAAAAAACGCCATACGCAGTAGAGGTGATGGATACGTTCACCTCACTCGACTACCAGGCGGTCGTATTCGTGGGGCCGGCGCGCATCGGAAAGACGGACATCTTGCTCAATTGGATCGGCCACACGGCTATCTGCGACCCGGCTGACATGCTCGTGGTTCATATGACGCAGAACACCGCGCGCGACTGGTCTCAGGGCGACCTGAGCAAGATGTTCCGGCACTCGCCGCAGATAGGTGCCAAGGTGGCTCCGGGCAGGCACAACCGGAACGTGCATGACGTCCGCTTTTCCAGCGGCATGCGTTTGCTGATCAAATGGCCGACGATCACCGAACTCTCGGGCAAGACGGTGCCTCGAGTGATGCTGACCGACTATGATCGCATGCCGATGGACATCGACAAGGAAGGCCCGCCATTTGACCTTGCGATGAAGCGCACGCAGACTTTCAAGCGCTACGGCATGACGGTTGCCGAGTCATCGCCCGGCCGGGACATCACCACGCCTCAGTGGGTTGCGAAGTCGGCACACGAGGCTCCGCCGACGACGGGCATTCTCGAACTCTACAACCGCGGGGATCGACGCCGCTGGTACTGGCGCTGCCCCTTCTGCAAGCATTCCTTCGAGCCTGATTTCAAGCTCCTGAACTACCCATCCTCCGTTGATCCGAAGGACGCGGCCGAACAGGTGACCATGGCATGTCCGCACTGCTCAATGGATATTGAGCCGTCATACAAGGCGGAGTTGAACGCAAAGGGGCGCTGGCTTCGGGACGGTCAGATTTGGATGCCCGACAACACTATTGTCGGCGCCGGCAGCCGCTCCAACATTGCGAGCTTCTGGTTGAAGGGACCGGCTGCGGCATTTCAGGACTGGTCGTCGATCGTCGAGAAGTATCTTCGGGCTCGGGCTGCGTTCGAGAAAACGCAGGACGAAGGCCCGCTGAAGGCGACGGTCAACACCGACCAAGGGTTACCATACCTCCCGCAAGCGGTCGCCGCTACGAGGTTGCCCGAGGAACTGAAAGCTCGCGCACAAGACTGGGGTGGTAGTCAGGAGACTCCGGTGGTGCCCATCGGCACACGCTTCCTTGTGGCGACCATTGACGTCCAGGCCGGATCGCGCGCTGCCTTCGTCGTCCAGGTTCACGGCATTGGGGTGAACGGTGACGTCTATCTCGTCGACATGTTCCGTATCAGGAAGTCGAACCGAGTCGACCAGGATGGCGTACCTGAACTCATCGACCCAGCCTCTTATCTCGAGGACTGGCAGCTTCTTGTGCCAGAGGTCATCGAGCGGACCTATCCGCTAGGCGATGGGTCAGGGCGCAGAATGTCGATCAAGTTCACGGGCTGTGACTCCGGTGGTAAGGCTGGTGTGACAACGAACGCCTACAACTTCTGGCGCCGGCTCCGCGACGAAAACGACCGAGGTCATCACGCGCGGTTCCTGCTCATCAAAGGCGAGCCAAGCAAGTCGGCTCCTCGAGTGCGCCTCGGGTATCCGGACAGCAACCAGAAGGACCGCAATTCGGGAGCCCGAGGCGACGTCCCCGTCCTCTTCATCAACTCAACGCAGGTCAAGGACATGGCCTATGGAATGCTCGGTCGGACCGAGCCGCGCGGCGGCGCTGTGTTTTTCCCGCATTGGGCTCCTGACTGGCTCTACACCCAATTGACGGCCGAGGTGCGGACCGACAAGGGGTGGGACCCGACGCAAAAGCGGCGAAACGAAGCTTGGGACTTGCTCTATTATTGCCTCGGACTATGCCTTCATTCGGTCATCCGGATCGAGCACATTGACTGGGAAAATCCCCCAGGATGGGCGAAAGATTGGGATCAGAACGATCTGGTCTTTGACCCGACTACGACAAAGGCGCCATTCGAAATTCAAAAGAAAGTTGATTACGACCTCGCGGCGCTAGCAAGTGCATTGGCATAATCAACTAGAAGATTGCAAATCAACCAGTTGTGGACTATCAAGGGGTCGATCTACCTTGGACCCGTCACCCGATGGCTGTTACGCAGACGATGCTCGACGAAGCTGAGACCGCTTACCATAAGCTGGTCACGGGTCAGGCTGCCGTGAAGTTTCGTGACAGCAATGGTGAGGAGGTCACCTACACCCCTGCCACCAAGAACGCGCTCTCGAGCTATATCGAGGAACTCAAGCGCAAACTCGGGCTCGTCGATGCCATCCGACCGATGCGGGTGTGGTTCTGATGGCCCGCATGTCCGACAGCGATATCAAAGAATTGCTCGGCCCGACCCCGAGCAAGGCGCCCGCGCCGTCCGTTCCTCGCAGGGTGGCGGGCGGCGCGGGTCCAACTCAAGAGTTTGCCATAGCCGGCGAGGCCTACGAAGGTGCCAGCCGCATCAGTCGAGAGATGGCTTCATGGTCGCCTGTTCTGCGCTCTGCCGATCTCGATATCTTGCCGCAGAAGGGCGTCGCTGACGCACGCGCGCGCGATATCCTGCGCAATGACGCTTATGTCGTCGGCGGCGCCAATCTCCACAAGGACAATATCGTCGGTTCGCTGTTCATGCTGAACGCGAAGCCTTCGAGCCTCGCTCTGTTCGGCAAAGAGGACAACACCTGGGAAGATGAATTCCAGGAAGAGGTGGAGACCAAGTTTACTTTGTGGGCCGAGTCGCCCGACAACTGGCCGGACGCCGCGCGGCGCAACACGCTTACGGGCCTTGTCCGCCTTGCCGTTGGCGTCCACACGGCACGTGGCGAACTGCTGGCGTCGGTCGAATGGTTGCGCGATTGGGCAGGGCTGCGTCCATACAGCACCGCGATCCAGTTCATCGACCTCGATAGGCTCTCGACACCTCCCGATCAAACCGGCGATCCGCTCGTCCGTGGTGGTGTGCGACGCAACCAGTTCGGCGCGCCACAAGGCTACTATGTGCGCATGGCTCATGCCTCTGAGTGGCGGACGCCGGATTCCTACACCTGGCGCTACGTGCCAGAGCGAAAGCCGTGGGGTCGCCTGCAGATGATCCACATCTTCGAGCAGCAGCGCGAAGAGCAGACGCGCGGCATCGCCGAGATGGTGTCTGCGTTGAAGGAGATGCGGCAGACAAAGAACTTCCGCGACATCGTACTTCAGAACGCGGTCGTGAACGCCACCTACGCAGCGTCGATCGAGTCCGACTTGCCCACCGAAGCCATCTTCGCGCGCCTCGGTGGTCAGGACATGACCGGCGATGGGATGGACCAGGCGATAAACGGCTACCTCGGTGCGTGGATGAAGCAGGTCGGCAGCTACATGTCCGGCTCAAAGAACCTGCACATCGACGGCGTGAAGATCCCACACCTTCCACCCGGCACGAAGCTCCAGCTTCGACCTGCCGGGCAGGGTGGCCCGCTCGGTACGGAGTTCGAGCAATCACTGCTGCGATACATCGCTGCATCGCTCGGTGTCTCCTACGAGCAGTTGAGCCGCGACTATACCAAGACGAACTACTCGTCGGCGCGCGCTGCAATGACCGAGACATGGAAGAGCATGCAGTCTCGCAAGAAGGCTGTCGCGGACCGCTTTGCCACGATCGTGTACCGGCTGTGGCTCGAGGAGGCGCTGAACGCCGGCATGATCACCTCAGTCCGGCGTGGCATGCCATCCTTCTACGAGGGTCAGAACGCGGATGCGTTCAGCCGGTGCGACTGGATCGGCGCCAGCCGCGGGCAGATCGACGAAGTGAAGGAGACGCAGGCGGCGGTCCTTCGCATCAACAACGGGCTTTCGACTATCGAAGAAGAAGCTGCCCGGCTTGGCAAGGATTGGCGCAGCCTTATGCGGCAGTTGGCGCGCGAGAAGGAGTGGAAGGAGTTCTACGGCGTGCTCCAGAACCCCACCGACACCACCAACCAGATGAACGCTGCGAGCGGCAGCGCGAGTGAGGCTGACAATGCCGCCTAATCCGTTTCTTGCCGCTTTCGATCAAACCCAGGCTTTGATCGCCCCCACCGGTCAGGCTCGCTTCGAGTCCTGCCTCTATCAGGTCATGCTCACTTCTGCCCGGCTGGAGAGTGCGACTGACAAGCCGAAGATGGCAGCAGACGACGGCTTCTGGTTCGCGGATGATGATTGGCGCTCAATGCTGCGTCCGTACATCGTCAAGAACGGAATGCTGCAGATCCCGGTGAAGGGTGTGCTGCTGCACGATTTCCCCTATCAACTGTTGAGCTACGCGACGGGTTACGAGTATATTTGGCGCGCGTTCGAGCGTGGCATGGGTGATGCCGAGGTCAAAGGCATTGCGCTGATCTGCGACACTCCGGGTGGCGCCGTAGCCGGCAACTTCGACCTAGTCGACAAGATGTACGCGCGCCGCGGAGAAAAACCGATCCGCGCCTTCGCAATGGAGTCCGCCTATTCGGCCGGCTACTCGATCGCATCAGTGGCGGACAAGGTCGTAGTCTCGCGTACGGGCGGGGTCGGGTCGATCGGCGTTGTAACCGTTCACGTCGACTATTCGAAGTCGCTCGAGGAGAACGGCATCAAAGTCACCTTCATCCATTTTGGCAAACACAAGGTCGACGGCAACCCGTACGAGCCTCTGCCGGATGACGTGAAGGCCCGTATTCAGGCTCGCATTGACGAGCTTGGTGAAGTGTTCGTGCAAACCGTCGCACGAAACCGAGGCATGGACGCCGACGTGGTCAGAGCCACCGAAGCGCTGACCTACACTGCCTCGCAAGCCGTGTCGAATGGCCTCGCCGATGAGATCGGCTCGCTGGACGACGCTGTTGCGGCCTTTGCCGCTGACCTTTCTCTCGAAACCAAGGACGAAGAAATGGCTATGACTGAAGAAGAGAAGAAGGCGGCTGAACAGGCCGCTGCGAGCGCCCGCGAAGAAGGTACGGCTGCCGGTCGCACCGAGGGTGCCAAGGCTGAGCGCACCCGCATCAATGCGATCATCAACTCCGACGAGGGCAAGAAGCGGCCGACCATGGCGCTCAAGATGGCGACCAACGAGAAGTTCGCTGCTCTCGATGCCGACACCATCGTGGAGATGCTCGCCGACCTGCCCGAGGAGAAGGCGACCGCCGCGCCGCCCGCCGCCACTGGCGCCAAGGGTAAGGATGGCGCTGCCGCCGACTTTGCCAACGCTATGCGGAAGGACAATCCGGAACTCGGCGAGCAGGCCAGCACCGACGAAGAGAAGGAGATTCCGCGTCACGAGCGTGCGCTGCGCGCGATGGGCAAGGAACCCAAGAAGGCCGCGTAAGCGCGGACAGATAATCAACCAAATGTTGAAAGTGACCTGAAATGGCAACCATCACTCCTCCGGATCTGTCCGCGACCTACGGCATCCCGGTCCAGGGTTCGGATACGATCCTGCCCACCGCCGAAGGCTTCGTCAGCGGCGACTCTCCGGCTATCCTCACCGAGGATCTGACTTTCGCCTACAACCAGACCATCCCGGCCCGCACCCCCGTGGGCTTCGACGCGAACGGTGACCTCGTCATCGCGTCGTCGGGTGTCGGCTCGGCCCTGCCGGCTTCCGGACAGTTGACGTTCTCGGGCGTTGGCACCGCGAACGACACGATTACCATCGGCAGCGTTACCTATACGCTGAAGGCGACGGTCGGTGCGACGGCCAACGAAGTGAAGATCGGCGCCACTGCTGCGGAAACTGCAGGAAACCTGGTGGCCGCAATCAACGGCGGCGCTGGTTCCGGTACTGTGTACGGCTCCGCTACTGTCCCGCATCCTGACGTCACGGCCCGCACCGATGCTACCGGCGTCGTTGGTGTCGTGTCGAACGTCAATGGTGTCGCTGGCAATGCCATTGCCACCACCGAGGTTGGCACCAACACCTCGTTCGGGGCTTCCACCCTGACCGGAGGCCGGGATAGCGCCGCTATCCGCGCCGTGGGCCTTACGATCGTCGCCGTGGTCACGCCGGGTTCGGGAACCAAGAAGGGCGCTCCGATCTACCGCGCTGGCTGCTTCAACCCCGACCTCATCAACTGGCCGGCGTCCTATGACACCCTGGCCGAGAAGATGAAGGCGTTCCACGGCGCCCCCACCCCGACCAATATCGTCCTCCGGGCTCCCAAGTCCGCAACGGTCTCGCTGCCCTAATCGGCAGCGAGCCTCTGTCGCCCTCGAACAAAAGGCACCAAAATGACCATCGAACTGTGGGAATCCCGCGAACTCTATCAGCTTCTGCGCGATGATCGCCTGGACCCCATCCCGTCTTACTTCCTCGACACGTACTTCACCGAGTCCTATTATTCGGACGACGAGAAGATCCGGTTCGCGCAGTTGCCGACCGCCTCCCGTGTCCTCGCGCCGTTCGTGCTGCCTACCGAGCAGGGTAAGCCGATCTACTACCGGAAGGGTGAGTCGATCTCCGACATCACTCCGCCCTACATCAAGCCGAAGAACGTGGTCCGTCCGGAGGACGCGCGCAACGTTCTGCCGAGCGAAGTCTTCCGGAACGCAGGTCAGCGTCCGTCGCTTGCCGAGCGCTTCGATCGGCGTGTCGTCGAGATCACTGAAATCCACCGTCGTGCGATCATGATGCGCAAGTCGTGGATGGCTGCGCGGGCGTTCATCGACGCCAAGGTTCAGATCGACTACGAGCGTGACTCCGGCGCCGCATTCCCGTCTGTCCTTCTCGATTTCGGTCGTGCCAGCGGTCATACCGTGACGCTGCTCAGCGGCTATTGGGATGATCCCGATGCCGACATCCTTGGCAATCTCGAGTCCTGGATGAACACGATGTACCTCGCGAGCGGCGGCGGTTCTGCTGCGCAGCTCATCGTCGGTGCATCAGTCGCGCCTCTGTTCCGCAAGAACAAGGGCATCAAGGCAGCCCTGGACGTCAACTACCGCGGCAACGACTCGGTGCAGATCGATCTCGGCATCATGCGGACCGAGCGTCCGATGAAGTATATCGGTCGGCTGGATAGCTCGCTCGAGGTGTGGACCTATCGCGATCAGGTCGAGAATTCCAACGGCTCGATGATCGATCTGTTCGATCCGCGTGACGTCCTGCTGGTTGCACCAGGTGCCACCGGCGTTCAGGCCCACGGCGCCATCATGAACGCCAAAGCGCTCGCCGCAGGTCTCTCCAATGTCGACATCTTCCCGTCCATGTGGACGTCGGACGATCCGGCACAGGTGATGATCATGCACGAGTCAGCGCCGCTGCCGATCCCGCTGTACCCGAACCGCACTTTCAAGGCTCGCGTACTTGCCTGACCTGACAATGCCGGCAGTTCACTGCCGGCATTGTCAACATTTTGTTGAATAACAACCCGGAGGGCCGATCATGGCCAAGATTTTCGCGTATGCCCTGCACACCGTCCATCTGCCGCCCGCGACGGAAGGCGGCACCATCACCATTGTGGATGCCTCGACTAAGGACAAGGTGAGCGTGTTCGAAACCAACGCCGACCAGCTTGCTCAGTTGGAACGGCTCGGCGCGGCCCGGCCCGCTACCGAAGACGAGATCGCCATCCACCAGGCGGCAATCGCCAAGGCCAATGGTCAGGTGCTTGTTCCGGTCGGAAGCGACTCTGACGCCGAGCCGGAACTGCCGATCGATCCGCCTGCCGACGACGCGCCTGTGGACGATAGTCCGTCCAAGACCGCCGACAAGGACCCTTCCGCCAAGCCCAAGGCCTCCAAGAAGGCCGCAAATTCGGACGACGACATCTGATGACGTCGTTCCGAGAATTCGGACGGAAAGCTCGCCGGGACCTGCATGATCACATGCGGGTCCTGGTCCTATTCTTCGAGAGCGCAGGAGCCACTCCGGAGAAAATCCACGTCCGGCTGCACACGAAGTTCGATCCGATGAAAGCGTTCGCTGGAGGCCAGACCGGTCTCGCGACGATGCAGGACATGCAGCCCACCATTATCTTCGACCGCGAAGAACTCGCCGAAAAGGGGCTCGAGTTGAAACGCGGTGCTCTGCTCACGGTTGCGGCCGGCGAAGGCTACAAGATCGACAACACGCTCGCGCCAGACGATTTTACTGTCGCAGCGGTAGCGGTCCGCCTCTCGCAGCGAGAAATGCAGGGCCTGCCAGTTCCAGAGGCAGGCTGATGGACAACTATGCCGTGGTCATAGAAGGCCTGTCGGCTCTGACGGCACTAGACGATCTGCCCGAACGCGTCACGCGTAACGCCAGCATTGCAGTCAACGCCGCTGCCAAGCGCGCATATGCCGAGGCCGGTCGCCAGATCAGACGGCAGATCAATTTCCCGGCTGGTTACGTCACCGGTTCTGAGGGGCGGCTGAAGATAACGCAGTTCGCGAAGGCGGAGCGGCTTGAGGCGCGGATCAGCGGGCGCCGTCGCCCGACCTCGCTTGCCAGGTTTGCCAGAAGCGACTCGTCCAAAGGCGGCATCACCGTCTCAGTCAGCCCCGGCGCAGCAGTGCGACTCCCCCGAGCTTTCTTTATCCGCCTCCGCGCAGGCGCTAACTCGCTGGACACCAAATCCAACCTCGGCATTGCCATTCGACTACCACCTGGAAAGCGACCCCGTGGCTCGCGTGAAGGTGCCAAGCAGATCGGAAAGGGGCTTTGGCTGCTTTACGGCCCAAGCGTTCAACAGGCCTTCATCAACCGCCAGGGTGGCGGCGTGGCTGAGGACGTATCGCCCGAGGTCGCCAACTTTCTTGAGCGCGAATTTTTCCGTTTGATGGACTTGTGAGATGACCCTGCCAGTACCCTTCCGACTCCTGGTTTTACAGAAGCTTACCGAGAAGCTGCAGGCCATTACGCCCGCACATGGCTACCATTTCGACCTGACGAGCGCCGTGTTCCGCGGGCGCACGTGGTTCAGCGACGACGATCCGTTACCGATGATCTCGCTGCTCGAGCCTCCGTTCGCGATCGACCAGAACCGAACCCAGGCCGACAACACTGATCGCACGGGAGATTGGGAGATCCTGATCCAAGGTTGGGTCGAGGATGACTCTGCTAACCCCACCGATCCGGCCTATGTGCTTGCTGCCGAAGTGATCAAGGCGTTGGCCGACAGCAAGAAAGAGATACGTACCGGGACCAGGACTTCAGACATCTTCGGTCTAGGCGCAGGTTTCGGTGATCGCGACAATGCGATCACCGCATTGGACATCGGCGCGCCAGTCGTAAGGCCGGCTGACGATGTGTCGGCACGAGCCTGCTTCTACCTGCTCGTGACCTTCAAAATAGCTGAGGACATGAGCGCGCCTTTCAGCTAAACGTAAAGTCAACCTTTTGGTGACAACACAATCAGGAGTTTAGGATGACTCTCGCAAGCGGTACGCAGGACTACACCCTCGGAAAGGGTGAAGTCTGGTTCGGCAAGTTCAAGTCGGGCACTCAGAATCCAGACGGCTACGTCTGGCTCGGCAACGTGACCGAGTTCAATCTGACCTTCGAGTCGGAGAAGCTCGATCACTACTCATCGTCGTCCGGTGTCCGTGAAAAGGACGACTCGGTTAACCTGCAGGTGAACCGCACCGGCTCGATGATCACCGACCATGTGTCTCCGGACAACATCGCGTTGTTCTTCTTCGGTTCGACGCAGGCCCTCACCGTCGCGCAGACGACCATCACGGATGAAGCTCTGCCCGACGTTCACATCGGGTCGGCCTATCAGCTTGGCGCCAGTCAGAGCAACCCGAGCGGCGCTCGTGCGCTGATCTACCCCGGCACCAGCGGCACTCTGTTCCAGTTGAAGAAGGGCTCTACCGTGCTCACGGCTGGCACCGACTACGAAATCGACGCGGAACTCGGCATGGTGCGCATTCTCGGCGGTGCGATCAGTGAACTCGACGATCTGACCTGCACCTATACGGTCGCGGCCAGCACCCGCAAGCGCGTGATTTCCGGTTCGGCCTCGATCGACGGCGCCCTGAAGTTCATCAGCCGCAACCCGAAGGGGACGAACAAGGACTACACGCTTCCGTGGGTGTCGATCTCGCCGAATGGCGATTACGGCCTCATCTCGGAGGAGTGGCAGACCATCCCGTTCAGCCTCGAGGTGCTGAAGCGCACCAACTACGAAGCCCTCTACGTCGACGGTCGGCCGGTGACCTCGTAATCATGTCCCTCAAAGATATCACCCTGCAGTTTCCATCCGAGCCCGTGACGTTCAAGGGCGGGAGCTTTCAAGTCGGAGGTCTCTCGCTCTCGGACATCACGGTTCTCGTTGCCTCGCACAAGGAAGACCTCAACAGGCTCTTCAACCAGTATGCCGCTGGCGGAGATGGTGCTGGCATCAACCCTGACGCGAGTCTGCCGTTCATTGTCGATCTGGTGCAGATGGCGCCGATCGTCGTGGCTCACGCAATCGCTTTGGCCGAAATCCGTGACGCAGGTGCCGAGCCGCAGATAGCCACAGCCCTTCGCCTGCCTGTCGACGTCCAGGTGGATGCCGTCGAGAAGATCCTGCGGCTCACCTTCCAGACGGAGGGCGGCTTGGGAAAAGTGATGGAGACGGTCATCAGAGCATTCGCCGGGGTGGTGAAAGCCGTTCCGGGCCTGCGGACCTGAATGATTGGGTGTGGGGGTTACGCCGCCAGGTCAGCCTACTTCTGGACCACGGCCACACCTCTGCATGGCACTACCCGATTGGTCGGGTTTGGGAGGAGGCATTTCTGGTGGTCGAGCGAGTGAATTCAGTCGCAGTGACCGAAGCGGTGCTCCTCCAGTTGGCCGTCTCCGCCCTGCTGTCGAAGGAAGGTGCCAAGCATTTCAAGGACGTCGTGAAGAGGATCGGCGGGAATGGCTGAGAAAGACGTAGCTCTAGTCATCAAGGCCAGAAACGACGCCAGCCGTGCGATCGACTCCGTCGCCGAGGCGCTCAAGGCGCTGACCGAGATTCAAGAAAAGGTCAGCAAGAGCGCCTCAAAGACCGACGACGTCATGGCCCAACTCGGCCAGGAACTGTCGAACCTCAACAATGAGGCCAAGGGACTCAGCGCCCTTGGCGCCATCGCGACGCAACTGGACAAGGCAACCCAGGCGGTCCAGCGGCTTGAGGCCGAAGTCACCAAGACTTCATCGGACCTAGCGACGCTCGAGCGGGATTTCCAAGCCGCTCAGCAAAGCACCGGAAAGCTGACGGCCGAGATCGAGCGGCAGGTGAAGGCGCTCGAAGCGCAGAACGCCGCGACCAAGGCCGCACGTGACGCCCAAACCCTCGCGAACCGCGAACTTCGGTCGGCGGAAGGTCTCCTTGCGCGTCTCGAAAAGCGAATGGCAAACGCCAAGAAGCCGGCCGAGGGGCTTCAGGGCAGAATGGCAGAGCAGCGCGCCGCCGTGGAGAATCTGCGGACGGTGCAGCAGTCCGCTGTCGACAACTACAATGCGCAGCGCCGCGCGCAGGATGAAGCCGCCAAGAGTTTGCGGTCGCTGAAATCCGACCTCACGGAGTCAGCACTCAACGAAAGGAAGCTGACATCCGCAATCGCGAGCGCGACCGACAAGCTGCAGGCGCAGAACGCTGGCCTCGCTAAGGCACAGACCGGCCTGACCGAAATCGGCAGTGCCGCTGGTCGCGCCAGTGCAGTTCTCGGCGGTGTCGCTGTATCGCAGGACAGCATTGCCGAGGCTTCGAAGCGTGCTGCGGCCGACATCGCGAAGCTCAACTCGGTGTTGGAAAAGCAGAAGACGCTTGGCGTAATTGCCGGTGGGGCGACAGGTGTAAGTTCTTCTCAGGCGCCTGATCGAAGTGTTGCAGCCTACAAGGCGCAGGTCGCAGCGGTTGCGCAGGCGAAGACTGCCTGGAAGGACGCTGTCGCGGAGGCGAACAAGCTGGCTGCCGCCATCAAGGCGACCGAGCAGCCGACACTGGATCAGCAGCGTGCCTTCCTGCTCGCGCAGGCTGCCTCGAAGCAGGCCAAGACGGAATACCTCGCTCAAGGTGCGGCGCTCGGCCAAATCCGAGGTGTCGCGAACTCGAGCTACCGCGAATTCGATCAGATGGCGCGCAAGGCCGCGCAGTCCAGCACTGCTGCTGCCGAGTCTTCGGTAAAGCTGGCAGAGGCCTCCAGAAAGGCGGCGAGTTCGCAGCGCGACATCGCTCCTGCAGCCAACTCGGCAGGCGCCGGGATGCGCGCGGCGGCGAGTGGTGCCAACGGTTTCCGTAGTGCTCTCGAAGGCGTCTATGGCGAATCTCGCAAGGCGATGTCGCTGCTGCAGCGCATCCGAGGCGAAGTGCTGTCGCTCGCGGCGGGGTATATCGGTCTTCAGGCTGCGATCGGTCAGGTCGGCGGCGTACTGGGTGCCTATCAGAACCTAGAAGCTGTGCAGAACCGGCTCGGTGCGGTGTTCAACCAGGACACGTCCAAGGTCGGGCAGGAACTCGATTTCCTGCGTACCCAGGCTGATCGCCTCGGGATCAGCTTCGATACGCTGGCCGATCAGTATGGCAAGTTCGCAGTGGCTGCCAACGAGGCGAACTTCAGCAACAAGGCGACACGGGAGATTTTCCTTGCCGTCGCCGAGGCAGCGCGGGTCAACAAACTCAGCGTCGCCGATACGTCAGGCGTATTCCTCGCCCTCACTCAGATGATCTCGAAGGGCAAGGTCAACGCGCAGGAACTGCGTCAGCAGATGGGTGAGCGCCTCCCTGGTGCGTTCAACATCTTCGCCAAGGCAATCGGCGTCTCCACAGCCCAACTCGACAAGATGATGGAGTCGGGCCAGCTTCTCGCGAACCAGGATACCCTGCTCAAGTTCGCGCAGCAGTTGAATGATCGCTTCGGTCCGCAACTTGCGACGTCGCTGGAAAGTGTGACGACGCAGATTGGTCGGCTCCAGAACAACATCTTCAACGCGCAGTTGGACGTCGCCAATGGTGGGTTTATCGCGGGTCTCAATGAAGGTCTGAAGACCCTCAACGAGTTTTTCCAGAGCGACGATGGCAAGCGCTTCTTCGACGGGATCGGCGCGGCGCTCGGGCGCTTCACCGTCGTGCTCGCGCAGGTGCCGAAATACTTCGACGAGATCCTGGTCGGTGTGCAGGCCTTCGTTGCCGTGAAGCTCGGCAGCGTCCTTACAGACCTCGTGAGTCGGTTCACGGCGGTGGCAGCGACGGCCGGCAAGTTCTCGCAGGAGCTTCAGTTCGTCGGTCCGCGGATGCAGCAAATGTCGCTTGCGCAGCGGACCCTTGGACAAGGGTTCGCTCAGACGATTGGCGCCATCGATCGGTTCCGGGTCGCGCTCGCAACGTCGACGTCTACGACGACGTTGGCGCGAGCGGGGGTGCTCGGCTTAAACGCAACGCTCGGTGTCGTGCGTACGACGATGATTGGTGTCGCCACTGTAGCGCGGGGACTTTGGGCGGCTATCGGCGGACTTCCAGGTCTCGTGCTGACCGGTGTGACGTTCGCCCTTGGCTCGTGGCTCACCAGCATCGACACGGCGACCTCCGCGCTCGATACGCACCGCGCCATGCTCGAGAAGGTAAAGAAGGGCTACGATGACGCTGGCGGCTCGGCTGACACCTGGTCGAAAAAGGTGAACGGCGTCACGCTCGCGCAAGCTTCCAAGAATGCGGAAGACGTCCGGAAAGAGTTCGAGAAGGCATTTCAGAATCTGCAGGGTGTTGCACAGACCCTCTATGCGTCCTTTGCGGCCTTCGACGGTACTCCGCTTGCTCAGATGGAGCAGATCAAGGCGCTGCAAGACTTTGTCGAGAAGGCTCGGACCGGCAAAATCACACTGGCCGAGTTGAGTACTGCTCTGAACGATATCGCCCTCAACGCCAAGAACGCGGACATCAAGCAATACGCGCTTGATATGCTCGATCTGATCAACGTGGCGAAGGATGGTAAGCCAAACCTGCTGGATCTCGCTGACGCTACGCAGAAGGCAGAGGCGCTAGTTCGGGTCATGGCAGGCACGGCGACCGAAGCAGACGAGGCGTTGCTCAATATGGGCGATGCAGCGAAGACGGCTGGAGACGGGCTCGACAAGGGAGTGTTCAGCATCGACGCCTACAACGCGGCGCTCGACAAGCTGAAGGAGAAAGTGCCGGCCCTCGCCGAGGCGATGAAGCGTCTCAAGGATTCCGCTGAAATCGATAGTGCCGGACTGCAGGCGTTCGCGGAAGCTATCAAGTCGGGAGACGTTGCAAAGATCGCGGAAGCGATGAACCTCTATGCGCAGGCACGTCAGGCTATTCAGGACGTGACTGACTCGAAGCTTTACGACAGTCTGCCGAACCAGAAGAACGTCGTCGACCGCATCATCTATGTGGAGGGTGGTCAGAACGGCAGCGGGCCAAGCACGTCCACGGCGCGCGGCATTGGGCAGATGACCGAGGCCACCTGGCTCGGCCTTTTCAACAAGGTCTTTCCGGAACTCTCGCAACTCAACGACAATCAGAAGCTGGCGCTCCGCTCGCAGGAAGAGGTCGGCCGCAAGATGGTCGAGGCTCTGACGAAGCAGAACCAGTTGGCACTCGTGCGGGCCGGTCTCGATGCGAACCCGGCGAACACGTATCTGGCGCATTTCCTTGGCGCTGGAGACGCGATCAAGGTGCTTGTCGCAAACCCTGAGGAACTGGTCAGCAATATCGTCGGCCCGAAGTCTATCGCCGCGAATCCGAACGTCTTTACACCCGGTATGACCGCCGCCGACCTCGTGAAATGGGCTGACACCAAGATGGGTGGCGGCTCGACCATCATGGCGGGTGGCGAGACCAAGCAGGAGCAGTTCGACCAGACGATCAGGCAGCGGATCGAGGGTTGGCAGGAAGAAGCTGCTGCACGCTCCGAATCCAACAAGCAGGGTGAGATCGCCAAGGCCCTGCATCAGGCAGAAGTCGAGGCGGCAAAAGCCGGGACCGTGCTTACCAAGGAGCAGGCTGACGCAATTCGTGCTGCAACGGCTGCTCGATACGACGCTCTTCATGCCGGCGAGGAGGAGCGGAAGCAGCGGCAAGAGGAGCAGGAAGCCGTTCAGAGCCTCATCGGCCTCGATCAGCAGCGGAAAGTCGCACTCAAGGAACTTCAGGACGCGATGGCTGAAGGCGACCAGGGGCGAGTAGAGGAACTCAGGCAGCAGATCGCTGATCTCAATGCTGAGATCACTGCGCTGCTCCCGAAGGCCTTGGCTCTTGCGCAAGCCCTTGGTGATGAGAAGGGCGTCGCGAGCCTCAAGAAGATCACCCTCAATGCGAAGGAACTGAACGTCGAACTCACCAATGCGAAGCAGATTAACAACATGCTCGCGGATGGTTTGACGAACGCGTTCTCGACCGCGGCACAGGGGATCGGTCAGGCCATCGTTGGTGCGAAGTCGTGGGGTGATGCGCTACTCGGCGTCCGAAACGCCTTCCTGCAGTTCGCCGCGGACTTCCTGATCCAGATCGGTCAGATGATCTTGAAGCAGATGCTCTTGAACATGCTCTCACAGGCGTTCGGCGGCATGACGGGCGGCATCGGTGGAGCGATTGCTGGTGCGGTAAACGCGCTCGTCAAGCACGACGGCGGCATGGTCATGGCTGGCGCCGGCATGAGCCGTGCGGTTCCAGCGGGCTTGTTCGCTAACGCCGTACGCTACCATAGCGGTGGCGTCGCAGGTCTCCGACCAAACGAGGTCCCCGCGATCCTTGAGGTCGGCGAGCGCGTGCGCACCAAGGAGCAGGAGGCGGCGTTGCAGAAGGATCTGCGCAGCGGGTCGAGCGGAAGTTCGAGCGGTTCACGCGCACCTTCCATCCGCAACATTATCGCCTTCGACGAGAAGCAGTTGGCGAGCGCCATGGCGAACTCGGCCGGCGAAGAGGTCGTGCTTAACTTCGTCAAGCGAAACGCTCAAACGATCAAGCGGATGCTCAAGTAATGGCTATCGACAGCACCATCCCCGTCTGGTCCTTTGATCCGAACTGGCGCGGCGACGTCGCCGAAACACTGGAATGGTTGACCGACGTTCTGACCTCGCCAACCGGTCGGGAGCAGCGGCGAGCGTTGCGCGCTTTCCCGCGCCGCTACCTGGAATTCGACGTCACTGTCACAGGAGCCGCGCGAAGCTATTTCGACCATATGGTCGGCCTACACGGTGCTCGGAACTGGTATTTGCCACTATGGTATGACCCGCATCCTCTGACCGTGCTTGCGGCTGTTGGTACGACCACCCTTGCGTTGGCCGGCATGGCTGACAGTGTGCTGGTAGCCGGCGAGATCGCCTACATCTCAAACTTGCAGAGCCCTTTCGAGCACGAACTTGTCGAAATCGCCGCGGTATCCTCGAGCGGTATCACCCTGGCGAATCCGACGACGCAAGTTTGGCGACCTGGGGCGATTGTGTATCCGGTTGCCTTGGCGAAGTTGATTGAGCAGCCTCGCCTGAACCGACTGGCGGCAGCAGTTCTTGAGACGACGGTCAAGTTCCGGCTGGTGACTCCTGAGGACGACGGCGACGTTTTGACCGGTGACAACGTTGGGCCATTGATTGTCGATGGTCTCCTCGTCGAGACCTATCACCGCGAGTACGGTCGGCTCGGATTTGTCCACCATCACTCCGGTACAGCAGACGGCCAATTCATCTTTATCCATGCGTTGTTTCGCGCCTACGATGTGATGAAGACAGGCTCCACCGTCGAGCGCGAAGCGGCGGACTATTATCGTCAACTCGCGCTCGACATGCTCGATGCCATTGGAGGCGATTCCGATGGTCCGATCTTCCGACAGGCGCTGCCGACGAGCAACGCGACTATCAGCTTACCCAACGCGGTGTTTGCCGCACGCGGAGATGTCCCTGTCCAGGGAGTGAGTTACGCAGCATATCAGGTTGCACCAGTTGCCGGCGTGCTGACGATCTCGGAGGCGGCGCATGGTGGCGAAGTTTACGACGTCTGGCAGATCTACCCGAGCACGAGTGCGCTGAAATACTCCGGTGCCTACAGTCCAGCCGCGGACGTCACCACTCCTGCCGGCGACACCAATATCGAGATCGACGTCGACCACTGGCTGCGGAACGGCTTGACGACCAAGGTGACCATCCCTGCGGGATCACCTACCGCTGCGGCCTGGAAAATTGCTTACTCGTACGAGACCAGTACCGCCATCCCGATCGGGCAAGGCTTTGTCGCCTACCCCTCTTGGTCGGTTCTATCGGACGGCTACGTCGTCTCCTCACTGGAGACGTACCGCTGGTTTGAGCAGGCCATGGCGCGCGCCATCGTAGACGATCCTCGACCTGACAAAGTCGCAATTTGGACAGGGCTACGCTCGGCCGTCCGGAGAAGTGTCGTCAAGGCGCGCGACCTCGGTGATCAGCGCCACATCTTCCGACCACTACCGGGATTTCCGGTTATTCCCACCAGAGGAGAACCAACTGGGGTCTATTGCACATCGAACCATTCCGAGGCCGCTGCCCCGCTGACGCCGGGGGCCGACCGCCTTTGGCTCGGCTATGACTTTTGGTCCCGTGCGAGCAATGGCGACATTCTAGCCACTGTGCCGGCGCCCGAGGACGCTGCGTTGAACTATGTCCGGATTGGCCGGAAATTCGATGACCAATGGCGTTCGGGCACGGCGTATCAGGATGCGGACCAATATCTCTACGTCTCGATGTCGATGACCAAGAAGCCGACATTGGCGAGCAACGAGCGCTGCCTGATCTACTTGGCGAGCACAGACGCTCTCGACGCCACCCACACATGGTATTCGGACATCGGGCAGTACAGCGCTTTCGTCGCCAAGACGGACGGCAGTGTTATCGAGTTCCTTGTGCCGCGGACCGACTTCAAGCTGCGTAGCTTCGACTCCTCTGGAAACACAGTTTGGGGTACAGCCCTTCCGAGTGACACCGTGATCGCCAAGGCCGGCCTCTCGGTGGAGATGACGCAATCATACTCGTTGCGACTGCGCACGATGCGACTGGTCAGCGGCGTCTCAGGCTCCTGGGTGGTGAGCAACCTCGCGACAGCGGTAAAGGGCTCGCCGATTCCTTATCAGCCGGCAGCAGCCCCTTTCGCTGTTTCCGCCGATCTCAGTCGCCAAACGCTTCTCGGTTGGAAGGGGATGCCTTTCCATGGTCAGCAGTTGCCAGACCATTGGTGGTGGCTCTCGTCCGACATTGACGCGGTGTTTCCGTCACTCAACGCGTCGGCGCTTCCTGCCGCTGACATCTCTACCGGCGCGATAACTTATCCGATCTCTGCTACCGACTTAGCGGGCGATGAAAAGCCGAAGCGAGCACTGCTGATGGAGCAACAACTCCTGATGCTGAAAGCGGCACAGGATCAATACTATGCGGACGGTGGAGACCTCGGCCCATTCGCTCGCACCTTCGTCGTCAACACGTCTGACCGGCTGAAGATCGGGAGCCCGACACCTCATTTTTGGGCGTATGCCAATGAAAACCCGAACACCAGGTGGGGCGGCTATCAGGGGCGCATCATCGAAAGCCTGGCGAAACTGCTCGACCTGACGACAGGCGCGACAGGGTTCGCCACGGCACGATCCATAGCGCTGACCCTTGTGACCAACTGGCTTACCTGGGTCGAGTCCTTTTGGCCCGAGATCAACCTGAATGGCCTGACCAACAAGTCGGGGTCGCTGAGCTTGACCAACAAGGCAGGTGATATCGTTCTGACCGCGCGCCTCGCCGACAATCTCGGACCACCGACTGATTATCCGAGCCCGGCGCTAAGTGATCCACTCACGAAGTTCGAGGACCCACATACCTCGGCGCTCATTCTGCGCACCTGCCTCTGGCTGGACAAGCGAGGTCTCGGAAGTCACACGGTCAATCAGGCTTTGATCACCAGAGCCTGGTATCACCTTGAGAGCACCTGGCGCACAGATGGTGCCATGTCATTCACTTGGAGTCCTGAGGGGTTCCGATGGTTTGGTTCGTGGCATGGTGAGATCCTGCACACGCTGGCCGAGATGGTCGATAATGCGTCGGTTCTTCCGACAGAGATCAATATCAACTCGGTCCGCGCACGCCTCATCGCAACGCGCACTTGGCTAGAAGGAACGGGTGTAAGGTCCGCTAACGGCGGAACGGTTGCCGGACTCAGCGACATCTACCGGGGCTACTCGGTACTGAAAACCGAGCCTGACGAGTCTGAGAACCTGACCATCGAGTTCGAACGCATGATGGATGAACTCGACAACCGTACGTCCAGCCCCTACCAGGTCGATACGGCGGACCGATCGTTCGAGACGCAGCAGTATCGCTGGTTTCTTCGCGGGCGCGCAGAGCATCGCTCGATCCGCCAGATGTTCTATGGCCTTCAGGGTAGGGCGAGGACGCTCTGGCTTCCGACTTTCGCTGACGACTTTGTGCTGGTTGAGGACATTTCGGCCGGCGATCAGGCCATCACCGTTGCCTTGGCCGGCTTTACTCTCACTGGCGGACCAAAGGCTGATCGAGAGCACGTGCGCATCCTCTTCAAGGACGGCACCTGTATCTATCGCCAGATCGTTGAGTCAGCGCAGGGTTCGACGACTGAAGTGCTCGGCCTTGACCGGCCCATACAACGCAACGCAACGCTCTCTGAAGTCGTGCAGGTCTGCTTCATCCGGTTGGCAAGGTTGTCGCAGGATTCCATCGATATCAGCCACGTCACCGACATCGAGGGCGTCTCGACGGTCTCGGCGATCTTCCGTACCGCGCCAGATGACCGGCGCGCGACGCCGACGAACTAAGGGGGTACTGCAATGACCTTCGACTATGTCGAGCGCTCAAATCACGCTGGGCAGCCGGTGTCGCTCTACGAGTTCCGCATGGCAAGCCAGCTTTGGTGTTATAGCGGCGGCGAAGCGGCGACCACGTTGTTTCCAGGCACGGACGACGAGCGCGTCTATGAGCCGGTCCCGATAAGCGACACAGGCGTCATCCAGTCTGGCGACATCAACAACGACGACATGACGATCACGGTGCCAAAGTCTATCGACATCGTGAGCCTATTTGCCGGCACACCGCCATCCGAGGTGATCTATGTCTACCTACGGCGCAAACACCGAGGGGATGGCGAGGCTCCGATCATTTGGGTGGGGACGGTCTCGAATGTGAAGATCAAGACCGCCAGCACGGCCGAGATCGTCTGCCGCATGCTCACCGCGTCGTTTGATCGCAACGGTCTGCGCCTAAGCTGGAGTCGTGGCTGCCCCCATGCGCTTTATGACAGCGGGTGTAGGGTATCGAAGGCGAGCTACGCGACGGCGATCCAGGTCGAGGCGCTGACTGGTGCGACCATCACATCTACCGGTCTGCAAGCCTTTGCCACAGGCTATCTCGCTGGAGGCTTCTTCGAATGGACACTGATGAGTGGCGTAGTCGAGCGCCGGCCGATCGAGGCCCAAAGCGGTAGCGTACTGACCGTCCTCGGGACGACAGACGGACTTGAGATCGGTGAATGGATTACTGTTTACCCAGGGTGCGACAGAACCACGTTGACTTGCGTCTCCAAATTCAACAATTTGTTGAATTATGGAGGCTTCCCACACATGCCTGGTAAGAGTCCCTTTGATGGCGATCCGGTGTTCTGATGTTTGATCCAATCTCAATGCTATTTGCGCTGGCCCTCTTGGTCGGCGGATACGCTCTCCAGGCGCTCACGCAGCCGGCGCCGACCAAGCCTAGCCCTGCCGCATTCGACGACTTTGACTTTCCGCAGGCGGACGAGGGTACGCCACAGGCTGTGGTGTTCGGAGACACCTGGACAGAAGACTGGACGGTGCTTTGGTACGGTAACTATCGCACCTCCGCGATCAAGAGCGGCGGTGGCAAGTGATCGTCAGGGTGCATCACATCCGCAACGCCAAGATCTGCATGAAGGGTGCTCGCACCTGGTTTGAGCAGCATGATCTTTCGTGGGACGATTTCCTGCAGAACGGCCTGCCGCTCGAGCAGGTCGAAGGTATCGAGGATGCCCTGGCGCAGCGCGTGGCTGAAGCTGCTCGGCAGGAGATGATGAATGGGCGGTAGTTCTGACAGCACTACAATCGGATACCGCTACTTCATGGGTGTCCACATGGGCATCGCGCGCGGACCGCTTGACGAGTTGGTCGAGATCCGGGTTGGCGACAAGGTCGCGTGGTCCGGTAGCGTTACCGATGACACTTCACTCTACATCGACAAGCCCGATCTTTTTGGTGGTGAGAAGAAGGAAGGCGGTATTCAGGGTAACCTTGACGTCTTCATGGGTAAGCCGACGCAGAGCATGCCGACGCGGATCAGCAGCCTGCTTGGTGGTAGGGTGCCCGGTTTTCGAGGTGTCATGACGCTGTTCTATGACGGGTTGATTTGCGCGCTCAATCCATACCCGAAAACGTGGAAGATGCGCGTGCGTCGCACGACAAAGGGGTGGGATGGTGACCCTTGGCAACCGGATCTGGCGGCGATCTGGATGGACGACAACAACATCAAAGCGATGAACGGCGCCCACATCATCTATGAGTGCGCAACCAACCGCCAATGGGGGCGCGGCTATCCTGCTACGCTGATCGACGAAGCGTCATTTCTCGCTGCCGCGCAGACGCTTTACGACGAGAATTTCGGCATGTGCATCCGCTGGAATCGGCAGGACACCTTGCAGTCGTTCGTGCAGAGCGTGGTCGACCATATTGGGGCAACCATCTACATCGACCGGATGACCGGATTGCTGCGGCTCGACCTGGTACGTGGTGACTATGACGCCAACGACCTGCCGCTTTTCGACTATTCCTCCGGCCTGCTCGAGGTGGTCGAGGCGGACACTGCGGCGCGCGAAAATGCGGTGAACGAGATCATCGTCACCTGGCACGATCCGATCGAGAACGAGGATCGTCAAGTTCGAGTGCAGAACCTCGCATCGATCCAGTCGCTCGGCGCCGTGAACAGCCAGACGACAGAGTACAAGGGTCTGCCGACGCTGGAGCTTGCCACGAAAGTGGCGCAGCGCGACCTGCGCATCACTGCCGCCGCGCTGAAGCGCTACAACATCACACTCGATCGTCGCGGGTGGCGACTGGCTCCAGGTCGAGTGATCCGCATCAGTGCGCCGGATAAGGGGATCGTGAACGCTATCCTTCGTATCGGCAGCGTACGCGACGGAGACATCACCGAAGGCTCGGTACAGATCGAGGCTGTCATCGACGTCTTTGGTCTGCCGAGTGCGGTGTTCGTGGCCCAGGAGGAGAACCAGTGGTCTCCGCCAGATACGAGCGCACAAGTGGTTTCGAACCGGAAAACACGTGAAGCGACCTACCGTGACTTTGTGCGCGCACTCAGCACTCTGGAACTGGAACGGGTCACCTCATCGCAAGGTGCGGTGGTCGCCATGGGTGCCAAGCCGAGCCCGCTATCGCTCAGTTTCGACGTTACAACCAGGACAGCCTCTGAGAGCTTCGTTGCTCGAGCCACGGGTCTCTTCTGCCCGACGCTGACGGTCTCGTCGACAATCGGCCTCTACGACACCACGATCTACTTCGAAGGTGGAGTCGACATCGGTCTCATTGAAGTGGGTGAGGCGCTACAGATCGACGACGAGATCATGCGGATCGACGCAATCTCTATCAACTCAGACGGGCAGTCCGGCAGCTTCAGCGTCGGCCGTGGTTGCGTCGATACGCTTCCGGCGACTCACGCAGCGGGTGCGCTCGCCTTCTTTTTCGATGTCGGCAATGGTTCGGACTTTCGGGAGTACGTCACGGGTGAGACCGTGGACGTCAAGATGCTGACCAAGACGTCGACCCAGGTGCTGTCGCAGAGTTTGGCGCCTACCGATTCAGTCACAATTGCCGCGCGCCAGAATAACCCGCTGCCGCCAGCGAACATGACCGTCAATGGGACGCTCTATGGAAACGTCTCGTCCGTCAGTGGTGCGGCGAACGTCGTGCTCGCTTGGGCGCACCGAGATCGTCTCACTCAGCTTGACCAGTTGATTGGTCACACAGAAGCAAGCGTTGGGCCGGAAGCCGGTGTCACATACACGATCCGCGTATACCGGACGACAGGTTCGACAACGCCTATCCGGACGGTAACGGGCATCAGCGGAACTTCGTGGACATACACACCGGCCATGCAAACAAGCGATGCGATGACCACCAACATCACCTTTGAAGTCGAGGCGGTACGTGACGCCTTGGTTTCCACTCAGAAGTATCGGTTCTCGATGGCGCGGACCTGAGGCCTGTAGCCAATCTGTCAACCTTCTGGTACATATTCACCAAATAGTTGACTTTGGAGCCGTCAGGTGAGCGACCATTGGAATGAGTTCAGGGGCGCCGCAAAGCGCATCGACGACATCGATCTCCCTCGGATTGGCGCCGAGATTGGCGTCGGTGAGGATGAACTGCATGCGTTCGCGGATACCGAGAGCGCCGGCACCGGCTTCGATAATCTCGGACGGCCGAAAATGCTGTTTGAGCCGCACGTCTTCTATCGCAACCTCAAGGGTGCCGAACGTGATCGAGCGGTCAAGCAAGGTCTCGCCTATAGGGAACAAGGCCAAGAGCCCTATCCAAAGGACTCGTATCCGCGCTTGGTCGCGGCGATGGAGATCAATGAAGCGGCGGCGCTGAAGAGCGCTTCGTGGGGCCTCTTCCAAATTCTCGGCGAGAACCATGTGATGGTCGGCTTTCCGACCGTACAGGACATGGTTCGAGCCTTCATGCAGGATGAAGAAGCCCATCTTGCCGCGGCAGTAAGGTTCCTGGTCGCAGCCAAGATCGACGATGACCTGCGAGAGCTTGCGAAGCTGAAGCGGCCCACGACGCCCGAGGACTGCATCCCCATCGTCCGTGTCTACAACGGATCGGGATTCCGCAGGAACGACTACCACACGAAGTTCGCGAAGGCGCACAACAAGTGGCGCGGGATTCCGGACACACCGTTCACTGTACCAACGCCTACCGTCGTCGTGCCAGATCCTGCGCTGATCCTAAAGGCGCAGCAGCGTCTCTACGATCTCGGCTATATCGAAGTCGGCAATCGCGACGGTAAGAACGGCCCGCGCACGAAGGCTGCCATCTCCAGTTTCCAGGGTGACAACAACCTGGTGCTGACCGGAGAACTCAGCCCGCAGACTCTCAACAAGCTGATGGACGTGCGTACGCCAAAGCGCCCCGTCTCACCCGAGCGCGCGACCGCGACCAAAGAAACCATTGCGGATGCACCTGTCGTGAAGACGGCAAGCTGGCTGCAGAAGCTCGGCACTGGCGTGCTTGCGAGCGCGGGGCTCGGCGCTGTGGCTGATGGCACCGTGAACCTGGACCAGCTTTCCTCTGCCATCACCAAGGCAAAAGGTATCAGTGAACTGGTGCTCAGCCTCTCACCATGGGTGATCGGCGCAGTCGTCGGTGGAGTGATCATCTACTTCGGCTCGCGCCTGATCCGGCAGCAGGTGGAGGCATATCGAGCGGGACATAGCGTCAAATGACGGACTCGCCCGGCTATCTCGCGACATACCTGGGGTCTCTGACGAGCGGCACCGAGTACAATGAAGTTCGCGCTGCGCTGCGCGCGATCGTCGGTGCGACGGGTGTTGAGGCAGGTGACAAGACTGATATCGACGCGGTGTCGACGGATTCATGGGTGGTCAAGGCCAACGCGATCACCTTCGCCAAGATGCAGCAGATCGGCACCGACAAGCTGATCGGTCGCGATACGGCCGGCTCCGGCAATGCTGAGCAAATCGGTGTCACCGGAGGCATTGAGTTCGATGGCGCCGGCAACATCCGAAGCTCGGCCTTCACTGGCGACGTTGGCAAGTCGGCAGGTGGTACGGTCCTGACGATCTCGGACAACAGCGTATCCAACGCCAAGCTTGGCGATATGGCTCAGGGCACCATCAAGGGTCGAGCCGCAGGTTCTGGTACAGGCGATCCGAGCGATCTCAATGCCAGCCAGATGAAGGATATTCTCGGCTACACCAAGGCGGACATCGGTCTCGCCAACGTCGAGAACCTGAGTAAGGCTCAGATTCTAACCGATGCTGCCTTGAGCGGTACACCGACTGCGCCGACCCCGGCTACATCCGACAACACGACAAAGCTTGCCACAACGGCATGGGTCAATGCCGCACTGGCTGGCGCGATCGGCGCGGGTGTGGCGGACGGTGATAAGGGGGACATCACCGTCTCAGGTTCAGGCCTGATCTGGACCATCGACGCGAGCAGCGTGACGTTCGCGAAGATGCAGAACATCAGCACTGACAGACTGCTCGGTCGAGACACTACCGGGACCGGAGTCGTCGAAGAGATCGGCGTCACCGGTGGTATTGCGTTCGACGGGGCCGGCAACATTCGGCTTGCCGATATGGCGAACGCCACCGTCAAGGGAAGGAACTCCGCGGGGGCTGGTGCGCCCGAGGACGTTAGCATGACGCAATTGAAGGCGCTTCTGCAACTCAACAACGTCGACAACACTTACGACGTCAACAAGCCGGTATCGAGCGCGCAGGCAGCGGCCGACCTGGTCGCGCAGTCCCGATTCGTCTCCGACGATGTTGTTTCGGGTACAACCTATGCCGTCGTCGCTTCCGATCCTGGAAAGTTCAAGCGCTTCACGTCAGCCACAGCGGTGACGGTGACGTTCCAAACCGACGCTGCTGCCGCGTTTCCAGTTAACGGGGTGATATCAGGCGCTCAATGGGGAGCGGGTCAGGTCACATTTGTCGGGGCGTCGGGCGTGACGCTGAGAGCACCTGGTGGTCGCTTGAAGACCATGGAGCAATACTCGGGGTGGACTGCCAAGAAGGTGGACGCCAACGAGTGGTGGGTGACAGGAGACCTCACCTCGTGATCCCGCCAGGTATGTTCTCAAGTGGGGTCAAAGACCCGTACTTCTCGAGCGTGAAACTCCTGCTACAGGGCTCTGGTAGCGCCATCACCGACAAGTCGAAAAATGCTTTCGCACTGTCGGTATCTGGTAACACTGCGCTATCCACCGCAGTTGTAAAGAACAACCCGAAATCTATCTATTTCGACGGTAACGGAGATCATATTACTGCCGATGGCGCATGGCCCGACCAAGGGACTGGTGACTGGACAGTGGAGACGTGGCTCTACGCCATTACGCCCACAAAAGCGTCTTATATCATGGACTTTCGCACGTCTGGATCAAATCTGGTAATTCAGACGGGAAGCACAGGTCAGATGTCCGTTACCATAAACGGTGCTCAGCGGTACTCAAGTGTGATATCTGCAAATACGTGGTATCATCTAGCCATCTCGCGAATAGGGAATACGCATTATATATTATTGAATGGTTCTATTGTTGCAACTTACACATCATCTTGGTCGTGGGCTTCAAGTACGAAGCTGACAATTGCTACGGATGTCACAACCAGGATAGCCACAACTGGTCAGCATTTCATTGGCTATCTTGACGACTTGAGGCTCACGTCAGGCGTTGGGCGGTACTCCTCCAGCTTCACACTGCCGACGAAACCGCTGCCAACCCGCTAGCATAAAATCACCTTTTGGGTGTATAATAGCGTAAAAGTTGAGGATGCGCCGCAGTGGGAAGCTCGAACTCCATCGTTGTCGGTCGAGGGGACCTATACTTCGACCGGTTCGATCCGGCGACAAACCTGCGTCAGGGGGAGCTTTATCTCGGAGAGGTGAAGGACTTCACCATCAGCCAGGATGCACAGGTGATCCGGCGCTACACTTCTGTGGGCGGGCAAAAGGTAGAGGTTGAAGGCGCGATCACGAGTGAGATCCACAAGGGTGAGTTCGAGACAGACAACCTGTCGATCGAGAACCTTGCGCTTTGGTTCGGCACTGAGAGTCAGGTGGAGTCTGTAGAGGCTGTTGGCGTGATTTCGGAGTCCTTCATCGCCAAGGTCGGTCGTTACTACCAGCTTGGTATGACGCGCATCCCGATCGGTCTTCGGTATGTCGAGAATGTCGTCGCCAAAATCGGATCGACCGAAATCAACCTCAACGCCAACTTCGACGTCAACAAAGCCACAGGTAGACTTCAGGTCCGTCCGGAAGCGCCGAACGTTTCAGAGGGTCAGACCTTCACGATCTCGTTCGAGTGGCGGCAGCAGACCATCAACATGATCTCGCCATCCAGGCGGGAGCAGTTTGGCTCCCTGCGCTTCGTGTCGCGGAACATTCGAGGCAATCAGAAGAACTACTTCTATCCAATGGTGAAGCTTACCACGGCCGGCGACCTCAACCTCAACGACGAGAACAACTGGCAGATGCTGAAGTTCGAGTTCGAGGCGAGGAAGCTGAACGCCTTCACTGACTACGTCTACGCGGACGAGTTCCAACAGTCGCTATTCACTGCAGATGAGTTGGCGATCATCGCGCTCTCCGGCGTGGATCTCGGTGACTTCCCGTATTGGGAAAATGAACTCGACGTCTTCACCAACACAACCATCCCATCTCGCGGCTATTGAGGACGCATCATGACCGAACTCACACTCGATCTGGCGATCCCGCGCCTTAAAGCGAATGAGGTCCGCCTCAACACCTTCGTGAACGGCGACGATTCGGCGACAGTCACGACGTCGGAAGGCGCGACGGTCCCTTCGGTCGCCAAGCTCGCCAAACAGATCGCGGACGATGCTGCCGCACTCATTGCCGCAAAGGATGCCGAGATCAACGATGGCGCCGAGAGCTTGCTCGCCAGCGCGACCACGGCCAAGGATGATGCGGTCGCTGCGCGGAACGCCGCCTATACGGCGCGCGACACGGCTATCGCTTCGGCATCTACGGCAACCGCTGCGAAGGACACCGCTGTTGCTGCCAAGAACGACGCGCTCGCGGCGGTGGCAGGTATATCGACCGACCTGAGCACGGGCATTCACGGCGCCGACGAGGTGACGACGATTGATGGCGATAGCGAGTGGGGCTTCTGGAACAAGCTGACGAGCGGCCTAAGTCGGATCAAGCATACGAACTTGCTCGGGCTATTCCGCCTCACCGTGCAGAACTGGCTGACGCAGACGGGTCAATACGCCTACTTCGCGCGTTCGACGGCACCGACAGGTTGGCTGAAAGCTGACGGACGTAGCATTGGCAATGCGTCCTCAGGCGCAACAGCGCTCGCGAGCGACGAGGCCCTGGATCTGTACGTCCTGCTCTGGAACCAATTCTCGAACAGTGTGCTGCCGATCCAGAACAGCGCCGGACTTGCGACGCCACGTGGTCTCAGCGCTCTTGACGACTGGAACGCGAATAAGCGCATGCCGCTACCGGATCGCCGGGGGTCCTTCCAGCGTGCTTGGGACGATGGTGCCGGCGTTGACTCCGGACGCACACTCGGCAGCTACCAGGGTGAGATGATCGGGCCGCACGGGCACACCGCGAGCAGCGCTCCTGCCGGCTCGCACACTCACACCTACGGCCCGGTGACTGCTGTTTATGGTGCCAACGGTCAAAGCTATTCGGACTTCCGTCCATCAGGTGGCGACACCAACAGGAACACCGTCTCGCTAACCGTCTCGACGGCGCCCGACCACACCCACGGAATCACCGTCAATACGAACTCGGGGACGGAGAACCGGCCGGCCAACTATGCCGACCTGCTCTGCATTAAGCTGTGAGCCTGTACACCGAGAATGTCTGCCTCGAGCCTATCCGGCTACCGAGCGGAAAGTGGGCTTGGCAGCTTACAGCCGACCTCTACTGGGAGGTTGGGTACAAGGGCTCGGACCTATGGGTGAGGGTGCCGAAGGGCTTCATCACCGACCTGATGTCGCTACCCTGGATCGCGCGCCGCTTCCTCGACAGAAATGATCCATGCACGGCGAAGGCAGCCTGCGTCCACGACTGGATGCGCCCGACGCCCGAAGACATCGTCGGACAAGACCGACCCAAGTGGGACGTGCAGACCGCTGCCGGCGAGTTCTTTCACATGATGAAAGCAGATGGCGTGTCGCGTTGGCGTCGGGTGCTTTGCTACCTTGCGGTGACGCTGTGCGGCACTCGCCCGAACGAATGGTGATTGACTTTCCAAATTCAACTGTTTGTGGCAATATCCCTAAAACAGTGAAGGTTCACTCAGATGGCGCAGACGGTACGGATCGAATTCGTGAAGATGGGTGGGGGCGGACAGCAGGTCAGCCCCGACCAGGGTGTGAAGTCGCTTATCGGCACACCGGTCATCGTCCCGGTCACCGGAGTTGCTACGGCGGGCGGCGCCCGGCCGCAGGCACCGACCGATACCTATGTCGCTGTGCGCCTCACTGCACAGGGTGGAGCCGCATATGTTGCATGGGGTGACGACCCAACCGCGACGGACAGCAACAGCGTGGTCCTGGTTCCCGGCGCGCCGCCTTTCCTGATCACCAGCGTCCGCGGAGCGAAGTTCTCCTTCCTCGCTGCCAATCTCGATCCGCTGCCCGTCTCGGTGAAGGATCTGACTGTGGCTGCCGACACGGTCAACCTGAACACGTCCGATCTCGAGTCGCTGATCTCGACGACCAATACGAACCTCGGCGCGAAAACGGATGCGGTTGCGACGACCGATACCGGCTCGTTCTCGTTGATCTCGCTGTTCAAGCGGCTTTTGCAGAACTGGACCAGCGGTCTCAGCGTGTTCACGCCGGCTACGAAGATCGTGAGCGCGGTTCAGACTGTCACATCAGGCGCGGCATACGCAGCGGGCAACTGCATTGGCGGCAAGATGACCTTCTCAGGTATCACGCGCGCCAACGACATCTCAGCACTTCTTCAGCAGGTGGCAGTGAACTGCAAGTCGAATCAAACCGGGGCGATGGACCTGGTGCTGTTTAGTGCTGATCCATCGGGCTCGACGATCGCAGACAAGACGAACCTGTCCATTGCTGCGGCGGACTTCGACAAGGTGGCAGGCGTACTGCATATCACCGACTGGACGTCGCTCGGCACGCCGTCGATCGGTCAGGCGCTCAACGCAGCGCTGCCGTTCAAACCTGCGGCGGGCACAACCACTGTTTACGGTGCTCTGGTGGCTCGGGCGACACCGACTTTCGCCTCTACGTCTGACGTCTCAGTAACGCTGCGCGCGATGGGGGACGGCTGATGCTTGGTTCTAAACGAGTCCCTGTCGCCCTATCACAGGGCGTGGGTGCCGCTGCCTACGCCTCGTCGCCTGCACCGGCAGGTTTTCGCTGGGAATTCGTGACCGACAACGGCGTGCGCGTCACTGACAACGGCATCCCCGTAGTAGACCTGGTGAGGATTTCCTGATGGTCGAACTCAATAAGGCTTTAGGCGGCGCTGTCCTGCCCGGCCTCTACAATTTCAGCCCTGCCAAGCTTCAGAAGCTGACCAATGCGATGTCGAGGGTACGATCGGGCACCGGGCGTTGCCGCATCGGGATTGTCGGTGACAGCACAACCATGGGTGCAGGCGCCGGTTCGGGCGGCACCAACAACGTAAATGGCGCTGCCGCCAAGAGCCCGCCGCGTCGTTTGGCCGAAGCTTTGAACTACATCATACCAGCAATAGACGGCGGCAATTTCTGCGATCATGCGCTGCCCGATGCGGGGATGGGCGCGATTGCATCGTATGACAGCCGTGTCGCTTTTGCCGGGGCGAGTTGGTCGCGATCCGCACGCGGGCCGTGCGGCAATCTTGTAACTGCATCGACCGGTACGGATGCGATGACGTTCACGCCGACCGTCTCCTGTGACCGCTTTGAAGTCTGGTATGTTACGGCATCCGGCTTTGGCACGTTTACCGTCACTGACGGATCAGGCACGCTAGCAACCATCAACAGCAACGCGGCGACTGGCTTTGCAAAAGCGACAATTTCGCGAGCATCGTCGTCGACCGCGGCCATCAGCATACAGCGCAACGGCACTGGGGGCGCAATTTTTATCGGCGGCGTTATCGGCTACTCGTCGTCGGTGCCTCAGGTCGAGGTGTGGAATCTGGGCAGTTATGGGTGGGACACGGCAGCATTCTTGTCCAATGGAGCGGCGTGGGAGCCGCGGCAGTCGTTACCAGTCGTCGGTTGCGATGTGTGGTTGCTGAATATCGGTCTTAATGATCGGTCGACGAGCATAGCAGCCGCAACTTACGGCGCTAATCTGAGCACATTGATCGACGTGCTGCTGACAACGGGCGACGTGATCCTTGTCGGATACACACCGCGCAGCGGCGCAAATGAGTCGCTGGAACCGGACTATCTGGCACAGCGTCAGGCGGTGGCCTTGGCGAAAAACGTGCCCTATCTGGACCTAAGCACTCGGTGGTCAAGTTACACCGAAGCCAACGCGCTCGGACGTTACTACGACACCGTGCATCACACGGCGCAAGGCGCGGCGGACGTTGGGCAGGCGTACGCATCACTGCTGCGGCTGGTGGCCTAACGCCCCGCCCTAAACCCAACTGGCAGTGTGATAATCAACTTTTAGTTGCTTATCACACTGAATCACCATAGCCATTATCGCGTTTTCAGAAGGGTGGAACGCATAATGGAACACACGTTTGAAGCTGCCGCCGCTAGCTATATCCGACAGGGTGGCGAGGCGAAGTACCTAGATCCAATCAGCGCCTATTTCAGAGGTCGTGACGTAGCTACGATCGCGCCTGCGGAGTTCCGAGACATGGCCTTGGCGCTTTATCCTGAGCACAAGGCCTCTACGAGGAACCGCCAGGCAATCACGCCGGCTAGGTCGGTGATGTACCACGCGCACGACCTAGGTTGGTGTGGCGTAGTCCGCATTCGCAGGTTCCGGGTCGAGAAAAGTAAGCTGCACGGACCTGTTGACGGGTACTGGTTGAGTACGTTCATCAACCAGTGTGATCGCGACGGGCTCCATCACCTGGCCGGTCTCGTCCTATTCATGAACCACACTGCGGCGCGCGTATCAGAGGCGATAAACCTGCGGTGGAAAGACGTGGATCTCAAAAGACGCGTCGCGACATTGGTGAAAACCAAGACCGGCGTCATGCAGACGGCCTACCTTACCGACGAACTGGTCTTTCGATTCTTCAATCTTGAAATCGATCCAGACGATCGGGTTTTTTCCTACACATCGAGGTATGCCGTAAATGATCGGATCAAGGCAGTCTGTAAGCGCGCAGGCATCTCTTATCACTCAAGTCACTCAGTCGGTCGCTATTCCTTCGCCACAAATGCACTCGGGTTGGGGCTCGACCTGAAGACGGCGATGGAAGCGGGGCGATGGAAATCGTCGGTCATCTTCCTGGAGACATATGTGCAGCCAGAAATGGCCGGCCGTGCTGTTGCTGAGAAGTTCAACAGTCAGCGGTACGCATTTATGAAGGGTCTTTAGCCTTGCCTTCGGACCAGGTGACGTGCATCTGGTGCCGCCGAGAGGCGGCACCATGACTATCGACGTCAATAAGCTCGGACGCATGCTCGAGTATGGCTATGGCCTGACCGCCTACTGCGACGCCTGTGGTCATTTTGCTGCGGTGGATCTCTCCAAGCTCATCGAAAAGTTCGGCCCGGATTTCGACACTGTCGACAACCGGGGGCGCTTGGTGTCGGCGCTGAAATGCTCGAGGTGCCGCAGTTCGTCGATCGACATCAGGCTCCGCGGCCCCACCGGCTTCGACGGGCGCTGATATCACCGTTACGCGAGCGTTAAACCAATGCGTGATGCGAGCGTTACCCGCATAGCCATTCTCAACCATATGTGGTATTCCGCCTGAAACGTGGAATTGTACCGATGGCATTGTTCGAATTCCTGAATCCACTTGCGCCGATCACGAAGGCGCTGACCGAGGCCTACACCGCCAAACTCGCGGCCGAGAACGACGGTCAGAGGATCGAGGCTGACATCCGGATCAAGAACCTCGAGGCGAAGCGCGACGTCGTGATCGCAGCCTCGGTGAATGACCACTGGTGGAGCCCGCGGACGATCATGGGCTGGTGTGCCGCCATCTACGTGTTCAAGCTGGTCGTATGGGACACGGTGCTCGGGCTAGGCGTGACGCGCAATCCCGGCGACCAGGTCACCAACATCGTCATGACGATCGTCGGCTTCTACTTCCTCATGACCGGCATCGACCGGGTTGTCTCGCGCTTCTCAGGGAAATGACCATGGGCTCCACGCCGATCACCACCGAGTTCGTCATCTTCGTCATCGCGGTCATCGGCGCGATAGCCGGAGCGTGGTTCCGGTTCGAAGCTCGGATCGAGAAGGCTCGAGCAGAGACTGCTGATAACAAGGCCGATCTCGCCAGGTACAAGCTGCACGTCGCCGAGACCTACATCACCAAGGAAGGTATGCGCGAGCAGATGGGTTCAGTGCTCAGCGGCATCAACGACCTGAAGAACATCACCGAGATCATCAACCAGCGAATAGACCGCCTCTTCGACGCGGATCGTGCGGCCGACATGGCAGAGCGCCGCAACCGGTCTTGATGGACGGACCTCCCGGCAGCGCCGAGAGGTCGGGGAGCGTCAGTTGATCCTCGACGAAATCTCCGCGAAGAAGCCAACCTCGACTCCTCCAAACTCCTTCCCCTTCGACATCGCCTGCACGACATACCCGAGAAGCTGTGGAGCGTGATGGGCCTTCATATAGCCGATCAGCGCCTTTGCATGCTCGCGCCCTTGGCGATTGTCAGTCGTCCAGTCTCCCGACCTGCTCACGACCCACATATTCAGATCGTCCTGAGAACCATCTTTCGGCTGAACAAAACTCAAACCTTCAAATCTTCTGCCTTCACCAACCATTGTCGACTCCCGCTCTATGTTGGTCTTTTTGACAGGCGGAGAGCTATGTTCTTTGATCGGGTCCATTTGGATTGACTCCGCCTATTATATGACATTCACACGCAAGTATGTAGCATTACTTAAGCTTGGCTTTTTGCGTGCTACTGCGTATCCCGTTGGAAATTAAAGTAGTTCATCGAAGATATATTCCTCCTCTGGATGATTTCGTGCGCCGCTGCTCAACCCGAGCAGATCGATAATGGCACTGCGCTTTACTGTCTGGTTCGGAACGATCTCAAATCGACGCTCGAGAAACTCGATGTACTCGGGCTCGGCTTCCATGAGGATGCAGTCGAAACCTTCGCGTAGCGCCGCTTCCCCGGTCGTACCGCTGCCGGCGAATGGATCGAGAACTGTGCCGCCCTTCGGCGTGATGTGCCGAATAAGGTACTGCATCAGAGCTATTGGCTTGACGGTCGGGTGCTTCGAGCCTGCGCGATCGAGCTTGCCCGCCTTGGGGTGATAGAAGAGCGGGTCGGCGTCGGGTCGACGTCCAGATAGGCCTCCACAATCGGGGCAAGGGCTTTCTGCGACAGGGATTTGATCGACGTACTCGTAGCCGACTGACCTGGTGGCGTCCTCACAGGTCTCGCAAGCGTAGCGGGGAAAGCGATGGAAGAAGCGAGACGCTGACTCAGCGCCTTGGCCTGTGAACATTGTGACGACCTCGGGTGAACCGTCGAGAATCAGATTGGCGGGATGGCGTCCCATAGGATCGCCGCCGCGAGGACCAGGTTTCGCTGCGAAGTTAGTTGCTCCACGCTCTGTGTAACGACGATCTTGTGAGATTTCACCCTCGCGAGCACGCCCACCCTCTGACGGCACACGGCAGCCGTCGATATTGACCGCGCCGACGCCGTGCTTCAGCAGGTTCGCGGCGCCGGTCCTCTCGCTGAAGGGCTTCTGCCCGAGATAGATCGGCTCGAGCGCCGGCTTCTGTGCCTGCGTGCCGTACGCCCATCCCTCCCATTCTTCCGCTTCAGGCGAGCCCGGCACGTACTGACCGGGCTGGTACTCCCGGCCGTTGTTCTTCTCCCAACCCTGCTTGTGCTGGTCGGCGCCTGGGATCATCCGCTTCACCGGCGCGCCATCGGCGAGGAAGCCGCCCTCGACACCGAGCAGTTTGTCGATCGCCTTGTCGGCCGCGTGCGCCTTCGGGAAGCCAGTCGCGTAGCACCAACCGTGCATGGGGTGCATGATGAAGCCGGCAAGCTCCATGGCGCACGCCTGCCAATGGCCGGTGCGAGAGCCCGAGAAGGCGAACACATAGCCGCCAGGTAGCAGGATGTCGTAGACGAGTTTCCAGAACTCGGGGTCGCGCTCGATGCCGGTGGCATCCCAAGTCCGACCCATAAATCCGCCCGACAGCCGCGCAAAGCTGCCGTCGTTTCGGTCTGTGCGGGCCGGCGCGCTGCCTTCCTTGCCGAACCGCTTCTGGACGCTGACGAGCCCGTATGGCGGATCGCACGCCACTGCATGGACGCGCACACCCTTCTTGATCAGGCGGCGCAGCGACTGGCGGTTGTCGCCGGGATAGAGGGTGATCTGGCTCACAGGAGGTCATCCACGTCGGAGAGGCGTTTTAGTGCGGGCGACGTCCGGATATCTGCAGCGCATTTCGCAAGATGCTGAGCGAGCCCGTCCGCTTCATCAGCCGTGAGCCAGCACCCAGGGTGGCCCTCGACGACGTGCCGCATGCGCAGCGCGACCGACTTCCGGTTCAGCGTTACGTCGATGTTGCCGAAGTTGGTGGTCATAGGATGTCGTCGTCCTCGATCTGGCGCTTGGCTTTCGGTTCAGGTGTCGAGGCCATAATACCCCCGTTCGGAGCCGCGGGGATAACTTGTTCTTGGTTTGTATCCATTTCTGTTAATGCAGAGGCGGGTTCTTCCGCGGAAATGTCAGCACTATCAGGGATTTCCGATGGCTCGACAGATTCCGCTTGAGCCTGTGATTTCGCCTTGGCGCGAGCCCTTTCCGGCCACCTCCGGATCTTCTCAAGCTCGTTTTTCCACCAGGAAGTCGTCTTCGTCTGCGCCTCCTCCTGAGACGGAGCGTTGATGCGGATGGGCATCAAGACCTTCCCGTCGAAAAGCAGGCCGAGGTGACGTTGCGACGCTGGTAGCGCCTCCGGGTTGTCGGCAGTGAAGGTGACGACGCGGACCGATGTCATATGATGTCCTCCAGATCGGAGCGCCGCGCTGCGGGCTGCACTACCGGTTTTGGTTTGATGTCGTGAACGAAGCGCCGGCTGTCTTTGGCGGTGTTGATCTCCAGCGCAGCGCGCCGTGCCATTGGCGAGCCGTACCGGGACTCCCTGAGCACAAGAGCAGGGGGCGTGTTGGCAATGTCGAACCGCGGCGTCTGCGCGGCAGCGATGCGCTCCACCTCGGAAAGAGGTAGGCCCGGCATCTCGAGCACGTCGATCAGGGCACTGACTGGATCGAGACGGTCCGAGGCAAAGAACGTACCCTTGTGCCCGTACACATTGAAGTCAGCCATGTAGACGCCGGCCAGTGTCCGACGCAGTCCGAGTTGGCCGACGTCGGTGCGCACGCGCAGCAGTCGGATCAGCTTCTCTTCGTCGGTCATCTGGTCCTCAGAGAATGTCGTCGTCGGTCGATGGCGCGCGCGTCGGCGCCTTGCTCATGGCACGGGCAATAGCCTCGTGTGCCGTCTTGCCTTCGCCATTTACCCACGGGGCCTTGTGGTCGGCGGCTGGCGCTAGGGACGCACGCCAGCCGCCTCCGGTCTTCTCGAACAAGCTCGCCAGCCGTAGTCCGCGGCGGGATATGTCGGCAAACTGCTCGTCGAGAGACCTAGTCATCGAAGTCGTCGTCTGGCGGCGCGGATGCCATGCCGAGCGCGCTCATGTAGAGTTCGAGCAAGGCTTCCTGCTCGAGGCGCTCGTTGTGGTCCTGCTTCCGAATGGCGACCAGCTTCCGGAGCGTCTTGGTGTCGAAGCCGTTACCCTTGGCTTCAGCATAGACCTCCTTGATGTCCTCCTGGATGGCAGCCTTCTCTTCAGCCAAGCGCTCGATGCGCTCGACGAATGCCTTCAACTGATCCTGAGCAACACTGTCGGGCGAGACGCGGCCCTTATGGTTGTCGTTCTTCTTCAGCCGGCGACCATCGCCGCCTGTCCCGAAGTCGTCATCGTCGTCGCGAGCTTTCGCCACTTTTGCGGCCTTTCTCTGCAAAAAGTTGATTATGTGCGGTTGAGGAGCGAGACTCGCGGCCAGTAGTATGCGGTCCCGCGCGAAGCAGCGTCGCCGTTACTGGTCGCCTTATAGGCCTTGCAGACGTAGCTCTCTTCGTCGCGCGGTGACGTCGCGTCCTTGAGCTTGACCCCGAGATCGGACGGCAGCACGCCGGCCGGAATGACGTGGGTGACGATGCCGACCTTCCGGACGTTACTGGACGTCCACTCCACCGGATCGCCTTCCTTGAAGCGGGCTGTGGGCAACGGCTCATCGGCGCGCATGGCGTTGATCTGGTCGACGGCATCGACCAAGGAATTCGACGTCGCAGGGGTTGTCGGCAGCAGCGCATCTTCGACAGCCTCCTCAAGCGAGCTGTCGATGTTGGCATGGTCGAGAACATGACCCAGTGCATCGGCCAATGGCGCCGCCTCGTCGCGCTTCGGCGGGCGAGGAATGGCGAGGCTCATGCGCAACGCGCCGAGCGAGAGACCGGAAAGCAGGGCATTGGTGAGTCGCGTGAACATTGCAGGGTTCCTTGCGGTTGGAAAATCAACCATAGGTTGATTTTTAGGATGAGGCAATAGGGAAAACGACGGCTCCATCTGTCCCGTCGTACTCGGCCATGATGACCCGGATCGCAGCCATGAGGCTGTTGGGTCCAGGAACCCTGTGCTGCACCCAGGTTTCAAGCTGGAGCAGCGCCCATGCGTCTGCATCGGTGAGACTGTTGCTCTGGCAATAGACCGACATCGGGACGCGGTAGGTGGGTTGGAAGGTGCTGCCGTACTTGGACAGCATCTCCTCGCGGATCAGCGCGAAATGGAAGGCCTTCTCCAGATCCTGTCGACCGGCCTTTCGCCGGTGGCGGGTGACGTACTTGAGCACCGAGAAGGCTGCGGGATCGTAGTTGTTCTGGTGGGCGAACTCGATCGGTTGGATGCCACCAGTCTTGTAGTGGTTGCCGCCGACCTGGGTGGTGAGTGGGCTGTTCATCAGCCGTTCTCCTTTGCCGAAACACCGATCGTGAAGGCGCGGGCGGCAGCAACAGCCGACAGCAGCGTGCTCGCCCTGGCGCGACACACGCCGCCCCAATATACGACCCACGAGAGCCGGTCATTGCGGTTCCGCGGCCTGAACTTGACGCGAGCCTTCCTCATTTCGTCACCTGCGCGGAGATCGCCGGCCACGGTTCATAGCCGACCAGTTTGATGTCTTCGGGCTCGAGTTCGAACAGCGGCTTGTCGCCCGCGATCTCGATATGTGGCAGCGACAAGGGGTCGCGAAGGATCTGCGACAACGCCTGCTCGCGGTGGTTCTCGTAGAGGTGAAGGTCACCGAAGCTGTGGATGAACTCCTTCGGCCGCAGGCCGACCTCTCGGGCGATCAGATGCGTCAGCAGCGCGTAGCTGGCGATGTTGAAGGGCACGCCGAGGAACCAGTCTGCGGATCGCTGGTAGAGGTGGCAGGAGAGCCAGGTGGGCACGCCTGCGTCATTGGGCTCGACGTAGAACTGGAACAGGCAGTGGCAGGGTGGCAGCGCCATCCGGTCGATCTCGGCCGGGTTCCAGGCGGTGACAATGTGGCGCCGACCGTAGGGGTCCTTGCGAAGTCCTTGAATGACGTTGGCGATCTGGTCAATCGGCTCGCCGGGTCCGTACTCGAACTCATTGGGAATGACCTTCTTGGTGTTCCAGTCCCGCACAGGGGTCTCGGACATCGTCGGCCACGAGCGCCACTGTGCGCCATAGACCGGACCGAGGTCGCCGTTCTCGTCGGCCCACTCGTCCCAAATCGTGACGCCGTGGTCGTGCAGGAACTTGACGGTGGTGTAGCCGCGCAGGAACCACAGAAGTTCGACGACGATCGACTTGAAGTGGACCTTCTTGGTCGTGAGCAGCGGGAAGCCTTCATAAAGCCGGAAGCGCATGTGCTCGCCGAACTTCGAGAAGGTGACGGCATTCCGCCCTTGCCGGCGAACGCCGTGGTCGAGGAGGCCGCGCATGATGCGCAGGTATTGCTTGTCGGCGTGATTGGGTGTTGCACTCATGATGGACTCGCAGGGTTTGGTGACAATTCAACTTATAGTTGAATTTATGCCGATGTCAAACGGGCTTCACGTTGTCGATGATCTCGCACATGTTGCCGACGCAGGCGAACTCTCGCGTCCCGGTTACGTTGTCCTCACCCTTCTCGTAGGAGGCCAACTGCGTCCAGTCGATCGATGCGGGCATGCTCGTCATCATGGCGTTGTAGGCGTCCTCGGTAATCGGCTCCTGCGGCAACTGCTTGTAGCTGGTGCTGCCGACGAAGTGTGGGAGGAAACTCACACCTGCCAAGTCGTCGAAGTGGTCGTAGACCCAACCGCCGACTGCGGGCCACTCGTTCTCGCGGATCGAGATGGTGCAGGACACCGCGTGCTCGGACCAGTGTAGGTTGTAGATCCGGACGAGTTCCAGGTGGTGGATGGCAGTGATGTCGTCCTTGGTGACAGTCCCCTTTCCCATGCGGATCGGGAACGAGAAGACCGTCATCTGCTGCGGCTTGCCGGCGTGGGGCTCGTTGGGGATGCCGGCATCAGCCATGAACTGGGTGATAGGGTCCTTGTTGTCGCTCGAGATACGCTGGATGTAGAACTCAGCCTGGTCAGGGTGAATACCGCTCGGGCTGTTCACCAGCTTACTCACCGTACCGGACGGCTTGACCGTCGTAGTCGCCACACTAGCACCGATTCCGATCGCATGGGCCTCCAGGCGATTGGCCTTGATCACATGCTCCTTCATGCCCTGCAGTTCGGCGGCGAGGTAGTCCATACCCATGTCGCCACGCATCAGCGGGTTGTCGAAAATGCCGGTCAACGACACGCCGAGCAGGCGTTCCTCCTGCGCGTTCTGTGACCACTCGGGATCAACGAAGTTGAAGCGCGTCTGCGTCGACTGCCAGGTGCCGAGGATGGACGCCAAACGCACCTTCTCGCGGATATCGTTGGCGCTGTCATTGTCCCGTACGACAGCCTCGGTGAGGTTGCAGAGCCCGCGCGGCCGCAGCACGATCTCGCCGCATGGATTGGTCCCGAATTCGTAATTGTGATCTCGCCGACCGAGCCTCAGAATCTTCTGCTCGGCACCATGGCGATTGAAGATGCCCCGCTCGCCGGACTTGCTATGGTAGAGCGACAACCACTCACCCATGAAGGCACCGACGTCGGGCTTTTCGGTGTAAGCGACGGAGTTATTCGCGAGCGCCAGATGCGGCTTGTCGACGAACCAGTTACCGGACTTCGCGTCGCGCATGCGCAGATCGGACAGGTTCGACAGACTTATCTCGGCCGAGCGCCGCACGCCGCCGACCACGACGATCTCACCTGTCTTGGTCGCAATCTCATGGCATTCGAGGCTGGTGAGCTTACGGCCCGCAGCGTTGACGAAGGTGCGGATCACGAACTCGAACAGGTCGACAAGCGGCTGCGGCCCTGAGGCTCGACCACCGAACACGCGGAGACGGGCGCCGGCTGGGCGCACCTCGGAGACGTCGACCCGCGGGATATTGCCGGCAAAAAGCTGGGTCAGCAGGTCGAGATAAGCCTGCGCCCACCCCTGTTTCGAGTCACCGACAACAATTGTGAAGTCAGTCTTACTCAGGGATTCAGGAACACTCGGGAGTTTGGCGATCACTTGGCGCTCGACCGAGAAGCCGACGCCGGTTCCACACATGAGGATATAGAGCACCTCGGCGAACGCCTTGACCCGATCGAGCGGAACGAACGAGCAGTTGTAGATCGCAAGGTTCTCGCGCCGGGCTGCCTCACCCGCCGTCATCATGGCCCGCATGGACGGCATGACCTGCAGCGTCAGCACTGCTTCCCGAAGCTCGGAAAGCAGTGTCTGTGACGGCTCGTAGCCATGATGCTCGATAAGCTGTTCGACGAAATAGTCGAAGTAGCGATCGACAGTCTCGTCCCAAAACTCGCGCCGCCCCTTGTCGTCGAGGAAGCGGGCATAGCGGGACGCGTAGATGTAGGTCTGGTAGTCGGTAGGAAGCTGATGTGCCATGTTGAAGGGTCTCTGGTTGAGGACCACATCTAGTGGCCCAAAAGGTGACAGGTCACTAAATGGTTGAATTTGTCTCGACGCAAGAGGTTTGCGCGAGGTGACGCTTCAAACATGCCTCGGAGCGCTCGGCGATCCCTTCGGTCGTGAGCCAGATCGATACGTTATGGATACAGCTCTTCCAACAGGCTCGGGTCGGGATCTGGGCACTTCTCTTCACCCATGGATACGCTGGAAACCTTACGATCAGCCAAAGAGATGAAGCATAGTGAGACGTCGATATCTCTCCACCAAAATCCAAGTTCTGCGCTATCATTTGGTTCTTCATTTTCGACAAAAATCGACAAGATCGGCATTCGCTTCGCGCCGCCAAGCAAAAATACCGGCATAAAGTACTGAATACTTGCATTCCTATCCCCAATAATTGACATAATTGAATTTTCGTCCTGCTGATAATCGTATGGTAAAATCTTTCTCCAATCTTCGATTGTTAACTTTGATTCAGGATAGCTTTCTTCGATGAAATCTCCATTTGCTCCTGTTATTCTTACGTAGTAGATGTATGCAGGGCCGTTTCCAAAATTCTCAACGCTAATCAAATCAGGTAGTGAGTCGTATCTTATGGCGAGGTTTGGCCTATTTCTGATCGAATAGTCTGCAATCGCGAGTTTTTGAGCCTCTGTTGCAATTCGAATTCCTTCATTCGTAAGGTCTATACTCTGTTTTGTTGCCCAAGCTGTCCAGGCACTCACGCACAATGCCAAAATTGCTAGTACAGGTTCCCAGTTCTTCCGGAACCACGTCCAAACACCAGTTGCAGATCTCCAAGCGTGGCGCATTCTCTTCTCGGATTGGATCTAGTCTCGGAAACATTTGCAGGATCATCACGAAAGGGCTAGCCCCACGCTCAGAGGATGCGACGCTTTTGGCTCCCATAGTTGACCGGTTTCGGCTTCATTGATTGCTAGGCGACGACAGAGTGCTGACGCGCGTCTAGGTCGGCGTCGGCAGCACCGTGTAGCCGGCCGCGCGCAGGTTCCCGATCAGCGTCTCCTTGTCCATGATGACCTGGACGGCGGCGCCGCGAGCGATCTCGGCAGCCTGCTCAGCAGTGATGAACGGCCCATCGTCGTTGCGCATCTGCGCTGCCTCGATTCCATCGTCGATCCACTGATTCAGCTTGGTCGGGACGTCGGCGATCTTGGTGTTAAAGCCGTGCTCCTCGGACTTGCCGTTGAACGCCGCTCGCACGAAATCGGCGAGATCAACGCCGAGGTCCATGGCGACCAGGTCGGCGCAGATCACGACGTCTGCAAGTTCCATGGCGGTGTCGTGGATGGACGTGCGCGAGCCCTTCATGCCGAGGCGTTCGCGCTCGAGCTTCTTGAGCTTGTTGGCAGCCTCACCCGCCTCTCCGGCGAGTTCGCAGCCGCGGAACGTCAGGCTCACCTTCTCGGTGCCGGTGTTCCATTCCTTGTCGCGCTCGACGTTGGCCTGGCGCAGGTGTTTGAACGAAATGCTCATTGGGTGATCTTTCACGTTTTGGTTGACTAAAGGGTCAGGTCGATAACCTGCCCGCCGCGGATGCGATGGTCGTCGATGAAATGCGAGACCGGGCGACCATCGGTGTAGGCAAACTGCCAGTTGTAGCCGAGGTAGATCGTGACGCTCGGCAGCAAGCCGGTGAGAGTGCGTGCGTCGGAACAGATCCTCACACGCTCACCGTCAGGTCGCTCGAACCGGTTGCGAGCGACCTCTCTCCACCCCTGCGCTAGGGCAGTGCGGACGCCTTTGTCGATACGGCAGGCAAGCAGGACGTGGTAGGGTTGATGTCGCGCTTCTTCGTACGACAGACCTTCTGCTTCCATCCGCTGGCGGGTTTCAGCCATACCTTCGTCGAGCATGTCGTCGAGGAAGCCCATCACGTTGCCTCCTTCTTAACGGAAGCAATTCTCACGACACAGTTCACCTTGAAATGCGGGTGCCCCTTAAGCTGCTCTACAAGCCTATATGCCTCAGCCCTGGAGTACTTCCGCGACGAAACGTGTCGACCCTCTCCTGAAGGTCTTGTCGCAAACAGCGCATATTCTTGCGACCCCATCATCACGCGATCTCCTCGAACCTGCCGTCCTCGAACTCGTCGGGGAACCTCACCCACAGCTTGCCGTCTTCGTCGGCCTGATAGACCGTCAGCTTCTCACCTTCGGTCAACAGGCGCCCCTTGGTCGAGAGCGTCGGCTTGCTGATCTGAACCTCTGCCTCACCGAGCACGCGGTAGGTGGTGCCGCGCTTCAGGCTACGCACGCGGCGCTTGAGATTGTTTGCCGCGAGCAGCTTGTTCAGTCGATCAACCTCGTGGGCGAGTGCGATGTGCAGATTGTCTGGACCGCTCGCGAACGCCGCCCAATGCTCGCCATAGCGCAGGCATTCCCATTTGTAAGGCGCGTGCTCACGGATGGTATATTTGCCGTCTGCGAGAGTGACGGAGATGAGTTCGTCTGCCATCACTTGCCCTCCAGCTTCGCGAACATCGCATCGCACTTCGCCTTACCGTGCTTATCGACGAAAGCTCGCATGTTCGTGCGGCCAATTGGTCGTCTCGGGTTATTGAACCCAGGTGCATTGATGTCGTCCACGAGGCCCTTGAACTCGCGGAATTCCTCTTCGGTCCATGTGATCTCAGCGTCAGCCATTGGAAGGACCCCAAACATTGAGCATCTTCGCGGCGTCGATCCAGACTTTGCGCTCGGTGTTGAAATTCTCCACGAGCATCTTGTCAGCGTAGCCGTGCTTCACAACGATACCGGCCTGCTCGTGACGACCGTGCATCCAGCGCACTTCGGAGCCGACCGGGAAGGCTGACTTCATATAGTCGCTGACGGCTATGTTGGCGGCATGGACTGCCGCGGTGAGATCGCGGATAGCTTCCACGCGATTACGATATTCAGCGGCCATCTCATTTCACCCCGGTCGAGCCGAAGCCGCCTGCGCCGCGCTCGGTCTGGTCGAGTTCGGTTACTTCCTCGACGGCGGCGCGGGTGACCGGCGCGATCACGAGTTGCGCGATGCGGTCTCCGTGTTCGATGGTGAAGTCATTCAGGCTGTGGTTTGTCACGATGACCTTGATCTCGCCGCGGTAGTCGCTGTCGATCGTGCCTGGACTGTTGAGCACGGTGATCCCGTGCTTGGCGGCGAGCCCGGAGCGGGGACGCACCTGCCCCTCGTAACCGGGCGGAACCGCGACCTCGAAGCCGGTTGGGATAACCTTCGACCCTCCGGCGCGGATAATCATTCCAGAGTAGCCATCCATCGTGATCCTCCGCCCGTTGTCCGCGGCACGCAGGTCCATGGCAGCGGCGCCGGACGTCTCGTAAGCGGGCAGCGGCAGATCGGCACCATGCGGCAGGCGGCGGAAGCGGACGACGGGGCGCGGGCGAAGCGCGAAGTCCTCAGCGGCTGCGCGGCGATCGACGATCCGGCTGTGCCCGTTGTCGCTCGTACCCCCTTCGATTTTCGGAGAGGCACTCTCCGGTGGCGAAAACTCGACGTGGTCGAACTCGAAGTACTCGGTGAGCGTATCGGTGATCACCCTCCAGGCTTCGGCGACCGAGACGAGGTGTGACTGCCGTTCGAGCCGTAAGTTGTGGAAGCGGGTCAGCACGGAGGTGATGTTGAGCTTGGGCTTAGGCGTCGTCATTTGCAGGGTTCCAATTCTCAGTTGATTGTGGTCGATATGGTTGAGATCACGCCGAAAACGGCATGCTCAGGGCGCGCGTGATGCGCTGAACGGCTTCGTTGATGACCATCAGCGGCTTGCTGCCGAACTCGCGGCCGAGATCGACGACGTCACCGGTCTTCCCGTCGATCAGCGGCAGAAATTTCCGACCGTCTGGCGAGCGATAGCGCACCGACTTTATGCCGTCGTGTGTGGTGTAGAACTCGACCGAGGGGCGCTGGCTCACTGAAAGACCCCCGAGGTGTAGAGCCACAGGCACAGACCTACAATCGCAGCGAAGCCGATCATGCCGACCAGAATGGCTGCAGCAATCGTCTCGCCCTGGTCGAGCACCACGGTCTCCCGATAGTGCGACTCTGGTGTTCGGTAGTCGGCGTCGTGGGCGTTATCGTCGGTGGCTTCGCGATAGGCCTGTTCGAAGTCGCGCATTGGACTCTCCTATGAGCTTCCGCTGGTATAATCAACTTATGGTTGAAAGTCAAACAGGAGATTGGAGAGTCGACGGGGGAGGTAATCTCTGGAATCGTTGAGTTTTTCACCTGTTCAGCAGGTTTCAGACGAAAACCGCAAATCTGATTCCAGATGGATTCTTCCAAAATTTAGGAAACGAGACGACCTTCCAAGGTAGTGGGGAATCTTTCGGCCGCGGGACCAGGTCGAGGTGGGTCAGCCGGCGCCGTCCGCGCGATCACCGAGAGATTCCCGCAGATCGCGTTTTGCTAAGCCATTGATTCCGTTGAAAATCCGGTTTTTCGGGCGCGCGCTGGCGCGCTCCAGGCAGGCGCCTAGAGGGTCAAAACCCCTGATTTTCCTAGGTTTTTTACGATTCCGCCCTATAGGCGGGCGCGGGTCGACGCGCTCCAGGCGGGCGCCCGTCGCGGCTGGCATTATTCCAGGCTTCCGGTTAGAACGCCGGAAGTGGAATAGAGAGGTCGGAAATGCGCCTTACAGTTCTTGCCTTTGCCGCTGCGATACTGGCAACACTTCCCGCTTGTTCAGCCGAGCGGAAACCGGCTGTTGTCAGTGAGTACGGATCTAGCTGGTATGGCGCGCCTGCCATCGTGCTTTCGCTACTTTCAACGCACCATATTAGGCAATGCTCGGAAGTATATGTTCAAACACGCAATGCGATTTCCGACCCCGCGGCGGTTTTTCTCGCTTATTGCACGGCAGATAAGGGCACAAATTGGTATGCCTTTGTGGTCGATCCGGTGAGGGGTACGGTTAACAGCGCGGCGCTAGATCGATCCATTCCTTTGCCCAATAGGGACGTGGCTTATCCATCGATATGAAAAAACCCGGCCATTGGCCGGGCTCGAGTTCTTGCGGTGCTGAACCGTTTGCGTGCTAAGCGCCGATCCTGTCTAGGCGAGTGACACAACGCGCTAAGACTTCGATCAAGGCGCGGGGCTGATTGTGGAAGGCCTGCAGCACATCATTCACGCTTTCGAAGTCAGACTCGTCCGGCCGGCTCGGCATGCGGCGCCGATGTTCTTTGACATGGACAAGCTTGCCAGCGCGATAAGCCATGAAAACCTCAATGAGTGCTTTCCGGACTCGCGCGGCCGCCTCAGTACGGGATAGCGCGCAAATGACCAGCGCTTGACCTTCGTTGAGCCAATAGGCTTTTCCAGGTCTTCCACCCTTTGAAGTGGTTTTCACGTCGCGCGTGAAAACCTCACCATGCATCTCAAGCTCGGCGCGATTGGCTGCAATCGCGGTCCTAATGTTGAGCGGCTGACTCAAGCCGAGCCATGCGGCAAGCTCCAGGTCCATAACCCGCGGATCTTCGAAGTCGCAGTTCAGGCTGGCGATTGGGATAAGGTCAGACATTGGGGACTCCTTTGGTTGATCAAACCCGGCAACCCCTTCCAACTGGCGGCCGGGCAACAACAGGTTTGGAAGACCGTGCCAAAGGTCACGGCGAGTCCGAAGACTCCCCATTGCGCCCGACCATAGAAAAACGCGCCGAAGCGTGTCAGCTATGGCGCGTTATTTGCGCCTTTGGACAATAGCGGCTTCCAACCCGCACCGACTCCATTTCCGAGCCGGCAAGGTTGATAGTCTCACAACTGCCAAAGGATTCAAGATTAAATGCAATCACGGAACAAAATCACTTTTTGGTTGAAAGTCCGCCCATGAATATCGCAAGCGCGACAACGCCAGCAATAGCTTTGCCGAATAGACCCGCCTGCCATAGGCCATAGGCTGCAAGGCCGGCTGCCGTGAGCGCGGCAAGGCAGAACGTAAGGAAGGCATAACCCCACACATCGAACCTGCCCGGCTCGGCTGATACGGGCGCCGCAACAGTCGGACGCTCGGCAGGCGTGAGCGCGCCTAGTTCACAGGTTGGCAGGTCGATCCGCGCGACAACTTCAGGCAACGGGCTGCCGTTTGCCGATAGGGTCCGGAAGCGGGCCGAGCCGATCGGCAATGCCCTATCGTGTGCGATATGGTGCGCCAGTTGCGCGCGGATCGGGTCCGGAATGTCGGCAGGGGATTGACTGGCAAAGTAGAGGCCGACTCCCTTGGAGCGGATCAAGCGAACGGTTTGTTCCAGGCGACGCAACAGCGCGGGCGATGCGTCACTAAACAGCAGGTGCGACTCGTCGAAAAACAGCACGAGTCGGGGTTTGTCGACGTCGCCTATTTCCGGCATGCGGCGCCATAGGTCCGACAAGATGGAAAGCAGAAATGCACCATATAGGCGCGGCGACTCTAGCAGGTGCTCGGCTGCCAATATCGTGATGCGCGACGGATCGGCGATAAGCTCGGCAACGTCGAAAGCCGGCCGGCCGAATAGGTGCGACCCGCCTTGCATCTCCAGGCGCAACAGCGCGCGCATAATCACTGCGACGCTAGCGGCGCTCACGTGGCCTAGATCCGCCGCGGCGCGCCGATCCGAGCCGAGCGCTTGCAGGCAGGTCCGAAGCTCGGCAATAGATCCGAGCGGTAACCCCGCGCGGCTGGCATAGGCAAAGGCTATCTCCAGGCAGCCGGCTTGCGCGTCCGATAGCTCTAGAGCGCGGGCGGATAGATCGGCGCCGAGTCCATCAAACGTGATCCGGATCGGGCGCCCGGCTGCCCCGTACGGGTCGACAAGCTCGGCAGGGCAGGAACGGGCAAGCGCGGCGATATCGCCTTTAACGTCCGCCACGAATGAAGGGACTCCGGCTCGGCTGAATTGCTCGGCAAGCCGCATCAGAGTCACGGTTTTACCCGTGCCAGTGGCGCCCGTAATCAGCCCGTGACGGTTCGCCAGGTGCAAGGGAATCCCTTGCCCTGAATTGAGAAGCGCGCGCATTAGCGAGTCCACCGTCTAAGCTCGGCTTTCACCTTGTATCCATCAGCCGGAATCGGTAGGCCGTCGACTTCGAAAATCGCGACATAACCGGACGCTCCAGAAATATCCGTTTCGCTCAACTTCCAGCCGTCCGGTAACTCAAGGCGCCCTGTTTCACTTGCGCGCCAAAGCCTTTCGACGTTATCGCCACAACTGAAACAGACTTTCAAAACTGCCCATGGCAAGCGCATTACGTGACTCCATTCATGAGACTATGAAAGCCGGGCAAAACACTGGCGCTCGGCTTGGTATAGGCTCACGCTAGGTTCAACAGAGCGGCAATCCGCTGATAACTGGAGCGCGTGATATTGTCGGGCGGATGGAAGGCAAGCGCGTGGCTGTTGCCCGTCCGCCAATCGATTCCAGGGTCCGCCTCGCTGAACCAATGGCCGGAGTCTTCCATGCAAAGCCCGCGCGGAATCAGGTCGAAAGCCTGCCTCAAAGTCAGGTCAAACCGGGCTTTGAATTCACCTGCAGCCGCGCCGAACATATAGGGCGGCAATTCGTATTCCGTGCCGTCAGCGTCGACAAAACCCCGCTCGGCAACGTCGCCATGCTCGGCAGACTCGGGCGTTACCACTTCATAGGTGACATGGAAGCTCTTACGCATCGGCCGACTCCGCGCAATCCCGTTGCACTAGGTGTTGGCAATCGGCCGGAAGGTCAGAGAAGCGAATTTTCCGGCCATAGGCGGACCGATCATAAGCCGGAACTTCGATATAGAGGCCGATTCCGCATGGATGGAACGGGTAGTCCGACATGGCCCGCGCGGGCACATTGCGCCCGTAGCTCGGAGTCCAAAGGGGCGCACCATAAAGCACTGTATAGCGATCGGCGCCGCGGTTTGGTCCGCTATCGTAAACCGCCAGAACGGGCGCGGGCGCACCTTCTAACCAACGTTTAGTTGAGCGCTTCGGCTGATATGGCAACATGTTGAAAAATCCTCTTTTGGTTGATTATCTGCAGATATCGAAGCGGACGAAAAAGCCGGAGTCCGACTCTTCGGACTCGTAGGCCTCTAGGTTGATTTCCCCGCGCCCGGCTGCCTCGCTCAACCTGTTGCCGAGCGATTGCGCTTCGATTGCCGAGCGCTTCCGGCATGCTTCATTCCAGGCGGCAGAATTCGCGCCCGCCGCGATCATCTCACGGGTTAGAGCCTCATATTCGGGCGATTGGGACTCGAGCGGCTTCCTATCCCAAAAGCCGACTCCATGGCCGGCATGGGTATAGTACAGGTCGCGCCCGGCTTGGCTTTCGTCATACCCGTCCCGCGCATAGGCTTCAGAAAGCAGCGCCGCGGCGCGACCCTGAAACTCACGGCAGAACGCGGCGACGGCAGCCAAGGACTCCGGGTCGATATCAGAGACTCCCGCGTCGCTCGGAATGCTGCCGTCCGCCAATCCTTCGGCGATATCGCTTTGCGCATCGGCGCCGAAGAATTCGGACGAGTCCAAGCCGGGGCAGGTTTCACAGAAAAATGCCGCCTCAATGAAGCCCTTGGCGAAGTCATCCAGGGCAAGCCAATCGGTCGACGGGTTTTCGGTATTCAGAACGAATTCAGGCATTTGGCGAATCCTCACCTTTTGGTTGACGTGTTAGGCGTGCTTATTCCCCGGAAAGGGTCCGCCCCGACTCCGTTTTGATATCGTAGGGAAAGGGGAATTCGCCGTTCATGGCTGCCAGCAATTCGGCAAGTTCACTCTCTCCGAGCGGCTTGCGCCACCCAAAGGAAAAGCGACCTGTGTGACTGTAGAAAATCACGTTTTCCGTGCGGATTCCCCGATCCATAAGCCACACAAACCCGTCACGCTTCACAGTAGCATTGTGAAGCGTCGACTCGTATTCTGCCGCAACCTTGGCGCGCTCGGCAGCAATGCGCGCCTTGCCGCGTTCCGTGCTGCCGTGAATTTGAGCCGCGCGATAGATCGGCAACAGGTGCGCCTTTTCCGCTTCAGTGAGCGGCGCCGATTCCTTGGCTTTCGGACCAAAGCCCGACTCGTCGATCGGACGCATGCGAGTCAATGGCAGGTCCGACTCCTTCAGATATTCGGAGTCGATGCAGTGAGGGCAGAACACATACCCCTTGGCTGCCGGCTCCTGCTTGCCGCAATAACCGCATTTCATAGTGTTGCGGCGGAGTTCCCGCATTTCGGCGGTTTGTTCCAGGTAGTGCCCGCGACGGATTCCCCGAGGCGCCGAAAGGTTCGAATGCGGCGCCGAGTCAGCCTGCAAAGCCCAATCAAAAACCCGGAGTCCCTTGTCGGATTTCCCTTCGATTGGTGCCGTATTCCATTGGTTGTCGAAAAGGTGGCGGGTTTCCAGTTCAACGGTTTGCCCGTCAAGATCACTGACAAACTGCCAGCAATCCGCGAGCACCGGACCATGGCAGTGAGGGCCACTAGAAAGCTTCTCTTTCAGGGCTTGCCAATCGGCGCGACCCGACTCCGTTGTCACGTCGAAAGAGTACGTACGTAGAATGGTTTTGATAGTGTCGGACATAGTGAGAAATCCCCTTTGAGTTGATTGTGTTGGCAGGGCTTAAGTGTTGCTGTTGATAGGCTTGTGAATGTGCGGCGCGGGACGGACTTTCTTGATTGCGCCTGTTGGCAAAACAACTTCCCCGCGGGTCAAACCTTCGGCGATATCCCGCGCTAGAGACTCGCTTTGCGTTGCGGATCGGGACAAATACACATGAGTCCCGTTTTTCCGGACTCTGAAGACTCCGAACATTGCCGACATAGTGAAAAATCCCCTTTGAGTTGATTGTTAGAGCACGTCGCGGCCGGCCGCTTCATTGAAGGCAGCTTGTAAGGTCGCGTCGCCAGTCCAAAACTCGAGGCCTTCAAAGTCACCTGCAGCGAGCTTTTCCATTTTGCCGAATAGCTTGGCGCGCTTGGCAAGATCCGCCTTGATCGATCCGGAAAGCCGGGCGCGGATGGACTCCGGCATTGCCTTGAGCGCGTCGCAGGTCGCGCGGATATCGCGCAACGTGCCGAGCACGGAAGCCCGAACCGCCTTCAGGTTTTCCAGGCATTCGCTATAGAGGTATCCGGCCTGCCATGCCGTTTGATATTCGCGTTCCTTCTCTGCCGCGATCCGCGCCATGGAGTCCGCCACGTGAGCGGCATTACGCGCCGCGTCGCATTCCGTGGGGCTGCCGTCGCTATAGTTGGCGCGGGACTCGTAGATCGTGCCGAAGTCGATTGTCAGGGAGTCCGATCCGCCCGCGACATAGCCCGCCACATAGCGCGCAACCCCGCGACGGGCTGGCAACTGGTACACGACTCCCCACATCAGCCCCGTGCCATCCTTGAAAACGTCGCCGAACGGATCGGTTAGCCAGCCCGTAGAATCTTCGGCGCGGGTCGCCCAAACCGTGCCGCGCGCCCCGTCGCATTCAACGGCGACCTTGCCCACAAACCGGAGTCCGATCCGCTCGGCATTGTCGACCCATGCAAGGCGTTCACGTGCCTTGTTGTCAGCCTGCCAACAAACAGGCGCAACGGGCTTTGCATATGGCCCGTTTGACCATGGGTGGCGACCTGCCGCGATATCGTCGCGGGCGAGCTTCAGGGCATTAGAAGCCGAGCGCGCAAAGCCGCGATATTGCTGGAGTCCATCGGCGCGGTGGAAGGCGTACGCCTGCCTCAATAGTACGTTGATCATCGGTCGATACCTCACCTTTTGGTTGATATTTGAGTCAGCGCAACAGCGTCGCGCAAGTGTCGGCGGAGTGTGTGCGCTCACATGCCAGCCGAGCGGCTGCAGCATCGGCGCCAAGCCCGATAAAGGCGGACAAGGCAGCAAGGCAAAGCGCTGTTAGGGCAATGGTCAGGCGTTCCATGGGTCACCATTCCCCGTAGAGTCGACCATTGGACTCGAGCCAAACCGCGACTTCGATCAATTCGGGCGCCGATGCGCGATCAACCCGCACAATCCACATAGGGAAGCCGTCGGATTCCTGAAGCTCGGCAGAAACAGCGACTCCGTCGACCATACGGGCGGCATAGCGGCGCGCTGACGCTTCCGTGAGGGTTTCCACCGGAAGGCAGCCAAGGGCTTGCCGAGCGCGCTCTAGGGCGTGCCAAGCCTGATATCCATCGGCGCGAAAGGTCCGATAACTGGAGAGAACGGGGTTACGCATCACAGGGAATCCCCGCTTGCGGCTTTGATCATGTCGACCATTGCGGGGATATCGTCGGGGCTGCCGAGCACCATGGCAAAGCAGCCGGGGAAAATCTCAACAGCGCGGCCGGCCGGAAGCTCGGCAAAGCTTGCAACGGCAGCCGGCGCCGGTTCGGCAATCCATTCCAGGGCGAATCCCGTATCAGTCTGAATGACTCGCCCAGAAGGCTTGCCAATATGGCGGGCGTGCGGGGTTTCCTCTCGAGTCCGGCTGCCGTGCTCATTGTGAAAAGTGTCGCGATAGATCGCAATGGCGACATTCCGCAAGCCGCGCAAAGCGTTTTCAGGGATAAGGCGCCCCTTGCCATAAACAACGACGTCAATAGACCCGTCGCGGTTTTCGTAAATGTTCAGCCGGTAGGCTTTCCCCGTCGCCTCAATGGTCGCGACGGCATAAATGCCGAACCGAACCGAAGGCGCCATTCCGCCCTTGTTCGGAGTCCGGGTAATGGCGCCGCGGGCGTTTGTGTCGAATTCGAACCGGTAATCTGCAAGCTTGGACATAGGGCGATTCCTTGGAAAAGTTCCTGTCGCCCATATGCTCAACCTTCGGCCTTCTAGTCAACTAAAAGTTGAAAATAGAGCCGAGCGGCGGGCGTTTTCTGGTCGCGTTCCAGGTGTTGCGCCTGCTTTCGATAGGGTCGAATTCGTGGCAGCCGTAAGCCGGCCGGAATGCTCGGAAGGGGAAGCTCGGCAAGCTCAAGGCTCGGCAGAACGTCGATAGGCATAGCGTCGCGGATGGATAGCAGGCGCGCCAATTCGTGGCGCTCTAGTGCCAGCCGAGCCCGATAGGCGCGCTTGCGGGCTGCCATGATCGGGCGCGGCTCACGCTTTGCCCGTAGGCACGCGACGCATGATGAATTGCAGGTATAGCGGACCCGTGAGCCGCAACGCCTGCAAGGCGTGCCAGTGTATCGGATCAAGCCGCGGCGCCGCGCATGCTTTAGCGTTGCCATGGCCGGCCTGTCATTGCTTCCAGGTAAAGCCGGGCTATGGGGCTTGTAGCCATTGCCAGCCGCTCGGCTTTGATCCGCGCCCGATAGGCGCGCTTGCGGGCTGCCATAGTCGCCTTGTCGACCATGGCGACGGCACAAAAGCAGCAAGTCCGACTTGAGACATAGCGGACCCGGCTAGAGCAGTGTGGGCAAGGCTTGCCCGCATAACGGATCAAGCCGAGCTTGCGGGCTTGTGTTAGGCCATGCATGGCGGACTCCCGTGGGTTGATTTGGCAACCTTTAGTTGATCCTTGCGGCAGTGGTCAACAGGTCCGGCATAAGGACGCTCGGCAAGCGCGACCTATGGGCAAGCCTTCCGGTTAGCGTCCTTTGGCATTGGTAGGGCTGGCAAGAGGGGCTTTCCGTCCTTTGGCTGCCTACCGTTTCGGCCTTTGATTGGGCGTTGCGTCCTTTGGCATTTGGGGTTTTCGCGTCCTTTAGCATTTCGCTTCGGGTCCTTCCTGTCTATTTTGCAGGACGCGAGGGGCGCTGAGC
>CAYMUJ010000003.1:0-72756 GCA_964393565.1 uncultured Stakelama sp. | reverse complement strand
CCTCCTTCATGAAGGACTCTAGCTCAGACTGGCGGAGTTTCAGGGGAGCACGTCACAGCCAGGCCACCGAGTGCGCGCCAATACGGACCCGCCTTGGGAACTGGCCGGCCGCTTCGAGCCGCAGCATGGTCGAGTTAGATAGGTTGATGCCCAGACGGGGCAGATGTTCACGATTGTAGAGAAGGCGGCCACCGGCCACCTGTTTAGACTGATTTTCCATGTTCAGATCCTTCATTCAGTGAATGAAGGTGCGCACCTTCGGTCAACGACGTCGTGAGCGTATCTGCCTCGATATGCGCGCACGCGCCACTAAACGAAATGAACCATCCGCGGAGTTTTCAGGCTCTCTTGTTCATCACTGGCAAGTGAGTTCATATGGATCACTGAGGCTCCGATGGGGGCAACCGTTCGACAACGGCGGACAGGTATTCGCCAAGCTGGAAGGGCTTGCCCGAAAGGAAGCTGTTCGGGTCCCTCAGTTCGTCAAGCAGTTCCTTAATTACCCGATCGAGTCTCTCATCCTCCCCGGTTATTTCCTTGTAGATCGCTCTGAGCAGGTCAGGATAAATGCCGTTGAAGCTTTTCGTGACCCTGTCGTAAGTTCCTCGGCTTGGCTTCAAATTAGGCAACGCATCGCTGAGAATGTTCATCGCAGAGACAACGATGGAATAACGAACTGCCGAGGCAACGGATATGCCAGTGTCTCTGTAAAACATAACATTCAGCGTGACGTTCTGTACCAAATTCAAAAGAATATTGAGCTGCTCCTGTAGCGCATTCCAATCGGGGGTTACTGCGGGCCGAAGTTCCTGCGGCCACATCGAGAGCATATGGCGCCTTTCATCCCCTAGGGCAGCAATAAGGCTCTTCAGCGGAAATAGGATGTGCGTATCTAACCACTCCAACCGCTCAGCTTGGCTCTCATGGCTTGGTGCGCGTTCCAGTTCAGATGGTACTATCGAGATAATGCGACGATAATCCCGCCCCAATGGCACCAGTGCCAATCGTAGCCGCTCAACAGCGTCCGGATCATCGACGATTTGAGCAATCTTCGCCATTCGTTGCATAGCGACTTGCCCAAACGGCGGGTCGTCATCCTCATCGGGGATGCCCAGATAATCGCCCCATTCTGCCAAGACTCGCTCCGTCGCCTATCAAGATTCTGCCGCAGCGAGGGAAGCCGCGATATCAGCGATTGAGCGGAAAAGAATCATCGGATCATCCCGCGATGGCAGGAACCCTCTCCGCTGCCAGTATGCCGCCGCCTCCTCGTCCACCGCGTTGACGATAAGTGCGCGTCCGCCGACAAGCTTTGCTGCCTCAACGCAACGCTCCAGAGCGTGCTTCAGAAGCCCCGAGCCGATACCGCGCCCGGCGCAATTCATATCTGTGGCCAACTGTCCCAGCAGCAAACAGGGTATCGGATCGGGCGGCTGTCCGGTGCGGATCGAACGCGGCATCACAGTCGGCACGACGGCGGTAGGAGCAAGCCCGTAATAGCCGACCACGCACCCCGCTTCGTGGACGACCATGACCGCAGTGAAGCCCCGTTTATGATTGGAAAGCGCCCTGTTCTTCAACCAGTTGTCGAGAGACGGCTTGCCGCATGTGAACTGCGATAGGTCATGCTCGTCGTTTAACGGCTCGGGAGCGGAAATTACCAACGCCAAACCGCCCTATTGCTTGGTAGCCGTTTCCCACGGCGCGGGACGCCTCAGTAATTCGGTCAAAGCGGGAACAGGCTTGGGTGGCGCATCAAGCATTGCGACGAAGGCGTCGAAAGCCTCAGGGCTGACACGCAATAGATTGGTATCCATGATTGCCTCTTCAGCCGCACGAACGGCTGCGTCGCGCATGAACTCCGTGCGCGAACGCCCACGCAACTGCGCTGCGCGATCAATGATCGCCAGATCGGCGTCGGGCAGACGCATCGAAAGCGGATGATCCTTGCGTTGGGCGGCGCGGGGCATTTGAATTCTCCTTACGATCGCCACATATCACGATGTATCGCTTTTTGCAATACATCGTTATTGGAGGGCATTCAGCTCTGTAAGACAGACACCCCATTGCTCCAGCGCATCCGTCTTTTCATCGTCGTATCCGTACCGATTGTAGACGGCAGCCACGCCTGAAATTGTGCCAGAGATGTGGTTGAGCACCCGCTCGATAACATGCGGAGCCACCCGAAGACGTGCCATGCCGGACGCAGCCGTGCGCCTGAGATCATGCAGCCGCCAATCCGATGTGTTGGAGCCCTCCGACAGCCTCCGAACCATCTTGGAGAACCCGCTGACAGGAGACCGATGGGTCGTGGTGAAGACAAAATCACAATCGAGAAAGCGCGGCACCTCGGCAAGCACCTCCTGTGCGAATGTGCTGAGCGGGACCACATGCGGCTTTCCGTTCTTCGCACGCTCGGCGGGTATGACCCATTTGTCGCCCTCAATCTCGCTCCAGCGCATTTCTGCCAGCTCTGCGCGGCGCGTAGCAGTCGCAAGGAGCAGCGGGACATACTGGCGGAATGGGTAAGCGTCATTGCGGCACGCGCGGAGCAATGCCTTCAACTCAGCGTCGTCTAATACCCGTTCGCGCGAAATTTCCTTCGTCGGCGCTTTCATCCCAACGATTGGGCTGGAGTCGACAATTCCTCGTTCTATGCACCAGTTATACAATTTCCGGATTGTCGCCAAAATCCTGTTGGCTTGGTAGGTTGATCCCCGCGCGACAGCGGCGTCCAATATCTCCAATACGTCAAACCGCTTTATCTCGCGGATATCGCGCTGCCCGAATGTCTCGATGAACTCGCGTTCAAGGATGCGCTCCGATTCACGCCAGCTTTTGTTTCGGGCCTGTGCATGAAGCCGCACGAACTCGCGGCAAACAGCCTCCACCTTCATGTTGGACGACCGTTTGCGCTTACTGGGATCGATGCCCTCATCGGCCTGCCTTAGCCAATCGTTGGCCTTCTCCCGCGCGGTGGCAAGCGACATGCGCGGATAGACACCGAGCATTGGGTGCTTTTGCGCCAAGCCGTATCGAAATCTGATGTAAAAGGACTTTCGGCCGGTCGGTGAAACCCGGAGCGTCAAACCGGGGCAGCGGAGATCGTGAACCTCATAGCGTTTCGGTTCCGGCTTGAGCGCCTCTATCGTCTTGTCGGTCAGGGCCTTTTGCACGTGTCATCCTTTCGAATGACACCTCAATAATCATGGAAATCAGCCAATCTCAAAGGAAATCCTGACGCTGGCACGGCCTGCTTCGGGAAAGTGCAGAACGATACATTATGACCATGCCTCCTACGACCGGGGGGTGTTTTGGATCGCACCCCCGCACCGATGCCCGCACCAGATGGCGCGACACTGATTCCAGCTTTTCGGTCTAACGCAATTTCGTGATCCCTACCCACTGCCTTATTATGCATATTGCATAAAGCTTCTTGCAAATTGCTAGAAGAGTGACTAAGCCTCTCACGCAGCCAAGGAGACGACCATGAGCAATCCCGGAGTCTTTGAACGGATCAAGCGCGCCATCGATAGCGCGCCACGTAACGGCTACGTGGCCGAGCTCCACTTGCAAGTGATCAAATATGCCGATTTGCTTGAAGGCGTTTCAGGCAAAGAGTTTTGCGAGAAGCTCGATCTAAAACCCGCATGGGGAACCGAGTTCGCAAAGATGAGGAAAATTGCGGGAAGGCTTCGTGATGCTGGCCTTCAGCCCGAACGGATCTGACTGAGAAGCATGTGGGCACAATTTTCCTGACGCATCGGCACTCACACGGTATAAGGGAGTGCGCGCTCGACAACGCGCAACCTCCCCTCCCTCTGATACCCAGATTTTCGACGATCTTCCGTGTGGGTAACATGGGGGCATCGGATGCCCGAAATTGTATGCTTAGACATGAAGCGATACGCCTCGGAATCAGCGGCTCCGAGATACGAATTTGTGATACCCAAGACGCAATTTTAAGCGAAATGACGCTATATAACAAGAGCTTAAGTGATGCTCTTAATCAGCGGGTCCTAGGTTCGAGCCCTAGTGCGTCCACCATTTTTCAATGACATTGCGGTTTGCCTGCCAGTGACGATCTGATCGCGATAGGCCTGGAGCCTCGCGGTCAGAGCAGGCCGGCTAACGCGACGCGCCATGCCGGGCATGGCCAGATGGGCGACACACTTCACGATTCTGCCCCGCAGCCAGCCAAGATTTCCCAGCCGTATCACGCTGCTCCAGCCCCGCGCTCGCGGAGCGTTTTACGCTGCGCATCAAGGCGAATGATGATCGTGGCGGCGGCGAAAATTCTTGTTCAGGAAACCGGTTTGGCCCAGGAAAATGGTGGTAGCTTCGGTTGCTGCGGAGTGAACGGAAAATGGTTCGGCATATGGCGATCCGTGAATATGGCGCCGCCCTGGCACGCCACATCAGGCATATGCTGGCGGGCGCAGGCTCCAACCGGCTGGGCCTGATCTTTCTGGGGTGTGCGATCCTTGTCGTCGGCCTGCTTGGCTATCTGGTCTGGGACAGCGCGAGCGACAAGGGGTCCGCCTCCCCGCTCAAGGCTGCACTCTTCATCATTGGCGTCCTGTTCGCGCTCGCATCGATCGTGGTTGGCTGGGAAGCGGAGGGCGATGGCAGGCTCTCGTTTCGCCGAATGGTCGCTCCCAAGGCGGCGGGCGCGATCTTGCTGAGCCTTTTCGGGGCGTTCAGCGTGATGACGGATGTGCTCGCGCTGTTTGAGCCGCGAACCGCCGTGGAAAGTTCGGTGGGTGCGATTGAAAACGGAGTCGAACAGATCGCGCAGGTCAGCGACCGGATCGATGATACGACGCAGCGCACCGGGCGGGATACGGAATTGATCAAAAGCGGCCTGCAACAGGCCGGACTGATCGGCGCCAGTTCACTGATCCGGCAGAAACTGCCCGGAATATGGGGCGAGGCCGGATGCAAAGTGACCTATCGTTTTGCCGTCGCCAGCAATGCCGTCGCGCTTGAATCCGCCCGGAACGAACCTGGAATGAAGCACTACAAGGCGACCGCCACGATCATCAGCGAGCATGGCAGCAGGCTCGTCACCAGTTCGACGACGCCGGAACAAGGCGTCACCGTCGAACTGACCTATCGGTTCGACGGCATCCAGGAACGTCTGATCCATCACGACAAGCGCAGCAATGTCATGCAGGAGTTTGTGCGGTGCACATGACGCGCAAGCCTGCGCCATGGGTCATCTGGATCGGCCTTTTGACCCTGACCGGCACATCAGGTCCGTCTTCACTGTCGGCGCAAACGCTGCCGGGCAGCCGAAGCGTTGCCGCTCCTGAGGTCAACCGCATGATTGAGGCCCTGTCACGCGAAACCGGCGTTGACATCGCCCGCATCAAGCGGCTCCTGTCCGAAATCCAGAAGGTCAACGCGCGGCAGAACACCGCGATTGCCTCGAACGAGGCCGACATCGCCACGCTCATGACGATGGTTCGCGACTGGGCAGACCGCATCGCCACCGTCGAAGCCGCAATCGCGGCCGGGGGCAAGGCTCCGGACGGGGGAAGTGCATTCCTGGATGCCATCGATCAGGGCCGCCTTGATGAGGCGATGAAATATTTTTCCGAATTCGAACGCGCCTCCGTACGCGCCTATTATCAGCAAAGCTGGGCCGGGATCATGGCTGATCTGGGTAAGGACCGCTCAGCGACCAAAGACTCGATCATCGCCATGATCGAACAATATGTTGCCTACTATCCTGTGCCCGAAAATATCGACGAGGCACGGGCGCTTTACGCAAAACTGATTTCGGAACGTGATGAGGTCCTGCGGCTGGAAAAATTGCGGACGCCGTGGCTCGCCGGAAACCGGCAGATGACCTTGCCCATGTTCCAGAGTGCCGTCACCGATCTCGTCTTTTCACCCGACATGAAGTTGCTTGCCGTTGGCGAAACCAACGGTCAGGTGACGCTGTTCGACACGGGCAACTGGCGCAGCCGCATCAGGATCATGGCGCATGAAGGAGCGGTGACTTCGCTTCATTTCTCCACCGACAGCCGGTATCTGGTCACATCCGGCATCGACACTTTCGCGCGCAGCTGGTTGGTATCCACCGGGCGCAAAGTCCAGGATTTCGCCGGGCATCGCGAAGCTGTGAACAGCGCGCGATTTTCACCTGATAACAACCTGGTCCTTACCGCATCGTCGGACGAGAAAGTACTTCTGTGGAACCCCCGCAACGGCGCAGTGGTCAGCACGCTGGTGGATGAATCCGACTGCAAGCGGCTTGATCGGGAGCAGGCGGGCAATCTGCGCCGTGATGACGGCTGCCGTTTCGGCAGCTGGCAAGAACCAAAGCGGTTTGCCGACTTCAACCGCGACGGCACCCGCATCCTCGTCCAGGGGCGCAGCGTTGCCGGACAGTATGAATATCCATCGGGCGCATTTGGCGGTCATCCGGCCAGCGGCAAACGCTTCGCCCACATGGCCATAGGGCCGCACCGCTACGCGCCCCATGCCAACATCTATTATTCGCGCGGCAATGTTGACGACATGGGCGCGTTGATCGATGGCGCGACCAACCGACAGATATGCAGCCTGCCCCGCGAGGGCGTGTATGGGACGAAAGGCCTCTCGGCCGATTTTGCCCGCGATGCCAAGCTGATCGCTGTCGGCACCAGCGACAATGTCGTGGCGCTGTTCAACAGCGAAGACTGCACGGCGCGCGCGCACCTCACTGGGCCTGCTCTGCCGGTCGAGCATGTATCGCTCGCTGCAGACGGACGTTCGGTCGCCGCCGCTGCCGGTAATCGCGTCCTGTTGTGGTTCGATCTGTCACAACCGGCGACAGCCCCGACGTCAGCGCAGACCATCACCAGATCGGTTGACGGGAAAGCAGACTGATCACCCCGTCACGCATCCCATCAACGTCTGACCCGATTCCTAGCCGGCAGCAATAGTGCCGAGGTCCTTCGCCCCACTAATGTCGATGTAGCGGCCATCATGATAGGCAAGCGGCAGCTCATCCTTCCGGTGCTGTGCCTCGACCAGTTCGCCGATCAGGATCGTGTGCGTACCGAATTCGTGGCGCTGCGCCGTTCTGCACACCAGACTGGATTGAGAATCCGCCAGGACCGGAACGCCATGTGCCACGTCCCAATTGCCGACGGCAAAGCGGTCTACACCCGAACGGACAAACTGATCCGTCACATTCCGGTGCTGCCGACCCAGGACGTTCACACAGAAATGGCTGGCCTCCATCAAAGCGCCGTGCATGGAGGCAGATCGATTGACGCAGATCAGCAGCGACGGCGGATCGAAGCTGAGCGAACTGACGGCGGACGCGATCATCCCGTAACGCTGTCCATCAAGCGCAGTCGTTATGGCATAAACGGTCGAAGCAACGTGACGCAATGCTGCGCGGAACACGTCAATTTGAGCTGAATCTGACATTCGAATTCCCGAACACTGCCGATGAAACCAAGATAGGCTGGCTGAGCCTCAGGCCGCCACCCTGGCCTTAAGGAATAGCCCGCTCGCCAACGACATGAATGCCATATGCATCGAGCGCAACCACATTGCGATGCGAGTTGGTCAGCAGAACCATGTCATGGATACCCAGATCCGCCAGAATCTGGGCGCCGATCCCATATTCGCGCAGATCAACTCCCGACTTTCGCTGTGCAAAATTCTCCAGCCGCTGCTCGCCATGGGGTAACAGCACGACAACCACACCCGCACCCTCGCGACCGATTTCAGCCATGGCGCGGTGCAGGATTCCCTTGCGCGGACCGATTTGCGCCAGGGTATCGGAATAGATCGACAGCGCGTGCATCCGCACCAGCGTTGGCGTCCCTTCGACCACCCGGCCCTTCTGCAGCGCGATATGCGTCGCGCCATTCACCGTGTTGACATAGGTTTTGGCAATCCAGTCGCCTCCGAACTCAGATTCGAATGCGACTTCCGACACACATTCCACCAGATGATCGTGCCTGCGGCGATAGGCGATGAGGTCGCGGATCGTGCCCATCTTCAGCTTGTGCATGCGGGCGAAGACGACCAGATCATCCATGCGGGCCATGGTGCCGTCATCCTTCATAATCTCACAGATTACGCCTGAAGGATTAAGCCCGGCCAGACGGCTGATATCGACAGCGGCCTCGGTATGCCCTGCCCTGACCAGCACGCCGCCGTCACGCGCGGTCAGCGGAAAAACATGGCCGGGGGAAACAATGTCGGCCGGCCCTTTGGAGGCATCAACCGCAACCGAAATCGTGCGCGCCCGGTCGGCTGCGCTGATCCCAGTGGTCACCCCCTCTTTTGCCTCGATCGAGACAGTGAAGGCTGTTTCCATGCTTTCGCGATTTTCGCTGGCCATGGGCGCCAGGCCAAGCTGGCTGCACCGGGCCTTGGTCATGGCCAGACAGATCAGCCCCCGACCATGGGTTGCCATGAAGTTGATCGCATCTGGCGTCGCCATCTGGCCCGGGATGATCAGATCACCCTCATTCTCACGGTCCTCATCATCGACCAGGATATACATCCGGCCGTTGCGCGCCTCCTCGATAATCTCTTCGATCGGGACCAGAGTCGGCGTGTCGTCATTGCTGAAGAGATATTTCTCAAGTTTCAGCAGCGTTTCCGCAGTCGGATTCCAGTCCGGCGCGTCCAGATCGCGCAACGTATTGGCATGCAGGCCGGCCGCGCGGGCAAGGCCGGAACGCGACAAGCCGCCTTCCGATACAAGACGCCGGAGTCTTTCAATCAAATCTGTCGACATGTGACATCCCGGTAAAGGCCCAATGGGCGCGACCAACAGGGCAGCACCATACTCACACGCCAATGTGAATGTCAAATGAGAATGTCACATCATGATGTCTGGCGCTGTATCATGGCTAGCTCACAGCCCGGTGCTGATCGCGTCACGACGTCACAACGTACCGCCCTGCACGACGCACCGCGCTTGACCTAGCCCAACACAGGCCGATGACAGGCCATGTGCGGCCCGTCACCCATCGTTTAGTCCACGAACATCGCCGCCAGCCGCTCGCGCGTGATTGCGCGTGCTTCCGCCACGATCCGTTCGATCAACTCGGCGCATGTCGGAATGTCGTTGATCAGCCCCTGAGCCATGCTGGCCCAGAAAATGCCCTTGGACAAATCGCCCTGCTCAAGAACCTGCTTTCCTGCGGCACCCGCGACCAATGGACGCACATCCTCAAACACCGCGCCCGGCTGCGACAGGATGCGAACGACCTCATCCGAGACATCGCTCTTGCCGACGCGCGCCGTGTTGCCCAGGTTCCGGAAAATCAGATTGGTGCCCAATTCATCATTGGCAATATAGGCCTGCTTCACATTGTCATGGATCGCGGCCTCCTTGGTCGCGCAGAAGCGCGTTCCCATGTTGACGCCTTCGGCCCCCAGGGCAAGCGCCGCCGCCAGGCCCCGACCATCGGCGAAACCGCCCGATGCCAGCATCGGAATCTTGACCTTGTCCGCCGCTGCAGGGATCAGGATCAGGCCGGGCACATCGTCTTCGCCAGGATGTCCGGCGCATTCGAACCCGTCGATCGAGATAATGTCACAGCCCGCCTTCTCGGCCGACAAGGCATGTCGCACTGCCGTGCATTTGTGCACGATCGTCACACCATGCGGCTTTAACAGATCCCAGAACTCGCGAACCTGCCGATTTCCTGCCGTTTCGACAATGCTCACTTTGGCATCGATGATCGCATCGACATATGAGCGATAGTCCGGCGGGGTGATCGCGGGGAGCATCGTGATATTGACAGCAAAAGGCTGGTCCGTCAGCCCGCGACAGCGTTCGATCTCTTCACGCAGTGCCGCCGCGCTGGGCTGGGTCAACGCCGTGATGGTTCCGATTCCGCCCGCATTGGAAACGGCCGCCGCAAGCTCTGCGCGGCCCACTCCGTGCATCCCCCCCTGCATGATGGGGTAGCGCGATCCCAGCATTTCCGTAACCCGGGTCTTCATTTCATTGCCTCCCTTCGCGCACCAGCGCTCCCGTCCCAGGGCGCTGATGTGCCGGCCTGTTTCGATTGAGCGTCAGCTTCCCGTGAAAACGGGCTTTTGCCGTGAAAGAAACGCCTGAACGCCTGCCTTGTGATCCGCAGTCAGTCCAAGGACGGACTGTTCACGCGCCTCGCTGTTCAGATGATCGCTATAATCCGCCTCGCATGCCTGCCACACCAGCCGGCGAATTGCGGCATAGGCAAGGGTCGGACCGGCTGCGATACGCTCACCCAGCTCACGGGCGACATCGGCAAGCTCGGACGCAGGAACCACCCGGTTGATCAGTCCCCATTCAGCAGCCTGGGTCGCAGTCAGCCGTTCATCGAGCAAAGCCAGTTCCATCGCACGTACGCGCCCGGCGGACTTGGCCAGAAGATAGGTGCCGCCCCCATCCGGAGCGAGCCCGATCCGCGAGAACGCCTGCTGGAAAAACGCGGTTTCACTCGCAACGATGATATCGCCTGACAATGCGAGCGAACTGCCAATACCGGCCGCCGCACCATTGACCGCAACCACGACCGGTACCGGCAAGGCCCGCATGTCCAGCAGCAACGGGTTATAATGCTCCAGCAAAGGCGCACCCAAATCGCGCGGACCGGACATCGCAGGCGACTTGCCGCTCAGCTTTGCTCCCGCACAGAAACCTTCCCCCTTGCCGGTCAGGATGAAGACGCGCGCCGTCCCGGTATGATCCCGAAACGCCTGCCGCAACTGCTTTGCCATTTCTTCTGACAAGGCATTGCGGGCCTGTGGGTCATTCAGCCTGAGCCAGACGATCCCGCCATCGACTTCCACTTCGACCAGTGACTCGGTCGAATCCTGCACGTTATCCTGGGCCATTCTGTTGCCTTCAACTCTTGCGCCGCAAATAGCTGGCTGCCGTCAGCTTCACGCCACTACGGCAGCGGCAGCGACCGAATGGACATTGGCAGCCGCCTTGTCCTCGAACAGCGCAGCCACCAGGTCTGCACGCCGCTTCTGGACGCCGCGCTGGTTGATCGAACCCTTGTCGGTGATCTCGCCATCATCAATCGACGGCGGCTCATCCAGCAGCATGAAACGCTCAACCCTGGTGCTGATTCCCGGATTGGCCCGGTTGTGGCCAGCCAACCCCTCGGCAATGGCCGCAATCACGGCAGGGTCTGCATTGAGCTCTTCGCGCGTGGCGTCGGGCTTCCCGACAAGTTTGCGTGCCGCCTCGATGTTGAGCCATGCAAGGATCGAGATGTTGGCGCGGTTTTCACCGCAGATTACAAGATCCGTTACCAGCGAGGAAATCGCGCCGAGCAACGCCAGCCGCAACGATCCGACAAGCACGAAAGTGCCGGTGGTCAGTTTGAACTCCTCGGACAGGCGCCCGGCGAATACCAGACCCTCCATCACATCCGCAGGATCGGCAAGCCGGACGGTGTCTCCGATCTTGTAGAAGCCCTCTTCATCGAAAATGCTTGCGTTGAGTTCGGGCTTGCCATGATAGCCCCGCATCACGCCCTCGCCGCGGATCCGCACCTCAAACCGGCCATCATCCAGCGGAACCAGCTTCATTTCAAAGCCCGGATGCGGCAAGCCGATCAGCCCGGTGCGGTCGGTCGACCAATAGATGAACGCGCCACCAGGGCCGGTTTCGGTCGCGCCATAACCACAGGTGATCGAGATTTTCATCCCGATATGCTTGATCGCCAGCGCCTGGAGCCGACGAACGAATTCCTCCGGCAGGCTGGCCGCGCCATAACCAAGCATGTCGAGCTTGCTGAAGAAGATCGCCGCCAGTTCGTCATCCGCTTCCAGCGCATCGATCAGCAATCCATAGGCCGACGGAACGGTCACGAAGCTGCTGGTCGGAAATTCACGCAGGTTGCGGATTGTCTCCGCGAACAGCGCCGGCACCGGCCGGCCGTCGTCAATCATCAACGTGCCGCCGTTAACCAGCGCGAGTGCAACGCCGGTCGCCCCGAACACATGGTTCCACGGGGTCCAGTCCAGTCGGGCGAGCTCCCCTTCGGTCGTATGACCATTGGTCTGCAGATTGCTTTCCGCCGCCACCACGATGTTGCGATGCGAATGCGGCACGCCCTTTGGCGTTCCGGTCGAGCCCGATGTAAACATGATGCGCGCAACCTGTTCGGGATCGATCGCTGCCACCGACGCCTCGACGGCATCGGTCGGCTCGGTCGCCAGCAGGTCGGCATAGGCGATCTGCCCCGGCTGGACATTGTCCACCGCAATGACCGGCACACCAAGGTTCAACGCAGCGATCGCCGCCTCGAAGACCTTTCCGTCCTGAACGAAAATGATGCCGATATCGACGATTCCGGCCACTTCCTTCAGCTTTGCAAAGTCCTTGCTCTGCAACGAATAGGCAACAGAGATCGGCACCACAGGGATATGCGCCTGCATCGCGGAAATGTTGATCAGCGCCTGTTCGAGCGAGTTGGCGCTCAGGATCCCCAGCATCTTGCCCGCAGGCAGGCGAAGATCAAGCAATCCCTGGGTCAGACGATTCGCCTTGGCAAGCGCATCACCAAAGGTCAGGCGCTCCCAATCCGCACCTTTCGGACGGCGCTGACCAAGCCAGCAATGGTCCGGGCGCTTGCCCGCGTGGCGCCGCAGATACGCCGGCAAATGCGGCTCGTTCAGCTTCAGCGCCATTCGCGGACTAAGCACGATCGTCCCGTCGTCACGACGATCGACCGCAATATCGCGAGGCGCGAAATGGACTGCCCGGAATGGCACATCAGCTTGGCTGGTCACTCTTGTTTCTCCGCAAGCAGCTCAGAGGCTGCACTCATCATCTCACCAGCAGTAACCGACCGTCAGGCCGGCACCGGCGCAAACCGGTCAGGCGCCCGCCCGCCCCGCACACTCAAACACGGCATTCGCCAACGCCATGGCGCGCGGATCCTGCAGCAGGTTCGGGAACATCCGGTTCGGCACATAGGCCGCAGCGATCTTCAAATCGGAATCAGCAAAGCCCTGACTTCCGCCAAAACCGCAATTGCCAAAGGTGCCGTCCCGCGGGCCGAACAAGCCACCCCGGTTGCGGATGACACCTTGCGCCCAGTTCATCGGCCCCATCAACATGCACGGTGCGTCGCTGACCAATGTGCTCATGCCCACAATCGCATCCTGACCAAGGATACGAACGCCGTCGATCTCGCCACCATTGGCGACCGCACCCCAGACCCGCGCAATGCCGCGCGCGCTACCATGGGCGTTCGCGCCCGGAATGTCCGCGTTCCGCCACGCCGGGGTAGCGGTAAGCGGCGGGGCGATCATGGGATTCATGATTGCCCTGGCAGCCAGAGGGTCAGGCATCGGACGGTCGGCCGGCGGCGGCGGCGGCGGTACGAGCGTCGCGATCTTTCCCCACACAGCCTGATCCGCACCGACCGCGAACTCAGCCCCGAGCGGCCCCGAAAGATGCTGCGCGACATAGGCACGCGGCATAAGGCCGGTCACACGGCGCACAATCTCCATCGCCAGATGGCCATAGGTGATCGCATGATAGGCGGTCTTTTCCCCCGGGGCGTGAATCGGCGCCTGACCGGCCAGCCGCGCCACCGCACCTTCCCAGTCGGAAAGATCTTCGATCGTGATCGGGGCCTCGAATGCGTTCACGCCGGACCGGTGCGACATGATGTGGGCGATCGTGACCGCCTCCTTGCCGTTGGCGGCAAATTCCGGCCAATATTTGGACACCGGATCATCATAGGCGACACGCCCGGAGCCAACGAGCTGAGCGATGGCCAGAGCCGGAAGCGCCTTGCCGGTCGAAAAGACATTGGCCCGCGTATCCGCCTCCCAGGCGCGCCCGCTCTCCTTGTCAGCCAAGCCGCCCCAGATGCTGACGACTTCCTTACCCGCGACATACACGCTGTACGCAGCACCCACTTCGGGCCACGCCGAATCTGCGGCAAAATTGGCTTCGAACACCTCGCGCACACGTGCAAAGGCGGAATCGACATTTCCGGAAGTCGCGGTCATTACGGCATCCTCAGCTATTGGGCCGTTGCCAGCGGACACGGCCCTATGATTATCAACATTGCGGTGCATTTATGCACTAGCGCGAAAATTCAGTCAAGGCGGGCCAACCCTCCCGGAGGGCCAATTTTGACTTTTCAGTGCAACTTTGCTCTTGTATGAAGAATCGTATCAGAGTCGCTTTTGCGCGACCATTTTAAGAGCAAAATAACAGCAAGGGCGACGCCAATCTTCAGGCGCCCTGAGGAGAGAGTGATGCAAAAGAACTCGTTGCGTTTCGGGAACTTCATGGCCCCCGTCCATCCCCTCGGCACGAATCCGACGATCGCCATCGAACGCGATCTCGAGCTTGTCGAGTTCATGGACAAGCTGGGCTATGACGAAGCCTGGATGGGCGAGCATCATGCTGGCGGCCTTGAGATCATTGCCAGCCCTGAAGTGTTCCTTGCTGCAGCAGCAGAGCGCACCAAGAACATCAAGCTCGGCACCGGTGTCTGCACGGTGACCTACCAGCATCCTCTGATCGTTGCCGACCGCATGAATCAGCTCGACCACATGACCCGCGGCCGCACCATGTTCGGCATGGGCCCGGGCGCACTGGTCGCCGATGCCTATATGCAGGGCATCGAAGCCGAAGAGCTGCGTGAGCGCTTCCCTCAGGCCGTTGACGCAATTTCGCGCCTGATGAAGGGCGAAGTTGTGAACATGAAGACCGACTGGTTCGAATGCCGCGAGGCACGGCTGCATCTCGGCCCGTATTCCGACCCGCATATGGAACTGACAGTCACCAACAATGTCTCTCCCAGTGGGGCGAAAGTTGCAGGGCGCTTTGGCACTAGCATGCTGACATTGGGCGCCACCACGCATGCTGGCTTCAACGCTCTGGCCGCAAACTGGTCGATCGCCGAAGAATCTGCAGCCGAACATGGTCAGGTGATCGACCGTTCTGGCTGGCGCCTTGTGGGTCCGATGCACATTGCCGAAACGCGCGAACAGGCCCTTGAAGAGGTGAAGTACGGGATCGAAGACTGGATTTTCAATTATACGGAAATCGCGAACATCCCGATCATCGAAAAGGGCAAGAATCCGATCGACGCGCTGGTGGATAACGGCATGGCCGTGATCGGCACTCCGCAAGACGCCATCGACCGGATGAATCAGCTACTGGAAAAGAGCGGCGGGTTCGGTGCATTCCTGTTCATGGACCACAATTGGGCCAACTGGGAAAACAAGAAGAAGTCGTACGAGCTGTTTGCCCGTCATGTCATCCCGCACTTCCGCAACACCAACCGTCAGCGCTTTGCATCTGCTGAGTGGGTGATCTCGAACCAGGAAAAGTTCACGGCCAGCTCACGCCGCGCTGTGGGGATGCAGATCAAGAAGCATATCGATGAGAAGGGCGCAGACAACGTCAATCCCGATATTCTTCGCATGATGCAGAACCATCAGGCACAGACCAAGGCCTGATCGACCCGGAACGGCTTGGCCAGGGCAGGCAGCATGCGCGGCCTTGCCTTGGCTCCCTTTCAATCTGAACCTTCAATCGACCCGGAAATGGACTTCAACCTATGAACTATGTTTTCCCTCCCCGCCCGCAGGCCAGCGCTGCCATTCATGGCACCGAAGACCGTTTCCCGGTCAACCACATCCACTGCGTCGGGCGCAATTACGCCGCGCATGTGCGGGAAATGGGCTTTGATCCCGACCGTGAACCGCCCTTCTTCTTCCAGAAGCCGGCTGACGCACTCGTCCCGACGGGCAGCACCATTCCCTACCCCCGGATGACGAGCAACGTACATCACGAAATCGAGCTTGTCGTCGCCATCGGCAAGGCATCGAACAAGGAAATTCCGGTCGAGGAAGCACTCGACTATGTGTGGGGCTATGCCACCGGCGTTGACCTGACCCGTCGCGACCTCCAGCTCATTGCACGCGACAATGGCCGTCCGTGGGAGCCGGGCAAGTCGTTTGACCGCTCTGCGCCGATCGCCCCGATCGTTCCCGTCAGCCAGTGCGGTCACCTTGAAGGCGCCAAGGTATGGCTCACCGTCAACGGCCAGCCGCGTCAGTCGACGACGCTGAATCATCTGATCTGGTCGGTCGCCGAGGTGATCTCGTTCCTGTCGCGCGGCTGGGAACTGTTCCCGGGCGATCTGATCTTCACCGGCACCCCGGAGGGGGTTGGCCCGGTGGTTCAGGGCGATACGGTCGAAGGCGGGATTGACGGCCTGCCGGGCGTTTCGTTCACCATCGCCTGAAGCATCGCTGCGGCGCCGGGAGCATAGGATGCGTTTGCAAGGCAAAACTGCATTGGTGACCGGCGCCGCAGCCGGGCTTGGCGAGGGTATCGCCCGGCGCTTCGTCGAAGAAGGTGCAAGGGTCATCCTCGCCGATATCGACGAGGCGGCTGGCGAGCGGGTCGCCGCCGCCATCGGCGCTGCGGCGCGTTTTATCCGGCTCGACGTGACGAGCGAGGAAAGCTGGGCCATGGCATTGGCCGAAGCCCCCGGGCTTGACATCCTGGTCAACAATGCCGGCATTGTTACCATGGCCTCGATCGAACAGATCACGCCGGAAATCTACCGCCGGGACATGGACGTCGACGTCCTGGGCGTATTGCTCGGGTGCAAACATGGCATCGCCGCAATGCGTGACAGCGGCGGATCGATCATCAACATGGCCTCCGCCGTTGCCAAGCGCGCCGAACCAGAAATGGTCGCGTATAGCGGGGCAAAAGCGGCCGTGTGCAATATCACCCGCGCAGTAGCGCTGCACTGTGCCGCGCGCGGCTATGCCATCCGCTGTAACGCCATCCTGCCCGGGATCATCCATACTTCGATGGTCGACAAGGCGCTGTCACAGGTACCTGACCCGGAAGAGGCATATCGCCGCTGGTGCGCTAAGCAGCCGGTCGGGCGGCTGGGCAGGGTCGAGGAAGTCGCCGCCGTCGCGGTTCACCTTGCGAGCGACGATTCCGATTTCATGACCGGCAGTGAAGTCCTGGTGGCCGGCGGCAACGGGATCTGACAGAATTTCAGAACGCCTGAAGATCTTCCCCAGCCACGACCCTTCCGGGAAACAGCTTTCGCACCTGCGCCGCCATTTCCTCCAGTTTCTGGTTCCCCGCTTCGTCTCCAGCCGATCCATCGTGCGACAGAATGACGAGCTTTACGCCTGCCTTATTCGCCAGATGCGCCACGTCCTCAGGTGAAAGATGCTTGGCACGCATCTGTGCCTCGACATGCGCGGCCTGAGCGTCGGTCATGGAATGACGCGCACGAAACATGGCCATCGTACCTGCGACGTCCATGATTTCACTGACGAGGACATCCGCACCCTGCGCCAGTGTTTCGACTGCCGGAGACGCCCCCGTATCGCCGGTGAAAACCACGCTTCGCGCCGCCGTGTCGAAGCGGTACGCATAGGACCGCGCCTTGCCGAAAGCGAAATCCCTGCCTGCCAGATGGGCAAGATGTGAGTTTTCAACCGCCGTGACACGCAGCTTGGCGTCCCGGTAAATCTCTACCGGGCGATGCCCTGCGACATCATGTTCCGTGGCGCTCATCGATGCAGTGACACGGCCCATATGCGGCACTTCAGCACCAAAGATCGCGCTGGCTCCGGAAAATTGGGCGAGCCCCTGCTCTATCAGAGCGGCCGTTCCGGGCGGTCCATGGACCGTGATCGCGCTGCTCTTGCCCCCGGCCCATGCAAATGCACCCAGTGCGGTGACGCCAGCGACATGATCGAGATGGATATGCGTCAGAAAAACGCCATCGACCTGGGCCGCCTCGACCCCGGCCTGCTTGAGCTGTGTTACACAGCCCTCGCCGCAATCGATCAGATAGCGCTTGCCCTCGCTCTCAAACAAGGTCGCGATCTGTGCCCGATGCGTGCGGATCGCCGGGCCGCCCGCGGTGCCAAGCAGCACCAGACGGTCCGGAGATGGTTCTTCGGACAATGGCGGCGCTGGCAGCAGCAAGGCCGCCAGCGCCACAAAAGCCGTGCTTACCGCCACGCGATAAAGCCGTTGGCCGTACCCGTCCCTGCTTCCGAACGGTAGCAAGGCACATAATCGATGACCTCGCCCTTGAGATTGGTCGGGAACAGCGCACCCGCCGCACCAACCCAGTTCTTGAGCTCGCTCGTACCCGACTGGTAGAGGCTTTCATCGATGCTGGTCAGGGCATCGGCGTCGCGGTTGGCCAGCGCCTGGATCACAACCTGATCGAGCTCTTCGTCGATCACGAAGTGCGACATCCCGCCCGAACCGAACACGGCCACGCGGGCATCGCTGTCCCAGGCGCGGATCGCCTCGCCGATCACCTTGCCCAACTCATAACAGCGCTTTGCCTTCGGCTGGTTGGGCGGGAAGAAGGTGTTGGCGATGATGGGGACGTTCGGTGCCACCTTGTCGCGCATGATCTGGCGATAGACAAAGCCAAAGGCATGTCCGATGCCGCTGTGCCAATGCCCCGGATGCTCCGGAAGCTGGTCGGCGCGCGCAATGTCGAAATCATTGTTCGACGCCGCGGTGATCAGCAGATTGGCCAGGTCGGGATGCCCCGGATACTCGGTATAGACCGGCGGCTTATGCCCCCATTCTGCCTCATGGATACCCGGCGGATGATGCGCGGCCTGCTCCGGCGAAGCCGGTTCGTTCCAGATGGTCGGCCCGTTGAAAATGGTGAAGGACGGCATCATCCGGGGAAGCATCAGCTCCTCCTGGTCATTGCCAAAGATCACCACGACATCGGGATTCACTTCGGCATAGATCCGCGCCATTTCGTCGATTGCGGCCCGGCACCGGTCGTGCCGGATCGTCCGCTGCTCAAGCGAGGACTTTTCAGCCAGTCCTTCGTCCTTGCGCATCTCGACCAGTGTTTCGAAATCATAGCGCCCCTTGCGAAAGGGATGCGCCTTGTTCGCATGGTCGGCCGGAAGGCGCAGCAACCACTGCTCCGGGGTTGTAGACAGAGTGGGACCATGCGTGGTCCACATTCCAAGAACGATCTCAGCCACGGCTGTTTCCTTTGCCGATATCGCCCAGGCCGAATACCGACCGGGCATTGCCTTCAAAAATTGCATGCTTGTCAGCTGCGCTCAACCAGTCGAAATTCTGGATGAGCGGTGCGATATCGTCATGCGTGTGGCCCGTCTTCGGGTTGATGGTTGATCCCACACCCGGACACTCGGCCCCGAACAGACAGCGGTCAGCCCCGACGGTCTTGATCAGCAGCCTCAGCGACTCTTCGCTGTAAAGCACGGTATCAAAATAGATGTTCCGCATGCGCTCAATGAAATCATAGCCCTTGCGCGATGCGCTCGATTGGAAGCGCCCGATCTGATAGGGAATCGCTCCGCCGCCGTGCGACATGACGATCTTGAGATCGGGGAAATCCTTGAACACATCCGAATCGACCAGCCCCATCACGGCGATCGATTCCTCGTTGATGAAGTTCAGCGTGTAGGGCGTACGCTCCGAATGCGAACTTGCCGAATGGATATGGGCCGGGATGCCCAGCTCGCACAGCTTTTCATAGAGAGGGTACCAATAGCGGTCACCCAGCGGAGGCGGTTCGACGCCGCTGTTTTCATACGGATCCGGGTTGAGCAGGCAACCGCGGAAACCCAGCTTGGTGACCGCGCGCTCCAGCTCCGGCAGGACCACTTCGACCGGATCGCCGGCAACCTGCGGCAAGCCGGCGATACCGATGAACCGGTCCGGCAGCAGCTTCACCGTCCGTGCGATGATATTGTTGGTTTCTTCGGTAAACCAGTGGACGAGCCGCCCCGGCTTGACCGAATGCATCATCTGGAACGGACGCGGGCTGATCAGCTGCATATCCGTCTTGACCAGGTCCAGCATGTCGAGATGGCCACACGGTGCCATCTCCTTCTTGTTGGCGTAGAAGAGGATTTCCTCGTCCGTCACCTCGGCCATCTTGCGCCCGTGCTCCCCACGGTGCGACATGATCAGCGCCTTGTAGGCCCAGAGCTCTGCCGGAGGGCTCACATGGCCGTGGCAATCGATGATCATTGACTCGTCTCCTAATGCGTACGTCGCACCTGATCGGATTTTGACATTTTTGCAGTTCGAGAATTGAACCCCTGCACTCCACAATGCGACTGAAAAAACACCCCCCACATTGTCAATTTAGTTAAGGTTGGTAGGGGTGGATGCAGAGAGGATGAGGGCCATGTCGATCAATATCCGTCGGCTGCAGGTATTCGTAGCCGTAGCAGAGCACCGCAGCGTAACGGGCGCGGCACGGCATCTGAACATGACCCCGCCGGCCGTAACCAAAAGCCTGCGCGAGCTTGAAACCGGCCTGGCGGTAGAGCTTTTCAACCGCACGTCGGTCGGCATGATTCCGACCATTGCCGGAGAGTCCTTCCTGCTGCACGCTACACGCGCCCTGCGTGAAATCGATCGCGGCCGGGACGAAATCGCGCGCTTGTCTGGCGGTGAACGCGGTCGGATTTCCTTTGGCGCCACGGTCGAAGCGGCAATGCTGGTTCTGCCACGCGCCCTTGGGACCATGATCGAAAAACGCCGCCAGATCGAAATCTCCTTCTCAGGCGGCACGTATGAATTTCTCGCGCGGGGCGTGCGCAGCGGCGAGCTCGATTTCTTCCTCGGCGTCATTCCAGAGGAAGGGGTGAGCACGGACCTCGCGGTCGAACCGCTTTATGCCGATGCGCTCCACGTCGTCGCCCGGCCGGGCCACCCGCTTGCCTCGCGGGTCAATCTCACGCTTGCAGAACTTACCGACTATCGCTGGATCGTGAGCACGGTTGACGGCCCGCTTACCCGCCTGATGCGCCGGAGTTTCGACCAGAGCGGGGTCCCCTTCCCCAGCAACCCGGTCATTGTTGAGCCCGTCAGCTCGGTTCGCGGGCTGCTGCTCGCGACCGATCTGCTTACAGCAGTGCCCCAGGTGCGCGCGCGGGAGGAACTGGAATTGGGCCAGCTCATTCAGCTACCTGTGGCGCTGCCGGAAACGCGACACATCGTGCACATCGTTCACCGTTCCGAACCGTTCCAGTCTGTCTGGGCCAAGGAGCTGATCAAGCTGTTGCGGCACTCGGCCCAGCTGTTCGGAATGGCGATCGAGCCGAATGCGATCTCCAGACCCGAACCTTAACCTTTAGGTGAATACGAAAGGCAGAAATTCAGTCGATCCTGCGGCCTGGAAAAGCCAAGTTGTGCGGCAACGATAAACAACAACCGTAGGGTAAGGTCATGTTGAGCCAGAAGGAAAATGAAAGGTTAACGCAGGTTGGCCCCGGCACCCCGATGGGTGAGCTGCTCCGGCGCTACTGGATGCCAATTGCCGGTTCGAGTGAGTTTGACGGTCAAACCAGCGTCAAGCCAGTCCGCCTGCTAGGAGAAGACTTGGTCCTGTATCGCGACAAGAGCGGTACGTTCGGGCTGGTGGATCGACAGTGCCCGCATCGCCGCGCCGACCTTTCCTACGGCTTCGTTGAGGATTGCGGCCTGCGGTGCAACTATCATGGCTGGCGCTTCAACGAAGAAGGCGCCTGTCTCGAACAGCCGTTTGAGGAAACCGCAGCCCCCCAGCTGCGCTTCAAGGACAAGATCCGGATCAAGTCCTATCCCGTAAAGGTTAATGCCGGGATCGTCTGGGCCTATATGGGCCCCCTGCCCGCGCCCGAACTGCCGGTCTATGAACCGTTCAACTGGACCAACGGCTTCGCACAAGTCGTGATTGCCGAGGTTCCCTGCAACTGGCTGCAGTGTCAGGAAAACTCGATCGACCCGATCCACTTTGAATGGATGCACATGAACTGGGGCCGCCGACTGTTGTCGGACGATTCGGAACATGGGCCGAAGCACAAGCAGGTCGCCTTCGACGAATTCGAACATGGTTTCGTCTATCGTCGCCAGCGCGAGGATCTTCCTGACGATCACCCGCTTTGGACGGTCGGGCGCGTATGCCTCTGGCCGAACGGTTTCTTCCTGGGCGATCACTTCGAATGGCGCGTGCCGATCGATGATGAAAGGACGTTGAACATTTCCTGGTTGTTCAACCGCGTGCCCAATGAAGCCGAACCCTATGTCCAGGAAACGATCCCGGCATGGCGAAGCGATATCGTCGACCCCAAGACCGGTCGCTGGATCGATACGCATATCATGAACCAGGATTTCATTGCCTGGGTCGGTCAGGGGACCGTAGCGGATCGTACCAAGGAGCATCTGGGCAAGAGCGATGGCGGCATCGTCATGTTGCGACGCCGTTATGCCACAGAAATCAAAGCGGTCGAAGAAGGCCGGGATCCCAAGGGGGTCATCCGCGACCCTGCCGAAGCCAGCAACATCACGCTACCCATTGCCGATCGCGACCTGTTCCTGAACGGACTTCCGCTCGAACAGTTCCTGAAGCACCCGATGCATGGCGCGCATTTCGAAACCTTCATGTTCCAGGCGGGACAACCCCCGGAGGTATGGAAGGCGTTCCGCAAGGCGATGGGGCTTCCGGAAACCGAAGTGGCAGAGCGGATGGTCGCTCTCTGATCTGAGACTGACAGGACGGGCGGCGCGCAAGGTCAGGCCTTGCCGCCGCCCTCTTGCGAATATGTCCTCAGCAAGGTTCGCGCCGCTGCCTCAAGCCGCGCCAGTTGATCGACGAACCCGTCCGGATCCTGCAAGCCACCAAGCTGCATCGTCTCAGCTTCAAGATCGCATACAGCCTGCGCCAGTTGACGGAACAGCACGCGCCCCCGGTCCGTCAGGTCCAGCATACGTGCCCGGCGATCCCCCGGCGCAACATTCGATACGATGAACCCCCGAGCGGACAGCGCGACAACGGCGCGCGTCACGCTGATCTTGTCCATCGGCCCGGTCTTTACCAATTCGGCCTGGGCACAGGGGCCCCTGCCGCCGAGTCGCGACAGGACCCGCCACTGCGGGACCGTGATTCCGGCCGGCTGAAGGCACAGCTTCTCAATCAGCAGAGCGAGGGTGCCGGCCGCCACATTGAGCCGATAGGGCGTGAAACGCTCAAGATCGAATGATTTCATGAGGAAATCATAAATTAGATATATCGCTGCGGCAATCATGCAATCGATTCGCAGGCATCCGCATTTTATATAGTTATATCAAAGATATAGACAACCGTTTGACAAACAGGTGCAATTCTGGCTAGAGGCAAATATCGTTTCAAGGAGAAATCATATGTCTGACACTTCCGATCTCCCCTCGCTTGATGGGCGTTGGTCGACCGTAAAGGTCGAGTTTGAGGACGGCATCGCCTGGGTCACGCTGAACCGCCCTGAAAAGCGCAACTGCATGAGCCCGACCCTCAATCGCGAGATGATCGAAGTCGTCGACATGCTGCAGGACGATCCGCGCTGTCAGGTCTTCGTGCTGACCGGTGCTGGAGAGAGCTTCTCCGCCGGCATGGATCTCAAGGAGTATTTCCGCGAAACCGACGGCGCTTCGCCGATGGTGCGTCGTCGCGTCCGCCGCGCAGCCGGCGTGTGGCAGTGGCGCGAACTGCGCATGTTCCCCAAGCCGACGATCGCGATGGTCAATGGCTGGTGTTTCGGCGGCGCGTTCACCCCGCTGATCTCGTGCGATCTGGCAATTGCCGCAGACGAGGCCACCTTTGGCCTTTCCGAAATCAACTGGGGGATCATCCCGGCGGGTATCGTCACGCGCACCGTCGCAGAAGTGATGAATCACCGCGCTGCGATGTACTACATCATGACCGGCGAGCCCTTTGGCGGCCAGATCGCCCGTGAAACCGGACTGGTTAACGAGTCTGTTCCGCTGGACAAGCTGCGTGATCGCACGCGCGAACTGGCCAAGGTGCTGATGAGCAAGAACCCGACGGTGATGCGTCAGGCCAAGAATGCGTTCAAGTTCTCGCAGACGATGGATTGGGACACGTCCGAGAGCTATCTTGCCGCAATGGCCGAACAGGCCCAGTTCCAGGACCCGGAAAACGGCCGCGAAAAGGGGCTGACCCAGTTCCTTGACGAAAAGAGCATCAAGCCTGGCCTTCAGGGCTATCGGCGCTGATCTTTGGGAGGGGGCGGCCCGGATCGATCCCGCAAAGGGGGAGACCGGGCCGTTTCCTGTACAGCGCATCCCGGCGCGGTATATTCACAGGGCAATCGACGGAGCTTATCTTACATGGACCGCATAGCCGATCACGCCATTGATCCTGTCTACACCGCCCGTTGGTCACCGCGTTCGTTCACGACCGACACCGTGACCTTTGCCGATCTGGCCCCGTTGTTCGAAGCCGCACGCTGGGCACCATCGGCCTTCAACCGTCAACCCTGGCGCTTTGCGACAGCCATTCGCGGCGACCAGCATTGGCAGGAATTCGTTGACTGTCTCGCCCCGTTCAACGCCGTCTGGGCGTCGAAAGCGAGCGCTCTGGTTATCCTGCTCTCCGACAAATTCACGACAATGCCGGGCAAGGACGAACTGGTACCTTCGGGCAGCCATAGTTTCGATGCCGGCGCCGCCTGGGGATTCCTTGCGCTGGAGGCCACACGGATTGGCCTTGCAACGCATGCCATGGCCGGATTCGATCGTGCGCGTGCCGCTGCGGCGGCAGGTGCGGGCGATGCGTTCAAGCCTGAGGCAATGATTGCCATCGGCCGCCGCGGAGACGCAGCCGAGCTGCCAGAGGCTTTGCGCGCTCGGGAAACACCCAGCCCGCGCAAGCCCATCAGCGAAATCGCGTTTCACGGCCCGATCACCGCCTGATCGACTGCCCATTCTCTCTGGGCCGACAATTCCCAGAGGCGAACAAGATCAATGGATTTGCATATGAAACACGCCGCCACTCGCGTCCGTCACGATATCGTCAGGCGCAATCTGACCGTTCTGAAGGTCGAACAGCTGTCACCCGGCACCCGGCGGCTGATCCTTGGCGGCGAAGCACTCGCCGGCTTCACCAGCCTGTCCCCTGACGACCATATCAAGATCATGCTGCCCAGCGACGGCGGGCGACCGCTGATGCGCGATTACACGCCGCGGCGCTACGATGCAGACCGCCAGGAACTGACGATCGATTTTGCAATGCATGAATCCGGTCCGGTAACCAGCTGGGCCCGCAATGCCCAGACGGGCGACATGATCGAGATTGGTGGTCCGCGCGGTTCGATGGTTCTGGCAGACGATTTCGACTGGTGGCTGCTCATCGGAGATGAGACCGGCCTACCTTCGATCGGACGGCGCGTCGAAGAGATGCGCAGCGGGCTCCCCGCGACGACGATCGTGTCGGTCGAAACACCCGCCGATGAACAGACCATCGTTACGGCTGCACAGCATGATGCACGCTGGGTCCATCGTGAAGGGCTTCCGGCCACCGATCCTTCACAGCTGATCGAAGCCGTTCGTCGGTTCACGCCCCCGCCAGGAGACGGGTTCATCTGGGTCGGGGCCGAAGCTGGCGTGGCCAAGGCGCTGCGCAACCTGATTGTCGATGAACTGCAATGGCCAAATGTCTGGATCAAGGCCAGCGGCTACTGGCTCGCCGGACAGGCGGACGCCAGCGACAAGCCCGACGTTGAATCCACCGCAGCCTGAAACGGTTGTCCAGTGGGACGGTCAGGCAGTCAGGAATCGGCGGAACTGAATTTCCAGCGGCTTGAGGCATCCTGCCTGGACCGTGGGATCAGGATCACCGGGCAACGACGGCTGATCCTTCGGATCCTCGCGGAAAGTCGCGATCATCCGACGGTGGAGGCGCTCCATCATCGCGCCACCGCGACCGATACCACCCTGTCCATTGCAACCGTCTATCGAACGGTCAGACTGCTTGAGGAAGCAGGCATCGTGTATCGCCACGATTTCCGCGACAGCCGTTCACGCTACGAAGTCGCGCCCGATGCGCACCACGACCATCTGATCGACCTCAGGACCGGAAAGGTCCTCGAATTCGTCGATCCTGAACTTGAAGATATGCAGCGAAGGATCGCTGCGCGCCTCGGCTATCGCCTGGTCGATCACCGGCTCGAGCTCTACGGACAGCAGATCGAACAAGCCACAACAGACTAAGCGGGATCGATATTCGACTCATCACGTCCCTTCCTGAACAGGAGGGGACGAGGACGCCCGGCGCGCTCAAGCGATTCACTGCCTCCCCTCCGGCAATGCCGCAGCCGATGGATCGCGCAACACTTGCGGCGCTCCCCACAGCTTGCCCTCCCTCTTTCAGCAGAGGCAGCTGGATGTCGATACAGACTGGAGTCGTTTGCTGCCCAGGCGGCACTGGTCTGGCCAGACGTCACCCACCCCCGACGATGCGAAGCACCGCGGGCGGCGGGCAATGGTACCGGTGTCCCTGCAGCGCCAACCCCGGCTGAGCACTGCAACCGCGCATGAGCGGACTTTGGAACAGGGGTGACAAGCCGGAACACCGCCCGGCTGGGTTCACCCCGACAACATGGGAGTCACACGCTAGGATTCAGCGTCAGCCCTGCGCGACATATTTGGTCACCAGATATGCCTCCAGCCCCTCGATGCCGCCCTCCGAACCATGGCCGCTTTCCTTGACCCCGCCAAACGGTGTCTCGGGACCGGTCAGGATGGTGAAGTTGATCCCCAGCATGCCGACCTGAACCGCATCGGCCAGATCCGCACAGGTTCTGACCGACTGGCTGAAGGCGTAGCCCGCCAGGCCGTACGGCAGACGATTGGCCTTTTCGACAGCCTCGTCGAACGTAGAGAAACGCTGGGTAACCGCGACCGGACCGAACGGCTCTTCATTCATGATCCGCGCAGCATCGGGTACATCGGCAAGGACCGTCGGTTGCCAGAAATAGCCGTTGCCGGCGATGGCCGATCCACCTGTGACCACGCGCGCACCATGTGCGGCTGCATCGCCAATCAACGCCTCCATCGCCGGCGGACGGCGATCATGCGCCAGCGGCCCCATCGTCGTTGCAGGATCGAGCCCGTTGCCGACCTGCAACTGGCGTACATGCGCCGTGAAGCGTTCGACGAAATGATCATGAATCGATTCATGCAGGAAGAAGCGCGTCGGACAGATGCAGATCTGTCCGGAATTGCGATACTTCAGTGCCGCAAGCTGCGGGATCGCCTTGTCGAGATCGGCATCGTCGAACACGATCACCGGCGCATGACCACCAAGCTCCATGGTGGAGGGGATCATGCGTGCTGCGGCCAGGCTGGCAAGGTGCTTACCCACGGCGGTCGATCCGGTGAAGCTGATCTTGTGGATCACCGGAGACGCGATCAGATATTCGGAAATCTGTGCCGGAACGCCGAACACGACGTTCAGCACACCCTTGGGCAGGCCCGCATCATCAAGCGCACGTGCCAGTTCGAGCGCGCTGCAGGGAGTCTCCTCGGCGGGCTTGATGACCATTGAACAGCCCGCAGCCAGCGCCGCCGCGATCTTGCGCGACGGAATCGTGGTCGGAAAGTTCCAGGGCGTGAATGCCGCGACCGGACCGATCGGTTCCTTCAGAACCATGTGGCGAACGCCCGGAAACTTGGTCGGAACAATCCGGCCATAAGCCCGCCGCGCCTCTTCGGCATACCAGTCGAAGATGTCAGCACAGGCATAGGCTTCGGCGGTGGCCTCCGACAGAACCTTGCCCTGCTCCACTGTCGAGATGCGCCCGATCCGGCCGGCACGTTCACGCATCAGCTGTGCCGCAGCGTGCAGAACCTGCGCCCGCTCATAAGCGGTCTTGCGCCGCCAGACCTCAAAGCCCCGCTGCGCCGCATCCAGGGCAGCGTCAAGATCCGCAGGTGAAGCGACGGGAAGTTCGGCGATCGTCTCCCCGGTGGCCGGATTGACGACCGGCATTACGGCCCCGCTTTCGGACTGGCACCATTGTCCTGCAATGAACAGGCTGGGGCGCGGATATTCGAAGTTGTCAGTCATCACTGGAACCTTCCTGGTCAGCCTTGTCGTTGCGGGATCTGGCCTCTGAAACGGTCAAGTCCGGCAGTCAGCCTGACTTGACCGCCCATTACGATGCCGGGCCGGAACGGGACATAAATTCAAGCATTGCGACTTTGGCTTGGCCGGCCCCTTCTGCACGCGAATGATCCGTACCCAGGTCAGGGACCTGAATGGATGCATCCGGGTGAATGAAAGTCGCCTCGACCATATCTGCCACCCTCACCAGTCCGGGGATCAGGATTCCCCGAACCCGTAGATGTCAATCGTGCGTTCGCCCGCCTTGATTCTGGCAATCTTTGCAGCTTCATCGGCCTCGCGCTCGACACCCTTGGTCAGCGCCCCCGGAACGGCATCGCGGGGGATGACGACGACACCGTCGGCATCACCAACCACCAGGTCTCCGTTTCGCACGATCACATTACCGATCTGCACCGGCTTTTGCATCCAGGCGGTACCGCCATAATCCTTGATCGTCCCGCGGATGCAGATACCGTTCGAAAAGACCGGCAGCTCCATCTCCGCAAGGTTGCTACTGTCCCGCACACCACCGTCGATCACCAGACCGGCAAGACCGCGGGCGATTGCCGCAGTATTCAGGATATCGCCCCAATATCCCCATTCGGTGCCGCCGCTGACGTGGACGAGTAGCACATCGCCCGGCTGGGCAGCATAAAGTGCGCGATGGATCCACAGATTGTCGCCGGCCGGGACATGAACGGTGAACGCCGGACCTGCAACCCGCATCGCAGGGTTTACAGGCTTGATCGCCGACGGGAGCGCGCCGATCCGGCCCGCCGCCTCATGCAGTGTGGCAGCACCGAGCTTGCGCGCAAGCTCAAGCTGATCCGTGGAATAGCCTGACATGCCGATCAATCCTGACGGCGCTGCAGCAGATGATACTGCATCTGCTGGCGTGCCTCATCCAGCCGCAGCCCACCGGCAACGGCGTCCCGGATCCGGGTCTCTGCCGCCTCGATTGCCTCGGCAGCATCCAGGACTTCATCTTCGCGGTTCTGCGGGATGACAATGACACCGTCGGAATCGCCACGGATGATATCACCCGGCACGACCCGTGCATCACCAACATTGACGATCACCTGGGTCGCCTCAAGCTGGACCCGGTCCTTGCCGGTGCGCATCGAATAGCTGCGCGAATACATCGGATAGCCGAGCGAAAGGGCCAGATGGGTGTCGCGGCATGCACCATCGATCACCGTGCCCCCCAGACCACGCTTATGCGCGCAGAAGGTCAGAATATCGCCCCACACGGTCGCATCCTCGCGCCCGCCATTGTCGATCACGACGACATGCCCCTCGGGCACGTCATCGACGAAATCGCCGACGGTTCCCTTGGGGTGGCCAATCGGCGCATAGGAAAGGGTAAATGCCCGTCCGGCCATGCGGAAGGAATGGTCCAGCGGCTTGATGCCCAGACACTGGCCCGGGATGCCCAGCTTGTCGAGCGCATCGCTCAGAGTTGCCGTATCGATCCGACTCGCGCGGTCGACATTGCGATCCGCTGTGGTGGTGGGTTCAGCCATATCAATCATTCCTGGTTTCTAGCAGGTGCTCATAGCTGGCACCCATGACTTCAGTGGAGGGCTGGCCGGCAAGAACCGCCTTGGCCATCGCCGCTTCACGCGCGGCGATACGTTCGGCGGCTTCCAAAACATCGGCAATCCGGGCGGCGGGGATGAAGGCTGTGCCGCTGCGGTCGGCGACGATCCAGTCGCCCTGGGCAACGATGACGTCACCAACCTGCACAGGCTCACCGGTGGCAGCTTCGTGAATGCGTCCGCGCGCGGTGCGGGCAGTCGCTCCGCGGGCATAGACGGTGAAGCCAAGCTGGTCGGATTCATCAATGTCGCGGGCCAGCCCTTCCATGATGACACCTTCCACGCCCCGCGCCCTGGCCGCAGTCGAGAGGATCCCTCCCCAGCCCGCAGCCTCGATGCCCGTGCGCTGCTCGACCACGATCACCGAACCCGGCCCGCCCAGTTCGACCGCCGTGGTGCACAGATGGCGAACGGGGCTGCCCTCCGGAGCCTTCCCGGCAGCGAGCCGAACCGTGATCACCTGCCCGCAAATCCGCCTCGGCGATGTCTGGCAGGCCAGGCCCGTCACCGACGCGGGCAGTCCAAGCTGGTCCAGCGCATCGGATATCGCGCAACAGTCAAGCCGTGAGAGGCGGGTAAGATAATCGTTCAATTGAGTTCCCCGAATAACCTGAACGCCCGTTACAGGACGATCAAATCGCGGTCATGCCGCCATCAATGACAAAGTCGGCACCAGTCAGGAACGACGCTTCGTCCGAGGCCAGATACACGGCCAGCGCAGCCACGTCCTCAACTTCGCCAACGCGGCGAGCGGGAAGCATCTGCTGCATCATCGCTTCCGCGTTCGGAACCTTGTTCAGGAAATTCCGCTCCAGCTCCGGCGTACGGATCGCCCCCGGGCTGAGCGTGACCGCGCGGATACCATGGTTCGCGCCATCAACGGCAAAGGCACGCGACATCGCCAGAACCGCACCCTTGGCCGCGCAATGCGACACAAAGCCACCATTGGGCTGCGCAACATGGGCCGCCGTCGAGGCCGTGCTGATGATGACCCCGCCCTTCTTCGCCAACCACGGCCACGCATATTTCGTGGCATAGAAGACCAGATCGATTTCGTTGCGGACACCATATTGCCAGTCTTCGACCGTCATGTCCGGCATCGATGCAAAACGCGGCGAAGATGCGTTGTTGAACAGCACATCGACATGACCATGCTGCGCGCCCACGCCATCGATCCATGCCTGGCACTGGACCGGGTCAGACAGATCGACGGGAGTCGCCGCATGCATCGACAGCCCCTCTGCCTCGAGCAGCGCAACCGTCTCCGCATTACCCTTTTCGGAAATGTCGCAGCCATGGACGATCGCGCCTTCACGCGCATAGCGCAATGCGATCGCCCGCCCCATGCCACTGCCTGTGCCAGTCAGCAGAACAACCTTGCCCGAAAGGCGCGCCATATCGATCCTCCCACTATCCGCAGCAAATGCAAAAAAGGCCAGTTCGCCCCGCGAAGAGGGCGAAGACCCGAAACTGCGATTCTAATGAAGGCATTCTGGCCAATCGCGACGCGCGCCGCGACTGAATTTGGAGTTCACCCATTGACCAAAAGGTTAAAGGGAGACCCCGCTAAAGCGCTGAAAGGCCGAGTCGGAGAAAGTTAGCGACCTCGCTCGGCGCCTGCTCACGCTCACTGTCCCGGAACGTATCCATCCAACGGGGCATCCACTCATAGATCCCGGGATACATCATGACCACGGCCGGCACATCGATTTTGCGGATACTCCCCTCGGCAATACCGACCTGATACAGCTTTTCCTGATAGGAAATCAGGCGCGCAACTGCCTGCTGGAGCTCCTCCCGAACGGAATCGACCCACGCATCATGTCCGGTGACGGGAACGAGCGGTGCGATATCCGGGCGGATACAGGCTTCGGCGAGTGATGCGGCGCTGGTGCACAACGCATCGATCCGCAAGCCGTCAAAGTCGTCAATCGCCTGCCCGACATACTGGAACATGGCAAAGGCCCGCCGATAGCATTCGGCGACAAGATCGTCTTTGCGGCCCATATTATGATAGATGACCCTCTTGGTCACCCCCACTCGCATCGCGATCTCGTCGAGCGAGGTGGCGTCGATTCCTTTCTGGTTAAACAACCAGGATGCCGAAGCGAGCAGGGTTTCACGCCGCGCCGCGGTGCGCACCTCCCGGTCGAACGCATTGCCGGTGGTGCTGACGAATGCGGACAGGTCGATGGTCTGGAATACAGGAGGACTGGCACGGTTTTGCGCGATCCCGATGCGAATAATCTCCTGGGCAACCGCGCTCAGCTTGTGCTTGGGCGTATCCGCCGCCGATGGCCACCGCAAAGCGACCGGTACCCAGTTGATCAATCCCAGGATGATCGCCGCGCAGATCCGGGTATCGCATTCGCGAATCTCTTTCGCAGCGATACCCTGCGCGATAATCTCGGCCAGCGTGGCACGGACACCCTTGTACAGCCCGACAACGATGGAAAGCTGCTCTTCGCTCAGATAGGCGACATCACTCAGTGATGCGAATTCGGGCCGCCGTTCATCAAGCGATGCCGCCACAAAATCACAGATGGCGTCGATTGCCGACCGGTTCCGTGCGCTCGCCGTATCCAGCAAGCCCCCCAGCTGCTCGCATGAACGCACATAGCACTGGAACACCAGATCCTGCTGGTCGTCGACGTAATAATAAAGCGCCGCCCGTGAAATTCCGACACTCTTTGCAATTGCCGCGAGCGAGGTCTGGGAGACGCCGAGTCGATTAAGCGTACGGGCGCCTTCATCGAGCAGGATGGACCGTTTTTTATCATGACTCGAGCGCCTCGCCGCGATCGTCCTTTCGGCGCCATCCGGAGTGTTGTTCGCAGTCATGTCGCTAAGATTGTTCATGTCGGCGCCTCATCGCAACAAACCATCCCGCTACACAAGTCATTTCAGATATCTTTTTCGACACCTCCCGCGAACTGCGGTCCACACCGCTCCCGGGCAAATGCCTGATTTCACGTCAACCCGGCCGCCCGCCACCATCGCAACCGCACAGCCCCCCCCACCCAGCGGGCCTCAACGCCGCATTTTTTGAGTCTGCCATTGTCATTTTCAACATTCGAGTGCATAGTCTCTACTCATAGTTCAAAAACGGCCTGAACCACGCAAGGTTTCAAAAGTGCCGGACAGTAGAGAGGTGGAACACTATGCTGCGCACAAAATCCATCGATGAAGCCGTGGCCCAGACCAACGCACGGACCGATTTTTACGGCAGAGCCGAGGGCGTCCACCTCGCGCCGCTCTGGAATGTTCTGGCGGGCCTCGTGCCACCTGAACCCAAGCCGCAGTCCGTGGCACACCTGTGGCGCTACCAGGACGCCCGTCCTTTTCTGCTCGAGGCGGCAGAACTGATCAGCGAGGAAGAAGCCGAGCGCCGCGTGATGATTCTCGAAAATCCCGGCCTTCCGGGTCAGTCACGCATTGCTGAGAGCCTGTTCTGCGGGTTCCAGATCATCATGCCGGGCGAAATGGCCCCTGGCCATCGCCATACGTCGGGCGCGATCCGGTTCATCATCGAAGGTCATGACGCTTATACCGCGATCAACGGCGAACGCACGATGATGGAGCCGGGCGACTTTGTCATGACGCCCAGCTGGACCATGCATGACCACGCCAATGTCGGCAACGGTCCGATGGTGTGGATGGACGCGCTGGACATGCACATGGTCAACCTGTTCAACGCCAGCTTCCGTGAGGAAGACGATCGCGTTCAGCAGGAATATTCGCGCCCCGACGATGTTTCCATCGGCGAGTTTGCCCATGGGCTGGTCCCGGGCGATTATGTGCCTTTGCACAACGCCAGCCCGGTGATTAACTACAAATATGGGCGCACACGCGATGTGCTGAAATCGATGCAGGGCTATCGCGACATCGACAGCCACCTTGGCCATCTGGTGAAGTATCGCAATCCCGTGACCGGCGACTGGGCGATGCCGACCATGGCTGCACAGATGCGCCTGTTGCCTGCCGGATTTGAAACCGCCCCCTACAAGGCGACCGATGCGACCGCGTTCAGCGTTGTTGAAGGGCGTGGTTACAGCGAAATCAACGGCCAGACGCTGGCGTGGGAACAGGGCGACGTATTCATCGTCCCGAGCTGGGCATCGCAGGTGCACCGCGCAACCACCGATGCAGTGCTGTTCAGCATCTCGGACCGGGCCGCTCAGGAGAAGCTGGGCCTGTGGCGCGAGCAGCGTGGAACCAACTAGAGTGACCAACAGCGCGACCGGACCGATCCGCCTTTACTCCTTCTTCAACAGTTCGGCTTCGTTTCGGGTCCGGATTGCGCTGAATCTCAAGGGAGTAGAGCATGAAATCGTGCCGGTCGATATTCGCACCGGCGCGCAACATGATGGGGCATTCCTCGGTGAGATTGCACCGTCGCCGCTGGTACCCGCACTGACCTGTGGCGATTTGCGGATCAGCCAGTCGATGGCCATCATCGACTGGCTGGAACGCACCTTTCCCGCCCCTGCCCTGCTTCCGCAGGATTCCGCTGAGCGGGCAGCCATAATGGCGTTTGCCAACATCATCGCCTGCGATACCCACCCGCTCAACAACCTGCGCGTGCTGCGCTACCTTGAACGTGACCTCGGCCTCGCTGCCGATGCGCGGCAACGCTGGTATCAGCACTGGATTGACGCGGGTCTGCAGGCGATCGAGCATATGCTGGTCGAACATGGCTCAACCGGGCCATTCTGCTTCGGCGACACCCCTGGCCTCGCCGATTGCTGCCTTGTGCCACAGATTGCCAACGGATTGCGGATGAAATGCGATCTCGGCGCGTATCCTCGTGCAATGGCAGTCTACGCGCATGCGATGACGACACCGGCATTCCAGGCTGCGGCACCGAGTGCGCAGCCCGACTTCATTCCTGCCTGAAGCGTTGCCGACATTGCCGGAAAACGGCTATTGGCGGACGCAATCCACAACAAGAATACGTCGTAGAGAGAGATGATGCCAGAATTGACCAAGCAAGATGGCTTTGGAAGCGTGGGCTATCGCAAGCTTGTACTCGCGATGTTGCTGCTCATTTACGTATTCAACGTGATCGACCGCATCCTGCTTGCCGTGCTACAGGAAAAAATCAAGCTGGATCTGCAGCTTACAGATTTCCAGCTTGGCCTATTGGGCGGGCCGGCATTCGTCATCCTCTACACATTGGCGGGTATCCCGATTGCCCGTCTCGCTGAGCGCGCAAACCGGGTATCCATTGTAGCGCTGGGTGCAGCGGTCTGGAGCGTCGCAACCGCAGTCTGCGGGCTGGCGCAGAACTTCGTCCAGCTTGCGGCGGCCCGTGTGGCAGTGGGGATCGGCGAGGCGGCTTGCATACCGCCATCGCATTCGATCATTTCGGATTACTTTCCGGCGAACAAGCGCGCGACCGCATTTGCCATTTATGGCCTCGGCATTCCGCTCGGCACGATCATTGCTGCCGTTGTCGGCGGCATGATTGCCCAGAATTTCGACTGGCGCGCCGCCTTCTTCATTCTGGGCGTTCCGGGACTGCTGGCCGCGCTCGCGTTGAAGTTCGTCGTTAAAGAGCCGCCCCGGAAGGGTCAGCAGGAGGACGTGCCGCCCTTTTTCGCGACCATCAAATTCCTTGCCGCAAAGCGTTCTCTGGTCCACGTCATGATCGGCGGCTCGCTCGTCGCCATATTCGCCTTTTCGGTGAACCATTTCATGGTGTCCTACCTGGTCCGCCGCTACGATCTCGAAATCGGACAGGCCTCGGGGATTTTTGGTCTGCTCGTTGGTGTGGCGGCCGCATTCGGCATCTTTCTCGGCGGGTTTCTCAGCGACAAGCTGACCCCGCGCTTTCCAAAAGCCGTTTCGTGGCTGCCAGCGCTTGGTATCCTGATTTCGATACCGCTTTATTTCACCGCGCTGATGCAGGACAATCTGACGATTGCGGCGATCTTCTTTTTCATGGCCGGCCTGTTTCACTATACCAATGTTGCGCCGATGTTTGCCATTGGCCAGGCTGTGGCGAACCCGCGCATGCGCGCGACGGTCAGTGCGCTGCTGCTGACGTCGGTCACGCTGGTCGGCTATGGCTTCGGGCCGCCGCTGACAGGAGCGATCGCCGACCGCGTCGGGGACATTTCCTTTGTCTCAGCGCTGATCGGTACCGGCGCCTGCCCGACCGGACAGAGCGCGGCGGCATGCGCCGTCGCTGATGGGCGCGGTTTGCAGTTCGCGCTGATCTGCGGTCTGATCTTCATGCTATGGGCCAGCATGCATTACTATCTGGCTGGACGGTCATTGCATCGCGACCGGGAAGGCTGATAGCCCGCCCGGTACCGGCGCGATCAGCTACGACAGGTCGGACATTATAACTGTTACGAGGCAGGAGCAGACCCCAGATCGCAGATAAGGCCATGGTCCAGACGCACCACTGCGCCTTCAAACTGCGATCTGGTATCGTACATGACGCCACCCGCGTCCTGTCGGTCAAGCGTGATCGGGACAATGCCCTATCGCGTGGTCATATCTGCCCATAGCGGAAGCGTTGCAGGAACTGCAGGGCAGTACGGAGCGACTCCGTATCCCTTTGCCCCGCACGGAGACACTGGTCATTCTGAGTGCGAACTCAGTCGCTTCCAATGGAAGTTTGCGACGATACCCGATTTCAGGAGCCGTGCCATGGAGCTGAGCCAGCTGAGAGCTGGCTGCGCAACAATAGTCGACTTGTGAAGGGGACAACGCGCTGCACCGTCGAAAATCAACTCCGCCGATCGCCGGCTTGATGACGGCGCTTGGCCGGTGATTGCCAATGATGAGCGGTCGATCCGAGCAATGGTCGTCGTCACCGACGGCATGATGCCCGGTTGCGTCTCACTTTCCCACGGCTGTGCACACGATCTGCCCGGCAGTGCCATGGGCGTAGCCCAGGGTCAGCCCGGTGCCTGTATCAATGATGTGACCGATGATTCCCGGCTCAACCCGTTGTCCGGAAATGCCGCCCTGGCCGGCGTGCGTGTTCTGATCGCAGGTGCTGCGACCGTCGCCTCAGGCCGGGCGTAACCTGCGGCGGCATATCCGCCCGCATGATCGGGACGAAGCCAACCGTGGCGGGAACGACAGTGTCGCCCCACCACGGTCAGGTTCAGTTATGCCTTAGCGGCAGCGTCAATCGCTTCGATGCGAGCGAGATGATAGTCGACCGAGCCGAACATGGTCTCGATCATCGTTGCACGCTTGAAATAGTGCGAAATCGCCATCTCATCGGTCATGCCCATGCCACCATGGACCTGGATCGCGCTCTGGCCAACCTTGCGACAGGCATTGCCGATCTGCACCTTGACCGCGGACATGCCGCGTGCGCGGAATGCCGGATCTGCCGACTCTGCACGAATAGCGCCCAGCCATGCCATGGACTGCGCCTGTTCAACCTCAATGAACATGTCGGCCATGCGGTGCTGAAGCGCCTGAAACGAGCTGAGCGGTGCGCCAAACTGCTTACGTTCGCGCGAATATTCGACGGTCCGTTCAAGTGCAGTACGCAGGACGCCGGATGATTCAGCCGCAATCGCCGCAATCGCATCGTCGAGCACCTGCTCGACCAACGCCAGCCCCTTGTCCCTGGTGCCGAACAGCGCGTCGGCGCCAACCTTCACATTGGCAAAGCTGACGTCTGCCGCCAGGAACCCGTCATAGGTGACATAGCTGGTGAGTTCCACGCCAGGCGTGTCCACATCGACCAGGAACACCGAAATGCCGTCCCGGTCATGCGACCCGCCAGAAGTCCGCGCGGTCACAAAGAGCTTGTTCGCGATCGGGGCCGCAACCACCATGCGCTTGTGACCGTCAATGACCCAGCCATCCCCACTGGCGCTGGCGCGGGTTTCGACTGCTGCGGGATTGAAGCGGCTGTTCCGTTCCGCCTGCGCAAAGGCCAGGATGGTCCCGCCGCCGATGACGCCCTCAGCCAGGGTCGCCGCATCAGAATGACCCGAATGCTTCAGAAATCCGCCACCGATGACGATGGATGGCAAATAGGGTTCGACCACCAAGGCGCGACCCAGTTCCTCCATAACGATCAGGTTTTCGACCGCGCCACCACCGAAACCGCCAAGGCTCTCGGGAAAGGACGCGCCCAGAACACCAAGCTCTTCTGCCAGTGCTTTCCAGATATCCGGCCGCCAATGGGGTTCTTGTTCCAAAGCCTTCTTGCGACTGTCAAAATCGTAGCGATCGGCAAGGAAGGCAGCGAGCGTTTCGCGCAGCATCACCTGCTCGTCAGTGAAACTCAGTTGCATCGTTTTGTCTCTCAATAAGAACGGGGCGAAGCCGGGCCGTTACAGGCCAAGCACGACCTTGGAGATGATGTTGCGCTGGATCTCGTTCGAACCGCCGAAGATCGAAAGCTTGCGGTAGTTCAGATAATCCCATGTCAGGTTGACGCTATCCTCATGGATCGATCCCTGATTATGGCTCGCCTGCGTGATATAGGGCACAGCATCATAGCCGATCAGTTCAACAGCCAACTCGGTCAGGCGCTGCTTGATCTCGGTACCACGCACCTTGAAGATCGAGCTTTCCGGCCCGGCTTCGCGCCCGGCAACCGTATCGGCAAGTACGCGCATTTCGGTCATGGCAAGCGCGTCCAGTTCGACTTCGATCTGGGTCAGCTTGCGCAGGAACGCCGGATCTTCGAGCATGCTGCGCCCGTCATCGGCCCGTTCGCGTGCCGCCATCTTGCGCAGCTTCGCCAGCTTGACCCGCGACTGGGCAACCTCAGCGATGCTGGTGCGTTCATGCTGCAGCAGAGCCTTGGCGCAGGTCCAGCCCTTGTTCTCCTCATGGACGCGGTTTTCGACCGGGACCTTGACGTTGTCGAGATACACGTCGTTGACTTCGTGACCGCCCTCGACCGTCGTGATCCGCCGCACGGTGATGCCCGGGGACTTCATGTCGATCAGCAGGAAGCTGATACCTGCCTGCGGCTTTGCGTCCTGATCTGTGCGGACCAGGAAGAAGCCCCAGTCGGCATAATGGGCCAGCGTCGTCCAGGTCTTCTGCCCGTTGACGATGTAATATTCCTTGCCGTCGTCCGGATCCGTAATGCGGTCCGCGCGACAACGCAGCGAGGCGAGATCAGAGCCTGCACCCGGCTCCGAATAGCCCTGGCAGAACCAGATATCACCATTGTAGATGGCCGGAAGGAACCGCTCCTTCTGCTCCTGCGTGCCATAGGTCCACAGCACGGGAGCAAGCATGACAAGGCCGAACGGCACAAGACCGAAGGTCTCCGCCTTTGCCAGCTCTTCATTGAAGATGAAGCGCTGTGTCGGCGTCCAGTCCTTGCCGCCCCACTCCACCGGCCAGTGCGGTGCCACCCAGCCCTTTTTGGCCAGAACCTTCCACCACGCCAGCTGCTCTTCCTTGTTCAGTTCGCGCGATTCATTCTGTGCCGCGCGCACTTCCGGGGGGTAGTTTTCGGTGATGAAGGTCCTCACCTCTTGGCGGAACGCTTCATCTTCCGCAGAAAAATCGAGATTCATCAGTATATCTCCAGAATCGAAGTTCGGTTGACCAGATCACCGGCCAAGCCTCGGACTCGCGTCAGAAAAACTCCAGACCGGCGCAATCGCCCTTGGCGCGCCAATCAGCCATCAACTCATTGAACGCAATGATGCCGGGCGCATAGGCATCGGACAGAAAGCCCGACTTGCGCTCGGAAAACTTGCCATCATTGTTAAAATAGCTTGGCGTGCAGCTGGCCAGGAAATCGGCGTTGCGACGCGACAGCGAATAGATCGTCTCGACCCACTGCTCCTCGGCCTCAGCGGTCGGATGCACGGCACGGGCGCCACGCGATTTCACCTGGCCGATGATGTAGGCGATATGCTCTGCCTGACCACCATACATCGAGCTGAAGTTCATCGACAGGCCGTTCTGCGAAACGCCGCAGGTGAACAGGTTCGGGAAGTTGTGGGTCGAATGACCGTGCAGCGTCTTGCGACCATCCTTCCAATGCTCGAACAGCGACTCACCGCCAATGCCATAGGTCTGATAATCCACGCGCCGTTCCAGGCCCGTCGAAATCTCATAGCCCGACGCGAGGACGATGCAGTCGACCTCATACTCCACACCGCCAGCGACAATGCCCTTTTCAGTGATCGCCTGTACGCCCTTATCACCGGCGACATCGACCAGGGTCACATTGTCGCGGTTAAAGGTTGCAAGATACTCATCGTGGAAAGTCGGGCGCTTGCAGAACACGCGGAACCACGGCTTCAGCTTCTCTGCCGTTTCCGGGTCCTTCACGATCGAGCTCACCCGTTCGCGAATCTTGTCCATTTTCTGCATGTCAGCGATCTCGGCCTTGAGCATCGCTTCACCGGCATCGAAATGCTTGGCCCCCGGCGTCTGGTTGGGAACGGTCTTGTATATCTCCGTCCAGCAATCGTTGACGATGTCTTCCTTGACCGGACGACCCGTGACCACTTCGTTGAAGTTACGCACACGCTCCGCCTGCCAGCCGGGCTGGAGCGAATTGACCCACTCCGGGTCGGTCTTGCGGTTGTTGCGCGGGAACACCGCAGTCGGCGTCCGCTGGAAAACGTAAAGGTGCTGTGCCCCTTCGGCGAGGTGCGGAATGACCTGCACTCCCGTCGAAGCCGTGCCGATAATGGCCACCTTCTTGTCCGCCAGCTTTGTCAGGCCGCCATCAATCGATCCGCCGGTATAGTCATAGTCCCAGCGCGAGGTGTGGAAGATATGGCCCTTATACTGATCCAGCCCCGGGATACCCGGCAGCTTCGGCTTGCTCAGCGGACCGGTCGCCGTGATGACAAAGTTGGCGGTGATTTCATCGCCGCGGTTGGTGGAAATAGTCCAGTGAACCGCCGCGTCATCCCAACGCAATTCGCGCACGCGCGTCTGAAAGAGTGCATTTTCGTACAGCCCGAGATGTTCGCCAATGCGCTTGCACTGTTCAAAAATCTCCGATGACCGCGCATAACGCTCGGACGGCATGAAGCCGGTCTCTTCCAGCATCGGGATATATGTGTAGGCGTCGATGTCGCACCGGCAGCCCGGATAGCGGTTCCAGTACCAGGTACCCCCAAAGTCCGAACCGGCTTCGATGATGCTGATGTCATCAATCCCGGACGCACGCAGCCGCGAGGCCGCGAACAGGCCGGCAAAGCCGCCACCGATGATCGCGACTTCGTAATGCCGCTTGATCGGATCACGCTCGATGACCGACTCGGCGAACGTGTCCACTTCTGCAAAGTGTGCAAATTTGCCGGCAGTTTCGACATATTGGTCATCGCCATCCTGGCGAAGACGCCGGTCACGCTCCTGCTGATACCGCATGCGGGCGGCCTGCAGTTCGGCCGGCACCTCCAAGGCTGCCTTTTCGCTCATTCCTCACCTCAAACCATTTCCGCCCGCACAATATCGTTTTCGCGGACCAATTATTGAGTGCATAAATGCACCGGTACGTCAAATCAATGCCGGAGTTTGTCGCCAGCGCGTGGCCGGGGCCACATGCCGCGCACGACTCTCCGGGCGCGCCTAGCCGCCATCACCTCAAGGCGAAACGAGGCGGCAGCACACGGTATCGCGACACAGCCTTTACCCAGCCCAGATTTTTCGCAAATTTCAGGGACCCGGATATCCACTCTTTACATTTGCGGGCAATTTCGCTCTTTTATGTCGAAAATAATAACATTCACACGGTTACGGAGAGGAGAAATCATGAAGATTCGTTACTATATGAGCGCGGCCACGGTCATGGCCACGGTCATGGCAGCCTCGCCTGCATTCGCTCAGCAGGCCGACTCGGATGGCCCGGCTGAGGTCGTCATTACGGCAACGAAGCGCGCGCAGACCCTGATCGAAGTTCCCGGCGCAATCGGCGCGATCGGCGGCGACGACCTTCAGGATCGCGGCGTCACCCAAGCGACCGATCTTCAGACTCTCGTTCCCAGCCTTCAGGCCGGCCAGGGCCGTTCGGGCGACACGGCGATCGCTATCCGCGGCGTCGGCCTCACCGTCACGGGCAGCGCCCCCGGCGTCGCCGTCCATGTCGATGGCGTGTATCAGCCGCGTCCGTCGATGGGTGAACTGACCCAGGTCGATCTTGAGCGCGTCGAAGTGCTGCGCGGCCCGCAGGGCACCACCTATGGCCGTAACGCGAACGGTGGCGTGATCAACTTCATCACCAAGGCGCCGACCCAGGACTTCGGCGGCTATGTCCTCGCCAGCTACCAGAATTATGACGAGTACCGCGTTCAGGGTGCGCTCAACGTGCCGATCACGGATTCGGTGCGCCTGCGCGTTAGCGGCGACCGCTGGCAGCGCGGCGACGGCCTGGTCACGAACCTTGCAGCCAACGGCCCCGAACTGGACAAGGGCGATTCCTGGATGGCGCGCGCCCATCTTGAGGTTGACCTTGCGTCCAACTTCACCGCCAGCCTGATCGGCACCTATGCCCAGCGCGACGGTACGTTCGTCTACTACACGAACGTCGACCAGCCGATCGCCCAGGCACGTGTCTTCACCCCGTCATTGACCCTTCCCACGACCCTGATCCCGAATGAGCCGCGCACCGTCGCGATCAATGATCCGGTGTCGCAGGAGCGCCGCTACACCTCGGTCGCGGGCATCCTGAACTGGGATATGGGCGACGTCACGATCAAGTCGACGACCGCCTATCAGCGCTTCCGCGATGACTTCCAGGGCGATTTCGATGCGACCAACGTGTCGCTGGCGGTCAACACGACCAAGCAGCTGGCGAAGACGTTCACCCAGGAACTGACCATCGGCATCAACAAGGGTCCGGTCCATGCCGTCCTTGGTGGGTTCTACATGCGCGATGAATTCCGCTTCCATCTCGATTTCGAATTCCCCAACGGGGCTCGCCTCATCGGCACGACGCCGCAGCAGGCCGCCCCGGCCGGCGCGGGTCTGCAACAGCTTGCCAAGCCGTACACCACCAAAACCCTTGCGTTCTTCGGTGACGTTACCCTCGATCTGTCGGATTCGTTCCGCCTGATCGGCGGCCTGCGCTATTCGTCCGACAAGCAGACGATCACGCAGGACAGCTTCCAGCAGTTCCCGGCCCTGCCCCCGGCGTTCGGCCCCGTGGCAAGCCCGGCGGCGGATGCCAATGGTCGCGTCATCGCGACGCTGGCCGGCCCGATCGCCCAGCTGAACCGCACCAACAGCCAGAGCTTCAGTTCCTGGACGCCGCGCTTCGGTTTCCAGTATGACGTGACCCCGGACAACGTCATCTACGGCTCGTTCTCGAAGGGCTTCAAGGTTGGCGGGTTCAACTTCCGTACCAGCATCAACGACCGCTATGCGTCGGAAGAGCTGACGGCATATGAACTTGGCATCAAGAACGAGTTCGCCAAGGGCAAGTTCACGCTCAATGCATCTGCGTTCTATTATGACTATAAGAACATGCAGGTTGAGCAGCTGGTCGGCTTCAACTTCCTGCTCGCCAACGCCCCGAAGGCACGTATCTACGGTGCGGAGTTCGAGACCGTGATGCGTCCGAGCAAGAGCCTGACGGTCAATGCGAACATGACGTTGTCGAACGCCCGGTTCACGGAGTTCTCCAACACCGACATCCTCGCCACGCCACTGGGTGGTTCGGCCACGCTGCAGGATCTGTCGGGCAACCCGATCCCGAACGCGCCTGACGTCTCGGTCAATGTCGGTTTCGACTACAGGACCCAGCCCGTCATCGCCGGTGGCTCGCTCACCTTCCGCAGCGACCTCGGGTTCAAGTCGCGGGTCTTCTTCCGCGAGTTCAACAACGTGGCAGACTCGCAGCCGGCCTATGCGGTGCTCAGCAGCAGCGTTCAGTGGAGCAGCGCGGATGACCGCTACTCGGTCCGCATCTATGGCAAGAACCTGACCAACGAAGATTATCTGATCTCGCTGGCCCAGACGTCCTTCGTGGGCAACCGCTTCGGACTTTGGGGTGCCCCGCGCCAGTATGGCGTGGAACTGCGCACCCGGTTCTGATCTGAGGAATGTCAGGCAGGGATCGGACCACCCGGTCCCCGCCATTTCCCTGACGCCGTGTTCGGACCGTTCCGACCGGACACCGGATCAGAGGCCTGGTTTTGGCCGAACGAAAATTTCAGGCGGCCCCGTTCCCGATCAACCGGGATCGGGGCCGTTCCTGTTGCCGGCAGACAGATCGCGACAGGCGCGCAGCATGAACCCCTATGATCCGGACGCCCCCGCGCTGATCGCGCGCTGCGGTTCTGCGGATACAGGGGCCAACTGATCAAGCCGTGCGATTCGCATCAACGCGGTTCGGAACAACCTGCGGGTCTCACGCTCGTCGCGCGCGCTTCGCACATCAACCTGCACCATCAGGCCAAGCCACAGAGCGCCCGCAAGATTGGCGCCGTCTGCCGGGGAAAAATCGTCCTGCGGCGGCAGCATTTCGAAAATCTGCTCGAACTGCCGATAGCCTATGGATGCATACTCCTCCAGGATCGCATTCAACTCAGGCTTGTGTACCGCGAGCCCGACAAATTCGCGCAGGAGAGCGAGTTCCTCAGCCGCCGTGGCAATGAAGATCTTGTCGACCATCGCCTCAATCATGTCGATCGGGTCCGCTGCCTGATCGACACGCATCGTTTCGCTGATACGGCTATGGTGTTCGGTCACCAGGTCGATCAGGATATCGTCCTTGCCCGGGTAATAATATAACAAGTGGCTCAGGCTAATATTGGCTTCGTTGGCAATGTCCGTGATGGTCGTGTCGGCATAGCCCGCCCGCAGGATGCACTGGCGCAGGGCCGAAATGATCGTCTGTCGCCGGTTGTTCCGATAGGTCCGCTTTGTCCTGTGCGTGCCCCCGCCCCCAGGCTTCTGCGTCGCGTTGTTCGTCATCCCGGCACCATGCATTGTTCCGCTCTTCGCGCAAGGGATGCAGCGCCACGCACCCATCGCCCCCACCCTGTCGGCTGCGCCAGCCAGCCATTGCGAGCACCAGCAAGCCGCTCGTCAGGGGGAGCAGTGCGGACCCCGCATGCCTGAACTGGGACGGCACACAAGCCTCGCCGCATCCATGTGTACCGCACCCGTCGGGAGGACTTGACAGAACTTTGAGTTTTGTTCAAATTTAACGCATGACGCTGGCAGCATGGTTTCGGCGAACCATCCCACAGCGCCAGGCCGCAGTTGCGCTGGAAAAACCGGCAAAAGGTAGATGATGGACACCACCGCTCCTGCCGCTCGCTACGCGGCCGCCGAATATGCCGGAGACATGTTCAGCGATGAGAACCTGTCCGACTCCCGCGCCATGTTTCGTGCGTTGCGCGACGCTGGCGATGCCGTCTGGGTTCCTGCGCTGGATCTCTATGTCGTGGCACGATACCGCGATGTGATTGCCGCCCTGCGTGCGCCAGACGTGCTGATCAGTGGCCGTGGAATCTCCGTCAACGCCGCCCAGAACGCGGCAACGTCCGCGCTGGTGTCAACGCTGCTGGCCGATGGGGAACGCCACCGACAACTGCAGCGGGTTGCAATGCGCCCCCTGACCCCGACAGCGGTCACGCTGCTGAAGGAACGGGTCGAGCGGCTGGCCGATGAACGGGTCGCCGCGCTCGCCAACGGGCACCCCTTCGAAGCGGTTCGCGGTCTGTCTTCATATCTGCCCCTGACGATCATCGCGGAAATGGTGGGCATCCAGGGGATAGACAGCGCGCGGATGCTGACCTGGTCCAACGCGGTCTTCGACCTGTTCGGCCCATCCGGTCATGCACGCGAGAGTGTCGGCCTGGCCGTCATGCGTGACTTCATGCAGCATATGCAGACGATCGACCGTGACGACCTGACACCAGACGGGTGGGCAGCACGGCTATTCAACGCTGCTGACGATGGCGAAATCACGCACGCGGAAGCGCGTGGCCTGCTGGGGGACTATATCGTCCCCTCGCTCGACACGACGATCTATTCGACCGCACAGATGCTGCACGGCCTCGCAACGGTCCCGGGCGCGTGGGACCGGATCCGCGCCGATCCCGGACTGATCCCGGGCGCCGTTGATGAAGCGGTACGCATCGCCACCCCGCTGCGCGGATTTACCCGGGTGGCGACAGCGGACTTTGCAATCGGCACGTCCATCATTCCCGCCGGCGCGCGGGTCTGGTTGCTGTACGGCGCCGCCAATCTTGATGAACGCAAATATGCCGACCCCGAACGCTTCGATGTCGGCCGCAACCCGAAGGATCACCTGGGCTGGGGCCATGGCATTCATCTGTGTCTGGGCAAGCATCTCGCCCGCCTCGAAATGGAAGCCGTGCTGCGGGCGATGCTGCGGCATGTTGCACGGCTGGAGTGCGAGTCATCGATGCGGCTGATCAACAATTCGGCACAGGGCTTCGCCGAACTGAACATGCGCCTGATCCCCAACCACGCAGAGCGTAAACACTAAGCCAGACCGAACTGGCACCAACATGAATTTTCAGGGAGAGTTGCCATGCAAGAATCCGTTGCGGACATTTCCGAAACAACCCGTGCATCTGCATCCGAAGACACAGGCCGCATCATGACCCCCGGCCTGCCGCAGGACCAACCTGTTCCGGCCGGCATGGCGCCGCTCATCCGCAATGCATGGTATGTCATCGCCGAGCGCAGCGCCGTTGATCGCACATTGAAGTCGATCAAGGCACTGGGCGAACCGCTCGTCTTCTTCCGCACGGAGGCGGGCGAACCGGTTGTGCTTGACGACCGTTGCGCGCACCGCCGCTACGCCCTGTCCAAGGGGGTGCTGATCGGCGATGCGGTGCGATGCGGCTACCATGGCTTCACATTCAACCGGACCGGTCGGTGCATCTGGGTACCCGGCGTAAAATCCGCGCCGGGATTTGGTGTCAGGGCCTATCCCGCTGTCGAACGCGGGCCGTGGCTATGGGTGTGGATGGGCGATCCGGACAAGGCTGACCCAGCGCTCATCCCGCTAGAGGACCGGGTGTGGGATGATGATTCCATGTTCCTGACCTATTGCCACAACCCTGGCAACTACATGCTTCTGATCGAAAATCTCCTCGATCTGACCCATATCCATTTTCTGCATGGACCGCAGGCAGCGTCGATCGAACAGGCCGAAGAGCCGACCAAGGGCATCACCGTGGATGACGGCGTTGGCTGGACCAAGTCCGTCCCGCGCGAACAAATGGGTATGATCGCGCACTGGTGCGGCGGCGATCCAGAGGTGTGGATCAGCAGCACCAACTGGACCAAGCAACATGGGCCGTCGTTCAATCACGCCCTTTCGCTCCGTGAGTCGCTGGACCCCGGTGTCACCGCGGTCCCCTCCAGCTTCTATGTCGCGCACGCAATCACGCCCGAGGACGAAACCAACACGCACCAATTCACCTTGCTCAACACCGGCGAGAAGCTGGTGATGCCCAAGGAGGTGCTGTCGCAGATCGTGCTCGAAAATGTGTTTGCCGATGATGTTTACGCCATAAGCCGGATGCAGGAGGCAATCCTGTCGGACCGCCGCGCCGGCACCGTCGAGTTCGGCGTGTTCAACGATCGCTTCGGCGTCAGCATGCGCAAGCAGCTTGATGCCCTGAAGCGCAAGGAAAGTCATGCCGGCGCTTGACAAAGCGGGGCGACCAGACCCTGAAGTCCGATCGCCCCAACCGCCAGTCCTTCAGATTGCAGGAGCGTAAACCAGATGCGTATATGCCGTTTTGATGACAACCGGCTTGGGGTGGTTGACGGCAACGTCATTCATGACGTGACCGAGGCACTGCAGGTCCTGCCGCCCCAGCGCTACCCGCTTCCGGGCCATGACCTGCTTGTCGCATCGCTGGATTCAGTGCGGCAAACCATCGACACCCTCCCGCGGGTGAACACACATCCGATCGAGAAGGTAAAGCTGCTCAGCCCGGTGGCCAATCCCGGGAAATTCATTGCGGCACCGGTTAACTATCAGGCACATTTTGACGAAGCTGAGGCGGACGAAGCCACCTTCAACCGGGCTCTGGTCCGCACGATCCAGGAAACCGGCCTGTTCCTGAAGGCGACCTCATCGATGATCGGGGCCGGCGAGGCCATCAGGATCGCCCATCCCGAACGGCGCACCGATCATGAACTTGAACTCGCCGTCGTGATCGGTAAGCCCTGCTATCAGGCGTCGCGTGCGAATGCCCTGGATTATGTCGCAGGCTATACCATCGGGCTGGATATCACCATTCGCGGTCCGGAGGAGCGATCGCTCCGCAAGTCGCTCGACAGCTATTCGGTGCTTGGGCCGTGGCTGGTTACTGCGGACGAGTTCGGGGATCCGGCCGGTCGGGAGATGACCCTGACAGTAGATGGCCAACCACGCCAGCGCGCCAATACCAAGGCACTGATCATGGATGTGAAAGACCTGATCGCATTCGCCTCGAGCTTCTACACGCTTTATCCGGGCGACGTGATCTTCACCGGCACGCCCGATGGCGTCGGCCCGATCCTGCCCGGGCAGACCATTGTCGCGGAGATTGAAGGTATCGGCACCCTCAAAGTGCCAGTCGCGGGCAGCGTGTCCGCATAGTTGACCCTGCCGGCGCACCGCGCGCGCAGGCGGGTCGTGAACGCGATCAAAGCGCGTTGAGGAACTTGCGGACGCGCGCGGGTAGCTGACGGCGGCTTGAGTAGACCGCATGCAACCGTACCGGGACGTTGAAGCTGTCAGGCAGCAGTCGCTGCAGGCTGCCATTTGCGACTTCGGAATCGGACAACCAATCCGGCAGCACCACCAGCCCCATTCCGGCGCGTCCGGCATGAAGCAACAGGGTCTCATTTTCGCTGGAAATGAGACTGTTCACCTCAATCTTGTCACGCCCCCGCCTGCTGACCTTCAACTGCTCCTCCAGCCTCGGTCCGGCGGAATAGACCAGCAGAGGATGTTCGAATATCGCGTCGATCGAACCGGGTGCGCCCCGCGCGGCGATATAGTCCGGTGCCGCGTAGAGCCCAAAGGTGATCGGCATCAACGGTTTGGCAATCAGCCCCGGAGCGAGTTTCGGGCTCACCCGCAGCGCCAGATCGTAGCTGTCCTCGACCAGATTGACGTGGCTTCCACTCAGATTCACGTCAAAGGTCACGTCGGGATGTTCGTCGGCGAAGGACTGCAAAATCCTCGCAAATCGTTCATTGGCCATCCAGATCGGTGCACTGAGGCGGATGACGCCGCCAATCTGCGTCGCCCTCTTCCCGACCGCGGCTTCAAGCTCGTCCAGCTCTTCCAATATGGCCTGGGCCCGTTGGTGATAGGCCTGTCCCTCCATGGTCAGCGAGACGTGGCGCGTGTTTCGCATCAACAGGCGTGCACCGATATGCAGTTCCAGTGCCGTGACATGTTTGCTGACCATCGCCGGCGACATCGAAAAGCGGGTGGCGGCCGCGCGAAAGCGCAGCGTTTCCGCCACCGCACAGAAAACACGCATGCTCAGAATACGATCCATGATTATCAACAATAGCGAAACTATCTGTCAACATCCAGACGCATTGTGCACCAGACCGCTACCAAATACCATTGTGATCACAGCACTGCCTGATCCTGGCCGTGCTCACCTTGGGTTCGAGTCATGCTTCGAACGCCAAAGAACTGGGAGATGGAGCGAAATGACAACCGAAGCAAAGCAACCGAGCAAGGGGATGAACATCGGCCTTTGGGTCGCCCAGGTTCTCGTCGGACTGATGTTTCTGTCCGGTGCATTCATGAAGTTGGGAACGCCGATCCCCGAACTCGCCAAGATGATGCCTTGGGTGGGTGAAGTGAATCCGGCCCTTGTCTATTTTACTGGCGTTGTTGACGGCCTTGGCGGGATCGGGATCCTGCTGCCGGCCCTGACGCGGATCAAGCCGCAGCTCACCGTGCTCGCCGCAATCGGCTGCGCTGCGCTTCAGGTTTGCGCCTTTGTGTTCCACGTCAGCCGTGGTGATCCGGCAGCGGCATTCGTGACCAATGTCATCCTCTTTGCCCTGGCCGTGTTCGTCGCCTGGGGCCGTTCCAAGCGTGCGCCGATCGCGCCGCGCTAAATACTGCCAAGGGGAATTTCAACATGGCACGGCAGCCGACATTCTTTCTCTGTCACGGCGGCGGCCCCTGGCCCTACCTGCAGGGCCCGATGCGGCGTCAGTTCGATGGGCTGGAAGCATCGCTGAAAGGCGTGCTCCCGTCACTTGCCGAGCAGCCGAGAGCCATTGTTGTGATTTCCGCTCACTGGGAGGCGCGGGAGTTTCAGGTTGGAACCCACCCGCGCCCACCCATGTATTATGACTATTACGGCTTCCCCGAACATACCTATCACGTGCGATATGATGCACCCGGGAGCCCTGAAGTAGCGCTGCAGGTCAAGGCATTGCTCGACAAGGGCGGCTTTCCGTGCGGAACCGATGACAAGCGGGGGTTTGACCACGGCACCTTCACATTGATGGAGCCACTGCGGCCCGAGGCCGATATCCCGGTCGTTCAAATGTCAGTGCGCGCGGATTTCGATCCAATGGCCCATATCGAGGCCGGCCGCCTGCTCGCGCCGCTGCGCGATGATGGCATCCTGATCATCGGGTCGGGCATGACATTCCACAATCTGTCCGCAATCGGCCCGCGCGGCCAGGCGCCGTCCACTCAGTTTGATCAATGGATGCGTGAGCGTCTGGTCGGATCATCGGCGCAGGACCGTACGGACGCACTGGTCGAGTGGGAAAGCGCACCCGGAGCGCATTTTGTCCACCCACGGCCAGATCATCTCATTCCATTGCACGTTGCCGCCGGGGCCGGCGAGGATGGCGCGTGCACGATTCACTATCATGAACCGTCGTTTTTTGGTGCTGTCGCGCTCACCAGCTTTCGTTTCGGAAACGCATAAGCCGCCCGCCGGCGTTGGTGTATCGCGCGCAGATCCCGATTAGCGACCGACGGGGAGAACGGGTATGGCCGGATTGGTCAGAGGCAAATGGACAAGCGCAATGCCTTCGGTGGAAGACATCGAAGACGGGCGTTTCGTACGCAAGGTCAGTCAGTTCCGCGACACTGTTTCCGCGGATCAGAACGCGATGTTTCCCGCCGAGCCGGGGCGCTATCATCTCTGGGCAGGGTGGAGTTGCCCCTGGGCCGGACGTGTGCTGGCGATGCGTGCGCTGAAACAGCTTGCCCCCTTGATCCCGGTCTATTTCGCCATCCCCATGGCCGAGGCAAGCGAGGGTTGGACATTCACCGATGGCCCCGAAGGGATCGGCGGAGCGGCCTATCCGCTGCATCAGATCTATGCCCGTGCAGAACCCGATTATGTCGGCAAGGTGACCGTTCCCATCCTGTGGGACAGCAAGACCGGGAAGATCGTGAGCAATGAGAGTTCGGAGATCGTCCGAATGCTCAACACTGCCTTTGATCACCTTACCGGAAATCGGCTGGACCTCTATCCCGAAGCGCTTCGGCCCGACATCGATCACTGGAACGATTACATCTATCCGCGGATCAACAACGGCGTCTACCGCACCGGCCTGACCACCACCCAGGAAGGCTATGATGAAGCGGTTGGCGAGCTGTTTGCTGGGCTCGATGTGCTCGAAGAACATCTGACAACGCGGCGCTATCTGGCCGGCGAATATTGCACGGAAGCGGACTGGCGGCTGTTCACCACTCTGGTGCGGTTCGACAGCTGCTACGTGCATGCGTTCAAATGCAATCTGCGCCGTATTGAAGACTATCCGAACCTGTCAAACTATCTGCGCGAGCTGTATCAATGGCCGGGCATTGCCGAAACCGTCCGGCTCGACCTCAGCAAGGCTGATTACTATTGTATACCGGGAGTCAGCACGACCAGGATCGTACCGGTCGGGCCGAGCGTGGACCTCACCCGTCCACATAACCGCGATCGGCTGGTCGGTCGTGGCATCATGACCAAATGAACCAGTGGAGCGGGCCGGTCATCTCAAGACTGGCCCGCCCTTGCCGCCCCCGCTTTCAGCCACGCCGCGACGGGGATGCTGGACAGGAGACCGGCGTGCTACCGCATAGAGCCGCCCCCCCTGCCCCCATAACGGTCAGACGCTGACCGGCACCCGAGCACGACCGCGCCGTTTCGCGATGCGTGCAATCTCAAGCAGTGCCAGCGGCGCAAAGTGCACCAGCACCGGTGCCCAGGCATAATCCAGAAACAGCCAGTGCATGACCGTCAGGACAGCCGCGACATAGGTCGTCTGTTGCAACGCCTTCCACTTGCGCGGCCCCATCCGCCGGATCATCGCATCGCTGCTGGTCACGGCAAGCGGCACGAAGATGAAAAATGCCAGCCATCCCGTCCAGATCGCCAGATCCAACGCCTCACCCAGCACCGCAGCAAACGTGCCCTTTTCGATCAGGTAAAGCAGGGTGTGGAACAACGCATAGCCAAATGCGGCAACCCCGAAATATCTGCGCCGTTTCAACAGCGACCGGAAAAAACCGACGCGCGGAAACACCACCACCAGCGGCGAACAGTAAAGCGCAAGCAGCATCGCCCGAGCGCTGAACTCACCCGTAGGATGAAGCACTTCCGCAACCGTCAACGTCCCGCCCGAAAGCGCGATACTGAAGCCGATTGCCGGCAGCGCCAGCAGGAACCAAATGAAATAACGATGCCCGACTACGGCCTTGACCCTCATCCTTAAACTCCCTTGCCGCCAGTCAATTTCCGTTCCTGCACCCATGGTGTTCCAAAACGCCTGCGGCTCGGTACCGCACGGGCTGGGTAGTACCCGGCAACCGTGCGGCCACTGCGCCCGAATTGGACGCCTGATCCAAGCCGATGCACCTGGGATCAGGCACCGTCATCCGTTCGACGGAACGACATGCGTGACAGGCTGGGAATCTTGTCGAACCATTGGTGCTTGAGCGCCCCGACGATGTGGAGCGCGATGACCAGCATCGTGATGTTGCCGACAATGCTGTGAACTTCGTGCATCGCACTGCCAAGCGCCTTGTTCCCGGTGACCGGCAGATAGGGAATGTCGAACAAGGTAAAGAAGGTGAGCGGCTTAGGATCGAGCGGAACCGAGACAAACAGCCAACCCGAAATCGGCAATGCCAGCATCATGAAGTAGAAGAAATAGTGCACGGCTTCAGCCAGGAACTTCTCCCACTTCTTCAAGTGCGAATCCAACGGCGGCGGACGATGCGTGATGCGCCACCAGATACGCACAAAAGTCAGAACAAGGACGCTGATCCCAAGCGACTTGTGCCACATCATCGCCAAACCACGCGACGGACCTTCCCAATCCTCGGAAATCTTCGCAATCGCCAAGGCCACGATGATCATGATCGCGATCACCCAGTGAAGTATTACCGCGCCTCTTGAATAGGTCATATCGAACCACCCCTATACCGTGCAAATGCCGCGGCATTCGCTGAAAGCTCCGCCTTTGCAGGCAGGGTCGTGATTACGCGCAATTGGACGATATCAACAAGACCATCCCTCATGATCCAGGCCTGGAAAAGAGGCCACGGGCCACCAGTGCCTGCTCCGCCTGTGCTTCGCGCGCCATCGCGCGGACAAAGGAGGGGCGTTCCTGAACACGCACCGCATGCGCGCCGATGTTCGGAAAGGCCGATGGATCAAAGCCGCCGCCAGTGATTCTGAACCAGACCCAGTTCAGATAGACATCGACAATCGACCACCGATCGCCGGTAACCCAGCGCTGCGAAGCCAGCCGATCCTCATAGATTGCCAAAAACGCGGCCATGCGTTCGATCGCCGCATCGCGCAGCAAAGTTGCACATCCGACATCGGCAACAACCTTGCCCGGAAACGCGATGCGGGTGACCAATGGGTGCAGGTCTGAAGCGCAGCAAGCAAGGTCGCCCAGCGCCTTCGTCCGGGCGAGCACGTCTGTGGCATGGGGCAGCAAGCCCGCGTATGGAAAGCGATCTGCCAGATAGCTCAGGATCGCAACATTCTGGACGAGTGGAACCCCGTCCACAATCAGCACCGGCACCTTGCCGGCCGGATTCAGCGCCAGAAATTCCGGCCGCCGGTTCTCACCAGCCAGCACCGCAACCAGGTGCGCCTCAAATGGCTGATTGATTTCTTCAAGTGCAACAAGAGAGACGCGGGCACAGGAACCGGGCGAGTAGTGAAGTTCGAATGTCATTATGACGAATCATCTTTCCATCAAACATTCGCGACCCGCCCGGCCCTGACGCACCGGGTTCGAAACGCCGATCAGGCGTTCGACTTTTCCTCAAGCTCCTCGATCCGACGACGGGTTACGACGGCGGTCTTGTCCTGCAGCATCATCGCCGGCTTCGCTTCCCAGAAGTTGCGGTCGCCCAGAACACGCTGCTGTCCTTCAGCCATCCACGCATCCTCGGTCGTGAAGATGTGCTTGAGCTGGGACTGCATCATCGCGGTAAGCCCGTGGTTATCGAGCGCAGCATTCCGTTCGAAACACCAGAAATAGTGAGTCGAAGTCTCGGATTCCGGGGTGATGATATGTGCCGAATTGATGCCCTGATTATCTGCAGGATCACCGTCGACATCATACACGCCGACATGGATGTTGATCGTGGACGGAGCTTTCCAAGTCAGGTGAATGAACTGATCGACGTTGCCCGGCTTCTTCCGCAGAGCGCGGAAGAACGGAATCACCGACGTATCCTTCAGCTGCGTGATCGATTTGATCTCTTCGCCATTGTCGATCACCTCGGTCTTGGGCCGTGCGATATGGGCTTCGGTTTCGAGCAGCGTGTGAAGATGGGTGGCGTGTGCATCGTCCTGCAGATTGTCGACGATGAACTTGTAGTTCGCCTTGACGACCAGATGGTCGCGCAGCGCACCACCATATTCTGCGCCAAGATCCAGCCAGTCGGGTGCAGGAAGCGTCGGCTCGCCTTGACCGATCCAGATGAAGATGCCGCCATCGCGCTCTGCCACGGGATAGCTTTTCACGCCCATGGGCGGCGGCTTCGCACCCGACGGATCAACCGAACAACGCCCCTCGCTGTTGAAGCGAAGGCCATGATAGCGGCACTTGATATCTTCACCGATCACATGACCATAGCTCAGCGGAGCCAGGCGATGCGGACAGTAATCGGCGAGAATAACGAGCTTACCCGTCGCCGTACGCCAGATAACAACATCCTCTCCGCAAATCTTGCGGCCCAACGGCTTCGGGGCACCGCCAGGTCCCGGCATAACTTCGTGAGACCAACCCGCCAAATACCAGCGATTTTGAATGAAGGCCATTCCCGATCATCCTTTCCAGAATTTGCTACTATTGTGCTTCTTATCAGTAGATCTCGAACAAACCGGCGGCCCCCATTCCGCCACCAACACACATCGTCACGACGCCATACTTGGCCCCGCGGCGACGCCCCTCGTACAATACGTGCCCAGTGCAGCGCGCGCCGGTCATACCATAAGGGTGACCGATGGAAATTGCGCCGCCCGACACATTGAGTCGATCATTCGGAATGCCCAGCGTATCGCGGCAATAGAGTACCTGCGACGCAAAGGCTTCGTTGAGTTCCCAGATGCCGATATCATCGATCGTCAGACCATGGCGCTCCAGCAGACGCGGCACGGCGAACACCGGACCAATCCCCATTTCGTCCGGCTTGCAACCCGCTACGGCGATGCCGCGGAATGCGCCCAGCGGCTCCATGCCGCGCCGTTCGGCTTCCTTTGCCTCCATGAACACCAGCGCTGCCGAACCGTCGGACAACTGGCTGGCATTGCCAGCGGTGATGAAGCGCCCTTCCTTGACGAAATGCCCATCCTTGAAGACCGGCTTCAACGACTGGAGATCCTCAATTTTGGTCTGCGGGCGATTGCCTTCATCGGCCGAAATCGTAACCGGACGATCTTCCATCGCGCCGGTTTCCTTGTCGACAAGCACCTTCATCACGGTCGACACGGACACGATTTCGTTGGCGAACCGGCCTTCTGCCTGCGCCTTTGCGGTGCGCTGCTGCGACTGCAGAGCATATTCGTCCTGCGCCTCACGGCTGACCCCATAGCGATCGGCAACGATTTCCGCCGTTTCGATCATCGGGATGTAGATTTCAGGCATTTCCGCCATCAGGACCGGGTCACGACCCATGAAATTGTTCATCTTTGGCGTTTGAACCAGGCTGATCGACTCGATGCCCGCGCCAACCGTCACCGACGCTCCGCCGGTAACGATCGAATTGGCAGCCCAGGCCATCGCCATCAGGCCCGATGAGCAGGCGCGATCGATCGTCAGCGCCGCCACCGTGTCGGGCAGGCCGGCACGCATGGCCGCATTGCGACCGACATTCATGCCGGTCGTGCCCTGCTGCAGCGCGCAACCCATGGCCAGATCTTCGATCTCACCCGGATCGATGCCGGCCTGCGCCACGGCAGCGCGGATCGCTTCCGCGCCCAGGGTGGTCCCGGTCGTATTGTTGAACGCGCCCCGATAGGCCTTACCGATCGGGGTCCGCTTGGCGGCGACGATGACTGCTTCGCGCATGATTAATCCTCTCGAATTCTGTCTAGATTAGGCCGGTTCAGCAACACGGGCCGGCTGCTGGAAATCGGCAAAGCTCTTGCCCTCGGCAACAAGCTGCTCGATCAGCGGTGCCGGGGCAAAAGCCGGGCCGTGCGCCGCTTCAAGCTCGCGCAGGCGATTAAGAACCTCCGGCAGACCGCGCTGATCGGCATAGAACATCGGACCGCCCTTCCAGACCGGCCAGCCATAGCCATTGACCCACACGACATCAATGTCGCTGGCGCGGATCGCCTTGCCCTCGGCCAGGATCTTGGCGCCTTCATTGACCATCGGCAGGATGCAGCGATCGAGGATCTCCGCATCGTCCACCGTGCGCGGGGGCTTGCCCGTACGGGCAGCAAAATCGCGAATGACCTGCTCAGTCACCGGCGAAGGCGAAGGACGGCGATTCTCATCATAGTCATAATAGCCGGCCTGGGTCTTCTGGCCGTGCCGGCCCATTTCGTTGAGGATCTCGCGCACCGAGGAAGAAGTCGATTTCTCCTTCACCCAGCCGAGGCTCAGCCCCGCCATGTCGGACATTGCAAAAGGCCCCATCGGCAGGCCGAACTGCGTCAGCACCCGATCAACATCCCAGGGAAGCACGCCCTCAAGTGAAAGCGCATCAGCCTGACGCTGGCGCGGGAACAGGATGCGGTTGCCAATAAAGCCGGGGCAGACGCCCGACAGGACCGCAATCTTTCCGATCTTGCGCGACAGCGCCATCGCCGTGGCAATAACATCCTTCGCCGTCTTGTCCGCACGAACGATCTCGAGCAGCCGCATGATATGCGCAGGCGAGAAGAAGTGCAGGCCGATGACATCCTCGGGCCGGCTGGTGACTGCCGCAATTTCATCGACATCCAGCGCGGACGTGTTGGTGGCCAGGATCGCACCCGGCTTGCAGACCCGGTCAAGCGCAGTGAACACCTGCTTCTTGACGTCCATGCTCTCGAACACCGCCTCGATCACCAGATCGCAGGTGCCAAGATCTTCCATCGCCAGCGTGCCGGTAACCAGACCGATGCACTTTTCAGCCGCCTCCGGGGTGAGCCGCCCCTTGGCCACCGACCCCTCATAGGTCTTGCGGATATTCGCCAGACCGCGGTCCAGCGCATCCTGCTTCTGCTCAACGATCGTCACAGGCAGACCGGCGCTGGCAAAACACATGGCGATGCCGCCACCCATCAGCCCCGCACCGATGACGCCGACCGACTTCACCTCGCGCTGCGGGGTGGACGAAGGCACATCGGGGATACGCCCCGCTTCACGTTCGGCAAAGAAATAGTAACGCTGGGCCGCCGACTCCGGATTGGCCAGCAGCTCGAGGAACAAGCCCTTTTCGATCCGCAGTCCTTCTTCGAAATCGGTCACGGTGAGCGCGGTTTCGACGCAACGCACATTGTACGATGGCGCGATCGCCCCCTTCAGCAGCTTCGCATTGGCCTTGCGCCATGCATCGATCGCACCGGGATTTGCCCGCGCTTCGGCAATCCGCTCCTCACGGTCGCGGACGCGCACCGGCTTGCCGGGCAGATCGGCCAGTTCATTGGCCAGCGCCACCGCCGTCGCCACCAGCTCACCCTCAGGAGCTACGCGCTCGACAAACCCCATTTTGGCCGCCTTCGGAGCCGGAATATGCTTGCCAGTGACAATCACATCGAGCGCGTCCTCGACACTGACCAGCCGCGGCAGGCGCTGCGTGCCGCCGGCGCCGGGCAGCAGTCCCAGCTTGACTTCAGGGAAGCCCAGCTTGGCACTGGGAACCGCGACCCGGGCATGCGCACAGAGCGCCAGTTCCAGCCCGCCACCAAGGCAGGTCCCATGGATCGCAACCACGACCGGAACGGGCGCGTTTTCGATCTTGGCAAGCAGGTCATGCAGCCCGATCGCGTCGCTGGCGGTACCCAGCTCGCCGATTTCCGCACCTGCGATGAACGTCTTGCCGGCACAGGTAATCACGACGGCACGCGCACCGGCGTCCTGCGCGGCGCTCAGACCCAGGTCAAGGCCAGCGCGCACTGCATTCGACAGCGTGTTTACGGGCGGAGAATCAATCGTGACGACGGCAACGTCACCGTCCTTCGCAACCGTGACAACGTCGCTTGCAATCTTGATGAACTCTGCTGACCGTTCCGGCATCATTTTTCCCTTATCTGGCTCTACCGCTGCAGCAGCAGGGAGAAAGGGGTCCGGATCGCTGGCCAGTCAGCCAACCCCGACCACGATCGGCCGGCACCATACCTACATCCTCGCCACTGCTCGCCTGTATGCGCGTGATTCGTCACTTAAATTGACATTTGAGTGCATTTATCCACTCATTCGCAAATCTGTCAACTGTGGGGAACCCGGTACGGATCCCCGGGCCTGACGGGCCAGTTGCCACCCAGCACGCGCGCTACACGGGCAAAAACGGCCCGAGGGTCCGTCCCCTTCCCTGACGGCAAGCTCCGTGACGATTGCACATCGCGTGTCAGGGAGCAGCCGGTAATTTCATCCCTTCAATAGCCGGCGCCCGATCATCCGGACCCGGTCGGCGCGCATTGACGCTCTGCTGCCAGCAGGTCGGCATGGGTGTTGACGTTCAGAAGGCCCAGGTCGCTGTCATCGACCCGTATTGCCCCGACCGCCAGGATCCATGACCGCAATGAACGATGGCCAGCGGCAAGATGGGCCTCAAGCGCAGGGGCGAGTGCTCCAGGCCAGCGCCCAATCAGATGCTGGCTGGCAAAGACGCGGGCACCATGTCCATTCAGCCGGTCGACCAGATCAGGGGGCAGTGGATACACGTCGACCGGGACGGTCACCACCATGTCGAAGTCGCGCGCGCCGGCATCGGCCAGCGCAGCATTTAGCCCACCCAGCGGCCCAAGGCCGGCCTCGGGCAGGTCGGGGATCCAGCGCATCCGATCTGACGAGCGGCCGCACAATACCACATCATCTACCTGAGCGCTGAGCACGGCACAGACATGGTCGATGAGGCGCACGCCCCCGATCATCGCGAGCGCCTTGTCGCGTCCGAACCGCCGCGAAGCCCCGCCGGCGACAATGGCGCCGAGCACCCGCATTTCAGCCAGCCAGTGACAGAACCGGTACCATCGTGCCCGCGGGCAACCCCGGAGCATTGGCCGGACGACGAACCAGAAACTGGGTATGCGCAAGCAACGCCTGGCCTGAGGCCGACTGACGCTCAAGCAGCCGGACACTGTCCCGCTCAGCCGCTGCACAAAGAAAGGCTTCGCGTCCGCCATTTGGCGGAATAGCGGCCGCCAGTGGCTTATCGTGCCATCCCAGCGCGCTTGCCGCCGGACGCCCGCCCAAAGCTGCCAGCAGCGGAGCCAGAAACAGGCGCGCAACCGTCAGTGCCGCAGTCGGATTGCCCGGCAGCCCCAGTACCGACAGCTGCCCCAGCCGCCCGAACCACACCGGCTTCCCGGGTTTGATCGCCAGGTCGGCAAAATCAAGTTTCAGCCCCATCGCGGCCAGCGCCCCGCGACAGTGATCGCGGTCTCCCCGCGAAGCCCCACCTGCAATGACCAGCACATCCGACTCGACCAATGCCCTGCGTGCAACCGCACGGATTGCTGCCGGATCATCGGCCGCCGTCGCCGCCGTCACCGTGCCGCCACCCCATTGGCGCGCAAAGGCACACAGCGCGATCGACAGGCTGTCGGGAATTGCGTGCGGGACAGCTGCGGCGGTCCCCGGAAGCACAATTTCGTCGCCGGTCGTGACAACATGCACCCGCGGCGTCCGCCACACCTGCACGGAGCCGAGATCGGCGGCGGCCGCCGTCACCAGCGCGCAAGGATCCAGCTCAGCCCCCCGGGGAAGCAGCTGGGTGCCGATTGCAAAATCACTGCCGCGCCTGCGAACATGGGTGCGTTCACCGGGATCCGAAGGCAGGACGACATGATCGCCCTGCTGGACACCCAGCTCGACGATGATGACACGATCCGCCCCGTCCGGCATCGGTGCGCCGGTCATCACCCGCATCGCCTGACCCGGGCCGATCCGCCCGGGGTCGCGCGCGCCGGCGAAACGCGACCCGACAATGCGAAGCGGCAGCCCCGTCGCAAGATCGATGTCGCGCACCGCATAACCGTCCATCGCCGCACAGTCGCGACGCGGCGATTCGATCCGTGCTGTCGCCGGCTCGGCAAGAACGCGGCCCGCCGCGTCCGTCAGCGCAATCTGTTCCGTTCCGATCGGGGCGGTATGAAGCGCCAGAATCGACTGCGCCGCATCGTGATCCAGAGTCGCTGCACAGGACGCGCCGTCAACGGCAAATGCTGCCACTCTGCCCATGCTCATATGCTCCGGTCCGTGCAGCGCCCCAGTCGGCGCCCTCGACACGCACCGCCTCACCGATCAGGATCAACGTCGGCGCATCCTCCGCAAAGGCGCGCGTCGCGATATCGAGCAGGTCGAGCCGGGTCGATAACCGGCGCTCATAGGGCAGGCTGACATTGCATGCAATCAGCACCGGGGTCGCCCGATCCAGTCCGGCCGCAATCAGCCGGGCCGAAATCTCGCGGGCCGCACTGCGCCCCATATAGAATGCAAGTGTCGCATCCGGTGTGGCGAGCGACGCCCAGTCGAGGTCCAGCGCTGCACCATTGCGACTATGCGCGGTCACAAACCGGACTTCGCGCGCAAGGCCGCGCAGCGACAGTGACACACCCGCCGATGCAGCAGCCGCACTGGCGGCAGTAACGCCTGGACAAACCTGTACGCGCAGACCGGCTTCTTTCAGCGCCGTGATCTCTTCGGCGGACCGCCCGAACATCGACGGGTCCCCGCCCTTCAGCCGCACCACGCGCTGCCCCGACCGCGCGGCAGCGACCAGCATCGCATCGATGCTTGCCTGGTCCTTCGAATGGCGACCGGCGCGCTTGCCGACATTGACCCGCGTCACACCCGCAGGGACCAGCGCAAGCACGGCCGGTCCGACCAGTGCATCATGGAACACCACGTCCGCCGCCCCGATCAGCCGGATCGCCTTGCGCGTCAGCAGTTCCGGGTCGCCTGGCCCCGCGCCCACCAGCCATACGCTGCCTGCGGGAAAGTCGTTCATTGCACCGTCGCCCATTAGCCCGCCTCCAATTGTGCCGATTGCGTGCAGCTCTCGTTCCACTCGCGCAGCATCCGGGCGATGGCCGGGCGGCATGATCCGCAATTCGTCCCGGCACCACAGACCGCCCCGATCTCTCCCACGCTGCCAGCGCCCGCCTCCAGCACATCGTGAAGCTGCTTCGCACCGATGCCGTGGCAAACACAGACCACCGGCCCGCGATCAGGCATAAAGGTGCTAGGCCGGGCGGCGAGCAATTCAGGCAGCGCATCACCCGCGGATCCAAGTCGCGTCGAAATCCACTCACGCGCCGGCAGTTGCCCGCTGCGTGTCACATAGAGTGCCGCCTTGAGCATGCCCTGACCATCCAGCACCGCCAAACGCCGCATGCCCCGCGCCATATCCACCGCCTCGATCCGCTCACCGGCAGGAAGCAGCACATCGGCATCCATCGCGCCATCGCCGGCCAATTCGTAAAGCCAGCCCCCGACAATCGCAGAGCGGCTCCACCACACCAGACCCGTCGGAGCGATGACCTCCTCGCGCAGCAGGAATGCGCGCCAATCGCTCGTCACCGGCTCGATCCGGCAGGCATTGTTCTTGAATCCGGGCTGGCCGGAAACGGGATCGACAGACTGGTCGGGCAGCAGATTGCCACGCCCGCCACTCGCCATGGCATCGGTCCAGTGCATCGGCACGAACACCTGGCCCCGTCCCTGCGCATCGCTCACCAGCACCCGGAAAACCGAGGCCCCCGACACCGTGACCACCCGCGCGAGCGCGCCATCCGCAATCCCTGCCGCCAGGGCGTCGTCAGGATGCACTTCCAGCAACGGCTCGCGCCGATGCTGCGCCAGCGTGGGCGAAAGGCCGGTGCGGGTCATCGTGTGCCACTGGTCGCGATAGCGTCCGGTGTTGAGCCGCAGCGGAAAAGCGGGATCGGCGGCGCGGGTGCGCGCCTCTACCGGCACCATTGCCATCGTCCGCCCCGTCATCGGATGCCGCCCACCCCACAGGAACGGCGCCATCACCGCATAGTCCGCGTCCGAAATCCCGGCCTTATCGGTCAGGTCCAGAACCTTGCCATGCTTCACCGAAAGCGCCGTCATCGCCGCATATTCGCGGAACACACCCGCCGCATTGGCCCAGTCGAACCCGGCAAAGCCCATCGCCTGCGCCACTTGCGCAATGATCGCCCAGTCCGCCTGCGCCGCGCCCGGTGCGGGAAACAGCGCACGCTGGCGGCTGATACGGCGTTCGGAGTTGGTTACCGTCCCGTCCTTTTCGCCCCAGGCCAGCGCGGGCAGACGAACATGCGCAAACTGCGCCGTATCGGTATCGGCAATCACGTCCGACACGACCACCGTCTCGCACCGCGCCAGCGCCTCGCGCACAAAGCCCGCATCGGGCATCGAAACAGCAGGGTTGGTCGCCATCACCCACAGGAACTTCACGCGCCCGTCATGCACGGCGCGGAACAAGTCCACCGCCTTCAGCCCGGGACCGCTGCATATGTGCGCCGCCTGCCAGAACGCGGCGGCATCGGCGCGTTCCTCATCCGAAAAGCCCAGATGGCATGCCAGCATATTGGCCAGCCCGCCGACTTCGCGCCCGCCCATGGCATTGGGCTGCCCGGTCATCGAAAACGGCCCCGCGCCGGGCCGATTGATCCGTCCCATGGCAAGGTGCAGGTTGATGATCGCATTGCCCTTGTCCGTCCCCGCAACAGACTGGTTCGCCCCCATCGAAAACACCGTGACCATGCGCGGATGCGCGGCGACGAGATCGGCGAGGGCAGTGAACACCTCCGCCGAAACGCCATCGCTCCACTCTCCCGCAGATGTGAGGAGCTGGGGGAGCGCATGTTCAGCCGCGACTAACCCCCGCGCCGCCATATCTGTCAGCAGCGCCTTGAACAGCCCGACATCCCCATCGGGAGCCACCGGCACGTAAAGGTCCGCCTGCTCGGCCGTCTCAGTCCGGCGCGGGTCGATGACGACGATCTTCGTGCCCCGTTTTTCCCGCGCTGCCTCGATCCGCTGCCAGATCACCGGATGGCACCACGCTGTATTCGACCCCACCAGAACGATCAGGTCGGCCTCGTCCAGATCGTCATAAGTGACCGGCACCACGTCTTCGCCGAACGCCCGGTTATGCGCCGCCACTGCACTGGCCATGCACAGGCGCGAGTTGGTGTCGATGTTGGCGCTGCCGACAAACCCTTTCATCAGCTTGTTGGCGGCATAATAATCCTCGGTCAGCAACTGGCCCGAGACGTAGAGCGCAACGCTGTCCGGCCCATGGCGCGCGATGCACTCGCGCATCCGGCCTGCGACCAGGGCGATTGCCTCGTCCCATCCAGCGCGCCGCTCTCCGATCATCGGGTGGAGCAGGCGGCCTTCCAGCCCTACCGTCTCCCCCAGATGCGTGCCCTTCGAGCACAGCTTGCCGAAGTTCGCCGGATGTTCGGCATCACCCCGGATGGTGACGGACCGTTCGCCCGTCACTTCGGCGCGGATACCGCAGCCGACGCCGCAATAGGCGCAGGTGGTGCGGACCTGCTTCAAGCGTCGCGGTTCCCGACCACGGCGGAGCGCAGCAGGTACATCCGCCCCGCATCCACCTTCATCGGGATCACCGGCACGCAGCCTTTGTCCTCGCCCAGCGCCTCGCCGGTCTTCAGCGAGATGTTCCAGTTGTGCAGCGGGCAGGTCACCACATTGCCATGAACGATACCCTGAGAAAGCGGCCCCTGCTTATGCGGGCACTTGTTCACCAGTGCGTAGAACTCGTTCTTCTGCGTGCGGAACACCGCAATTTCGTCCGCACCCACCACCGGCAGCGTCCGTGCGGTGCCGGGGGTGATCTGGTCCACCGAACCGATATCGATCCAGTCTCCGATCATTGTGCATACTCCGTGATCGAAAGGGGCCTCACTTCGGCAAGGTGCTGGTGCAGCTCGGCATGCTTGCCCGCCGCGCGCTCGGCCCATGGGTCGTCCTGACAGAAGGTCTGTGAATAGCGGAACCGCGCAGCGAGGCGCTGGACGCTGTCAGGATCGTCAAACAGCCCGGCCTTCACATGCTCCAGCCCGACCCGCTCGATCCACGGTGCAGTGCGCTCCAGATAATGTGCCTGCTCGCGGTAAAGCTGGATGAAGGCTGCGCAGACATCCATCGCCTCGGCTTCGGTCGCGACCTTGCACAGCAGGTCTGTGGCGCGGACCTTGATGCCACCATTGCCACCGACATGAAGTTCATACCCGCTGTCGACACAGACTACGCCAAAGTCCTTGATCGTGGCTTCCGCGCAATTGCGCGGGCAGCCCGATACCGCGATCTTGAACTTGTGGGGCATCCACGAACCCCAGGTCATCCGCTCCAGCTTCACGCCAAGCCCGGTCGAATCCTGCGTGCCAAACCGGCACCATTCGGAACCGACGCAGGTCTTCACCGTACGCAGCGACTTGCCATAGGCATGGCCCGAAACCATCCCCGCCGCATTGAGATCAGCCCAGACGGCGGGCAGGTCTTCCTTCTTGATGCCAAAGATATCCAACCGCTGGCCGCCGGTAACCTTGACCATCGGCGCGTTGTATTTCTCTACCACATCCGCAATCGCGCGCAGTTCGCGCGGATTGGTGAGGCCACCCCACATGCGCGGGACAACCGAATAGGTGCCGTCCTTCTGGATGTTGGCGTGGAGGCGTTCGTTGACGAAACGACTCTTCTGGTCGTCCTCATACGCGCCCGGCCAGGCGCACAGAAGATAGTAGTTCAGCGCCGGACGGCACGATGAACATCCATCGGGCGTGGTCCAGTGCAGTTCCTGCATCACCTGCGGAATGGCGCGCAAATTCTTTTCGATGATCAGGCGGCGCACATCATCGTGGCTGAAGCTGGTGCATTTGCACAGCGTCTTTGGACCGGACTGCACTTCACCGCCCAGCGTCAGCGCCAGCAAGCTCTCGACCAGCCCGGTGCACGAGCCGCACGAAGCCGAAGCCTTGCAGGTGCTGCGAACCGCATCGAGGCTGCATGCGCCGGCATTGATCGTATCGATCACCATGCCCTTGGAAACGCCGTTGCAGCCGCAGATCTCTGCGTCATCCGAAAGGGCTGCAACGGCGGCATTAGGGTCCAGCAGGGCACCTCCGCTGGCAAAGGCCTGTCCGAAGATCAGCGCCTCGCGGATGTCGGAAATGTCCTCCCCCTTCTTCAGCAGGTCGAAGTACCAGTTGCCGTCGGCGGTATCGCCATAGAGCACCGCACCGACCAGCTTGTTGTCCTTGACCACGACCCGCTTGTAGACCCCGCGTGCAGCATCACGCATGACGATGTCTTCGGCGCCGTCTCCGCCCGAAAAATCGCCCGCAGAGAACAGGTCGATCCCCGAAACCTTGAGCTTGGTGGACGTGACCGAACCTTGATAGCCACTGGGCTGATCACAGGCCGCATCGGCCAGCGCGCGACACATTTCCCATAGCGGCGCGACAAGGCCATAGCAGGCACCACGATGCTGCACGCATTCACCCACCGCCATGATCGCGGCGTCGCTGGTGACCATGTGATCGTCCACGACGATACCGCGCTCGACCTCGATCCCTGCCGCCTTGGCGAGGGCGGTCGCCGGACGGATGCCCACCGCCATCACCACGATGTCGGCGGCAAACTCCCGCCCATCCTTCAGCTTCACGCCCGCGACATGGCCGTCCTTGCCGACGATCTCGGCAGTATCCCCGCCGGTCACAATGGTCTGGCCGCGCCGCTCAAGTTCGGTCTTGAGAAGATATCCCGCCGCTTCATCCAGCTGGCGCTCCATCAGCGTCGGCATGAGATGAACGACAGTGACCTTCATGCCGCGAAGCGAAAGGCCATGCGCCGCCTCCAGCCCGAGCAGGCCGCCGCCGATCACCACGGCTGAGCCACCCTTTTCTGCGGCGGCCAGCATCTTGTCGACATCATCGAGATCGCGGAACGTAACGACGCCGGCCAGATCCTTGCCCGGCACGGGAATGATGAAGGGGTCGGACCCGGTGGCGATCAGCAGGCGGTCATAAGGCTCAACCCGGCCTGATTGCGCCACAACGGTCCGTGTCGCACGGTCGATCGATACCACCGGATCGCCTGAAACCAGCGTGATCGCGTTATCGGCGTACCAATCCTCGCCATTGATCACGATGTCCGCGAACGCCTTCTCCCCGGCCAGCACAGGTGAAAGCATGATGCGGTTGTAGTTCACGCGCGGTTCGGCGCCAAAGATCGTCACGTCGAACCGAGCCGGATCGCGGGCGAGCACCTCCTCGACCGCGCGACAACCGGCCATACCATTGCCGATCACCACCAGCCGCTCCTTCACAGGCGCGGTCCGGTCCTTTTCCGTCAGGGTTGAAGAGGCGTTCACTTCGACGTTCCTTGTCAGACGCGCAAACGCGAAAAAGCCGCCCGAACACATCCCGATTGGGAGGTCTGGGCGGCGACGTTGCCACGCGATGTTGATCTTTCAGGCCCTGCGCTGGCTCGCCCGTCCTTGGGCGGCACAATGACCTTGGTTCATTTAGCTAGCCGATTCGATGGCTGCACTGCAAGGGTTATTTTGCAGTGCAGCACATGCGATCAGAGTGCCATCTCGGCCTGCAACCACAGGATCTGCCGATCCACGCCAAAGCTGGCCGCATTGTAGTTGGCATATTTCACCAGCCAGCCGAGCTTTTTCGTCTTGAAGCCCAGGCTGGCATCCCACTCCGTCCCGAACTTCACTGCGCCTACGTCGCTGCGGAATTCATGATAGGTCAGGTTCGCAGTGAGGCCCTGCACCGCCTTTACCTTCGGAAAGATCTTGGCGAGCGAGACATAATAGTCCTCAAGGCCATTACCCGGCGTCGTCAGGAACAGGTCGGCCCAGCCGTTGAACTTGTGCAACGTGGCCAGCGGCGTCTGAAAGGCCCGGCCCGCAGTCCTGTCAGCGCCCAGCTTCTCATAACCGCCGCTCAGCGTGAAGTTACGATAGCCCAGCCCCAGCTCGCCCACGACGAAGTCCGCCGCATAGTTCACCGGGTTCTGGCCGATCTCCGTCTGCCGCGCATAGCTTGTCAGAATGTTGAGCTTCACCGCCTTCGACAGTGGAAGGCTGCCCGAAACACGCGCACCATAGGTCTGAGACGAGTTGGCAATGGCAAAGGCCTCATCATAGTCGATGATGTAGGAAAAACCCTTCACCAGCAGCGGCCCGGCCTTCGTACTGGCCTGGAGGAACACGAAGTCGCCATCCATGGCCCGGCGCGGCCCCGCTTCCGATCCGAAGATCGAATTCTGCTGGATCGCATACGTCGCATCAACGCTGACCGGACCGACCGTCGCTTCGGCGCGCACCGCATCGAAAGTCTGTTCATTCTGCCGCCAGCCAACGGACCCCACAAAACGCTGATCGTCCAGATTGATCCGCTGACGACCCACGGTCAGCGCGAAGTTCTTAACCTTGTACATGATCTGGGCGCGGTTGAGATCGATGCTTTCGCCATCGGCCACCACTGCAAACTGCGGACGCCGCTGCGGGCTGCCCGCCAAGGCAAACGGAAAGGCATTATATTCCTTGTTCAAACCGAGCGTGCCTTCGGCTTCGACCAGCACCGAGAGATTCGAAGGCGCATGTTTCAGCTCGACCCCCGCGCGCAGCCGCACCGTCAGCGCGTCGGCATCGACCGTAGGCTGATCTACCCCTTCATAACGAATGCGCGCGTCGAAAATCGGGTCGAGCGTAAGCCCTTCCGCCACCAGTACCGGATCACCGAAAGCGGATTTCCCGGCCGCAAATGCCGGATGAGCGAAGGCGATCGACGACGCGAGCAGCGTCGCCGTGATGGCAGTCGTTTTCATGTTCCCTCCTGATTCCTCTGAAATCTCAGTGGCAATGGGGCCGATCGGGCATCCTCTCCTTTGACTCTCAGATCGGTCAGCCGCTTAGGCGGCGTGGGCCTTGGGCCCGTGGTCATATTCAGCCAGGAAACGCAGCACTTCCTGACGATAGGCATAGAAGTCCGGGTGCTTGAGCAGCGCCTTGCGATCACGCGGGCGCGGCAGATCAACCTTCAGAACCTTGCCGATGGTGGCATTCGGTCCGTTGGTCATCATCACCACGCGATCCGCCAGCAGGATCGCCTCGTCCACGTCATGCGTGACCATGATTGCGGTCACCTTGGTGCGGTTCCACACTTCCACCAGAACGTCCTGCAGGTCCCAGCGCGTCAGGCTGTCGAGCATCCCGAACGGCTCGTCCAGCAGCAGCAGGCGCGGGCTAAGCGCAAAGGCGCGGGCAATGCCCACCCGCTGACGCATCCCGTTCGACATCTCTGCCGCCATCTTGTCCTTGGCATCGGCCAGGCCCACGCGGTCGAGATAATAGTCGATGATCTCGCTCCGTTCGGAACGGGTGGCGTGCGGATAGACCCGCTCCACCCCCAGCGCCACATTCTGCCGCGCGGTCAACCACGGCATCAGACTTGGCGCCTGAAACACCACCGCCTTGTCCGGCCCGGCCACGTCGATCTCGCGATTGTCGAGGATGATGCCGCCCTTGCTGATTTCGTTCAGCCCCGCCGCCATCGTCAGCACGGTCGACTTGCCGCAACCCGAATGGCCGATCAGCGAGATGAACTCGCCCTTGTCCATCATCAGGTTGAAGTCCTCGACCACGGTCAGTGGCCCCTTGGGCGTGGGATAGATCTTGTTGAGCTTCCAGAACTCCATGTACCGCCGGGTCGCACCCTTCTTCGCCGCGTCCTGATAGGCCTTGGGCGGAGGCGCGAGATCAAGCGGGGTGACGCTCGGCAATTGCCCGAAATCGCTCCCCTGCGCCGCCTTCTCGCCTGCCAGTCCGCCAAGGTAAGTGACGATATCGGTGCGGAGTTTCTGGAACTCGACGCTATCGTTCACCGCCTCACGATCCCGCGGGCGTGGCAGGGTCACCGTAAAGATGCGACCGATCTTTGCAGCCGGAGCCGGTGTCAGCACCGCCACCCGGTCCGCCAGAAGCAGCGCCTCGTCCACGTCGTTGGTGACCAGGATGATGGTACGCTTTTCCTCGTCGCGGATACGGTCGATCTCGTCCTGCAACTTGGCGCGGGTCAGCGCGTCCAATGCGGAAAGCGGCTCGTCGAGCAGCAGGATTTCCGGCTCCATGGCGAGCGCGCGGGCCACCGAGACGCGCTGCCGCATCCCGCCCGAAAGCTGCGCCGGCTTGCGGTCCATGGCGTGGCCCAGGCCGACCAGTTCGACTTTCTGCTTCACAAGCGCCGCGCGTTCGTCCTTGCTGCGGTCCTTGTGCACTGCGTCTACCGCCAGCGCGACATTCTGTTCGACCGTCAGCCAGGGAAACAGCGAATAGGACTGGAAGACAAGACCGCGATCCTTGTCCGGCCCGTCAATCGCCTTGCCGTGCAGCAGGATCTCGCCCGCATCCGGCTCCACCAGCCCGGCAATGGCCGAGATCAGCGTCGTCTTGCCCGCGCCCGAGAAACCGAGGATCGCGATGAACTCGCCTTCCTCCACATCAAGGTCGATGCCGCCGAGAACTTCGCTAACGCCCCCGGCCTTGCCGGTGTAACGCTTGCGGACGTCCTTCAGGGAGAGGATCGTAGCCATGGTCGTGCCTTTCTCAGACGGTACGGTTGCGGCTGGCAAAGGCCTGCAGTGCCATCATCACCCGGTCGAGCCCAAAGCCGATCAGGCCGATCACCACCACCGCCACCATGATGCGCGCCAGCGACTTTTCCGAACCGTTCTGGAATTCGTCCCACACGAATTTGCCAAGGCCAGGGTTCTGCGCGAGCATTTCCGCCGCGATCAGCACCATCCAGCCGGTACCCAGCGACAGGCGCATGCCGGTGAAGATATAGGGAAGTGACGAAGGCAGGACGAGGCGGGTCAGCTTGGCGAACCAGCCCAGCCGCAGCACACGGCCCACAGCGATCAGGTCCTTGTCAATGCTTGCGGTGCCGACAGCGGTATTGATCAATGTCGGCCAGAGCGAGCACAGCATCACGACCACGGCGGAGATGATGAAGCTCTTGGCCAGCAACGGATCGTCGCTGGTGACCGAGGCGGAGACCACCATCGTCACGATCGGCAACCATGCCAGCGGGCTGACCGGGCGCATCACCTGCACCAGCGGATTGATGGCAGCATTCACCCGCTTCGACATGCCCGCAACCAGGCCCAGCGGCACTGCGACCAGCGTAGCAAGCACGAATCCTGCAGCCACGGTTTTCAGGCTGGTAAAGATCTGATCGATGAAGGTGGGCGGACCGGTATAGGTATAGCCCGCCGCAACCGCTTCTGCCGCCGCAACCCGCGATGCAGACGCCTCGTCGAGCAGCCCGAGGAACGCGCTCCACACATCCCCCGGTCCCGGCAGCGCGCCGAGCGAGGTCTGCACCAGCGGCGCCAGCGCTGCCCATAGAGCAAGGAACCCGCCGATACCGGCCAGCGGCGGCCACAGCGCTTCGAACGCGGCGCGGCCCGAGGGCAGCTTGATCCCGAAGGGCAGCGCCTTTTTCGGCTTCGTGGCACGTTCCACAAGTGTCTCCGTCGTTGTTTGGGGGAGGAGGGCAGCGCCCTCCTCCGTGACATCCGCTTCGGTGACGACGAATTCGTCCTTGCGCAATGCGACCGCCTTCATCGTAAATGCTCCTGGTTTACTTGACGCCCGCCGGGGTCACGGTCTGTCCGGCCTTCAGGCCGATCGAGAAGCTGGCGGCATAGGCGGCAGGCTTCTTGGCATCGAAGGTCACGCCATCGATCGCCTTGCGGGCATAGACGCGGAAGCCATCCGTGGCGGGGAACTGGTCGGCCTTCGCCTTGCCGTCCTGGACCAGCGACTTGGCCGCTTCCTCATAGATGTCCGGGCGATAGACCGACTTGACCGTGTCGAAATACCACTGGTCGTTCTTGTCCTCGGCAATCTGGCCCCAGCGGCGCATCTGCGTCAGGAACCAGATCCCGTCCGAATAGAACGGGTAGCTCGCCTGTTGATCAAAGAAGAGGTTGAACTCCGGCGTATCGCGTGTGTCGCCCGCGCCGAAGGTGAACTTGCCGGTCATCGAGGCCATCAGCACCTTTTCATCGGCACCGACATATTTCGGACTGGCGAGCATCTTGACCGCCTCGGGCCGGTTCTTGCCGCCCTCGGCATCAAGCCACATCGAAGCCCGGATCAGCGCACGGGTCAGTGCCTTGACCGTATTCGGGTTCTTCTTCGCAAACTCCGCCGTCAGGCCGAAGACCTTGTCGCCCGTGGTCCCGGCAATGTCGGGATCGACGATGATCGGCACGCCGATCTTCTTGGCGACCGAAGCCTGGTTCCACGGCTCGCCCACCGAATAGCCGTTGATCGTGCCAGCCTCCATCGTCGCGGGCATCTGCGGCGGCGGAGTGACCGAAAGCTGCACGTCTGCGCCCGTCACGCCTGCGGTATCGCCCGGCAGGTAGAAACCGGGATTCAGCCCGCCTGCCGCCAGCCAGTAACGCAGCACATAGTTGTGGGTCGAAACGGGGAAGACCATCCCCATCTTGAACGGCTTGCCCTCGGCCTTGAACTTGGCGACCACCGGGGCGAGCGCCGAAGCCGAAATCGGCATCTGCACCTTGCCGTCCGGGCCCTTGGGCAGGGTGGGCGCGATCATGTCCCACACCTGGTTGGAAACGGTCACACCCTTACCGTTGATGTCGAGCGAGAACGGAGTGACCAGCGGCACCTTGCTGCCGATCCCCGCGCCCGAGGCCAGCACCTGCCCCGCCAGCATGTGCGCCCCATCGAGCTGCTCGCCGGTCACGCCATCCAGAAGCACCTTCCAGTTTGCCTGCGGTTCAAGCGTCACGGTCAGGCCCTCTTCGCGAAAGAAGCCCTTCTCCTGCGCCACTACCAGCGGGGCGATGTCGGTCAGCTTGATAAAGCCGAGCTTGAGCACCGGCTTTTCGATGCCATTGGCCGAAGCTGCAGGCTTTTCCGGCGCTTCGCTGCCCTTGCCACAGCTGGCCACAGCAATGCCCGCCAGCAGCGCCGCGATCATTCCGCGCCGATTGAACCCGTTCCGTCCGCTCATCTTTGCCACCCCTCTATGCGGCATGGCAAACGCGAAAAACCGCCCGAACGCATCCCGGAAAGGGGAAGGTCTGGGCGGCGACGTTGCCACGCAATGAAAATGCTGTTCCGCCCGGTGATCTGTCCGTCCATCCTTGGGCGGCACCGTTCGGCTTGAGCTCAAGCTATGTGATTCGGCGGCGGTTCGGCAAGCGTTTTTTGCACCGCAGCAGAATTTATGTCTGACGCTGACTTTCGATGTAACTCTGCAACAGCGCCGGGTCGAATGGCCGCCCATCAAAGAATCTGTTGTTTTCCAGCGTGATGACCCCCTGCTGCATACTCACCGAAGTCGGTCCGCCCAGGCTGCCTTCAACCTTTGACGAAGCCCCTGGCAGAGGTTCGCCGGTACCCAATAGTGCACTGCGATAGACATCGGGCCGGAACACCCGCGCCGCTTTGCGCGCATCGCCGGAGTCGAACGCCAGCCCGTCCCAGCGCACCATCTGGCTGTAGAGCCACTCGGCCTGACTGACCCACGGGAAGTTCGCAGCCTCGCGATGCTGGAACATGAAATCCGGATAGT
>CAYMUJ010000002.1:73163-77829 GCA_964393565.1 uncultured Stakelama sp. | reverse complement strand
TGGCGCCGATGACGGGCGTGACCGATCTGCCGTTCCGGCGGCTGGTGCGGCGCTATGGGTCGGGGCTGAATGTCACCGAGATGATCGCGAGCCAGGCGGCGATCCGCGAGACGCGGCAGTCGGTGCAGAAGGCGGCATGGGATCCGATCGAGGAGCCGGTGTCGATGCAGCTGGTCGGCTGCACCCCCTATGAAATGGCCGAGGCGGCGAAGCTGAACGAGGATCGCGGAGCTGCGATCATAGACATCAATATGGGCTGCCCGGTGCGCAAGGTGACCAATGGCGATGCCGGCTCGGCGCTGATGCGGGTGCCGGATCTGGCAGCGAAACTGATCGATGCCTGCGTCAAGGCCGTCAGCGTGCCGGTCACCGTCAAGATGCGCATGGGCTGGTGCCATGACAGCCTGAACGCCCCCGAGCTGGCGCGCGTCGCCGAGGAACTGGGCGCGAAGATGGTGACGGTCCATGGCCGCACCCGCAACCAGATGTACAAGGGCAGCGCCGACTGGGCGTTCGTACGCAAGGTCAAGGACGCGGTGTCGATCCCGGTGATCGTCAATGGCGATATCTGCACGGTCGAGGATGCGCGCACGGCGCTGGCGCAGTCGGGGGCGGATGGCGTGATGATCGGGCGTGGCGCTTACGGCAAGCCATGGGTGTTGCGGCAGGTGATGGATGCGCTGAGCGGCAAGGGCGAGCGGGCAGACCCGGGCATTGACGAACAATATGCCCTGATCGCAGAGCATTATGCCATGATGCTCGATCATTATGGTGAGATGACCGGCGTCAATCTGATGCGCAAGCATATCGGCTGGTACACCAAGGGGCTGCCCGGATCGGCGGAGTTCCGCAACAAGGTGAACCAGGAGCCCAAGGCCGCGACTGTGCTGGGCATGCTCGACGAATTCTACGCGCCGTTTCGCGGCATGCCTGCGCTGGGATCATGGCCGTCACGCGAAGCGGCCTGAGGCCGCCACCACAGCCGGGTGAGCCGGATCTGGGCGAACTGTTCGGCGGATTGCCGGTGGCGGCGCTGGTGCTCGACCCGCAGGATCGCGTGGTGCGCGCCAATATGGCGTGCGAGCATCTGCTGAACCACAGTGAAAAGGCGATGCTGGGGCAGCGGTTCGACCGGATCGTGATCCCGCCCGAAGGCTATGGCGCGCGGCGCGACGGGCATGGCTTTGCCGCCTATGATGTCGAGATCGAACCGACGCGCAGCCCGCGCACACGGGTCGACTTCATTGAGGCGCCGATCGCCGAGCATCCCGGCTGGCGCATCGTGACGCTGCATCAGGCGCCGACGTCGCGGCGGTTGTCGGTGGGTGCGGATCGCAGCGCGGGCGCGCGGGCGGCGGTGGGTGCTGCGGCGATGCTGGCACATGAAATCAAGAACCCGCTGTCGGGCATTCGCGGCGCGGCGCAATTGCTGAGCGGCGATGATGATGCCGAGACCCGCGCCGAGCTGACCCAGTTGATCACGACCGAAGTCGATCGCATCGCCGCACTGATCGACCGGATGCAGGATTTCACCGATACGCGCCCGCCCAAGCTGGCCCCGCATAATATCTATCCGCTGCTCGACCATGCCCGCCGTGTGGCGCTGGCCGGGTTTGCGCGGGGCATGGTGATCGAGGAGCGGTTCGATCCCTCGCTGCCCCCGGTGATGATGGACAAGGACGCATTCCTGCAGATCGCAATGAACCTGCTCAAGAACGCGGCTGAGGCGCTGCGCGATGTGCCCGAGCCGAAGATCATATTGTCCACGCAATATCGCCATGGCGTCGCGATGCGGCCGGGGCCGGACCAGCCGCGCCGGTGGCTGCCGATCGAGTTTTCGGTGACCGACAACGGCCCGGGCGCGCCGGCGGATATCGCCAGCCATTTGTTCGAGCCGTTCGTGTCGGGCAAACCGGAGGGCAAGGGGCTGGGCCTGCCGCTGGTCGAGAAGCTGGTGCGCGACATGGGCGGGGTGGTCGAATATGCCCGCGCGGGTGATCCGGAAATGACGGTGTTCCGGGTGAATTTGCCGAGGGCGGACGGATGACGGCATCGATCCTGATCTGTGACGATGACGCCGCGATCCGCACGGTGGTGACACAGGCGCTGCGGCGCGCGGGGCATCGCGTGACGGCGGCGGCGTCGCTGGGCGAGTTGCGGCGCGAACTGGCGGCGGCGCGACCCGATGTGCTGGTGACCGATGTGGTGCTGCCCGACGGCAATGGGCTGGATTTTGTCGCGACCTTTACCGGCGAGACGCCCGATGTGCCGGTGATCGTGCTGTCGGCGCAGAATACGCTGTCGACTGCGGTGCGGGCGACCGAGGCGGGGGCGTTCGACTATCTGCCCAAGCCGTTCGACCTCGATGCGCTGACCGCGACAGTAGCGAGCGCGCTGGCGCGGGGGCGGCGGCTGGTCGATGACCTGCCCGCGTCGGAGGAGCAGGCGGTGGCGCTGATCGGCCGCTCGCCGGCGATGCAGGATGTGTATCGCGTGATCGCGCGGGTGGTGTCGAACGAGCTGACCGTGCTGATCACGGGCGAGAGCGGAACCGGCAAGGAGCTGGTGGCACAGGCGATCCACGATCTGGGGCCGCGGCGGCGCGCGCCGTTCGTCGCGATCAACATGGCGGCGATCCCGCGCGAGCTGATCGAGGCCGAGCTGTTCGGGCATGAGAAGGGCGCGTTCACCGGCGCTGCGGCGCGGGTGGCGGGCAAGTTCGAGCAGGCCAGCGGGGGCACTTTGTTCCTCGACGAGATTGGCGACATGCCGATGGAGGCGCAGACGCGGCTGTTGCGCGTGCTGCAGTCGGGCGAGTTCACCACTGTGGGCGGGGCGCGGGCGATCCGCGCGGATGTGCGCATCGTCGCGGCGACCAACAAGGATCTGATGAACCAGGTCGTGTCGGGGCAGTTCCGCGAGGATCTGTTCTACCGCCTTAACGTCGTGCCGATCGCGCTGCCGGCATTGCGTGAGCGGCGGCAGGATATCCGGTTGCTGGCGCGGCATTTTCTGGATCGCGCGGTCGAGGATGGGTTGCCGCGCAAGCATGTCGGTGACGATGCGATCGCGGTGCTCGAAGCGCATGACTGGCCGGGCAATGTGCGCGAGCTGGAAAATCTCATGCGGCGCATGGCTGCGCTGCACCGGGACGAGTGGATCGACGGCGATGCGGTGCGCGCGATGCTGGGCGAGGCCGGGGGCTTTGCCGCGCCGACGCGCGATGCGGGGATCGAGGCGGCGGTGATCGCGCGGCTCACCCGGCTGGCGGCGGAGGAACCGGCGGTGCTGGAGGACGGCACGCTGTATGATCGCATCATCGGCGAAGTCGAGCGGCCGCTGATTGAGGCGGTGCTGGCGCGGCACGGGCACAACCAGCTGCGCGCGGCGCGGGCGCTGGGGATTAACCGGAATACGTTAAGGAAGCGGCTGGATACGCTGGGGATCGACGTCGGCGGACGGATCGACGAGTCTGCCTAGCGCAGTAAGCGGTCTGTTTAGCGACGGATTGAGCGACAAGTGTGTTTTCATGGCAACAATGTTGTTGTAGCCATGCCACGATGGATGTTGCCACAAAGCCACTGACCAATGCGAGTTTGCCTCGCTGGCGGCTGAGCATCACCCCCTTTGTCGAACTGCTTGTGCTGGGAATCGCGCTGGCGGTGCTGATCACCAGCTATTTCGTGGTGAGCGGGAATAGCGGGACGCAGCGCTTGCTGACCCCGCCGCTGGTCGCGCTGTTGCTGGTCGGCAACCTCATTCCGCTGGTCGCGCTGATCGTGCTGGTCGGGCGGCGCGTGGCGATGCGGCGCGCAGCGCGGTCGCCGCTGGGCGGGCGGGCGCGGCTGCATGTGCGGCTGGTGGCGGTATTTTCTGTTCTGGCCAGCGTGCCGACGATCTTTGTGTCGATCGTGGCCTCGCTGCTGTTTCAGTATGGCGTAGAGTTCTGGTTTTCGGACCGGGCGCGGGGGATGCTGGAAAATGCTTCAGCGGTGGCTTCCGAGACGTTCAACGAACTTCAAGCTCGGGTTGGTGCCAATGCCGAGAAGATGGCGATGGATCTGGCCGGTGCTCTCACGGAAGTGCCGGTCGATGATCAAAGATTTATTGTTTTCTTCGCAGGACAGACCGCTCAGCGAGAGCTTTCCGAAGCTGCCATCATCCGAGAATCATCTTCCGGCGAACTACAGACACTGATTGTTCTGAACCCGTATGAAGAGTTGATCCAGCAGCAGATTAACCGCGACGCGCTGCGTCGGCTCAAAGCGGGCGCAGCTGGGCCGATTGTAGAGCAAGCTGGCGGGCGATTCAGAGCTTTGATCCGCATGCCCGGCTCAAGCGACAGCTTTCTTTATGTTGCGCGGGTTGTTGATCCGGCGCTGTTCCGTCGGATGCAGCGCGCCGACAGCGTAGTGAACGACTATCGGGCGTTGACCGACCGTTCCCGCACACTTCAACTCCAGTTCAACGTCGCGCTGCTCGTGCTGTCGCTGCTGATCGTCAGCCTTGCCGTTTGGGCCGCACTGGAGATTGCCGACCGCCTCGTCCGTCCCGTGGGCGATCTGGTCAAGGCGGCGCGGGAGGTGGCTGATGGCGACCTGGGCACCCGCGTGCCGACGCCGCGCGCGGACGACGAGATCGGCACGCTCGCTACCGCATTCAACCG
>CAYMUJ010000002.1:0-73063 GCA_964393565.1 uncultured Stakelama sp. | reverse complement strand
TGCCGACGCCGCGCGCGGACGACGAGATCGGCACGCTCGCTACCGCATTCAACCGGATGACCGACCGGTTGCAGGAGCAGACCAATGCGTTGGTCGACGCCAATGCCGAGTCCGAAAGCCGGCGCGCGCTGATCGAGGCGGTCATGTCGGGGGTGACGGCAGGCGTGTTGTCGATCGATGCCGATCGGCGCATCCGCCTGATCAACAGTTCGGCCATGGCGCTGTTGCGACCGGGTGATGCGCCGGTGGGCAAGCTGCTCGCCGAGGTCGCGCCGGAGCTGGATGCGGTGCTGGGCGGGGAGACGCGCGAGGATATCGTGCAGCTGACCAGCGGGGGCGAGGCGCGGACGCTGGCGGTCAAGATCACCCGCGACGAGGCGGGGCAGGTGCTGACGTTCGACGACATCACCCAGCAACTGCTCGACCAGCGCCGCGCGGCCTGGTCCGACGTGGCGCGGCGCATCGCGCATGAGATCAAAAACCCGCTGACGCCGATCCAGCTTGCCGCCGAGCGGCTGCAGCGCCGCTATGGCCGGACGATCGAGAGCGACGACGGCACCTTTGCCAAGCTGACCGACACGATCGTCCGGCAGGTCGGCGATCTGCGGCGGATGGTGGACGAATTCTCGTCCTTTGCGCGGATGCCCAAGCCGATCTTCCGCGAGGAATCGATCATCGATGTCGCGCGCCAGACTTTGTTCCTGCACGAGGTCGCCAAGCCCGAGATCCGCTTCAGTTTCGATGCGCCCGATGGCCTCCCGCCTTTGGTGTGCGACCGCCGCCAGCTGGGGCAGGCGCTGACCAACCTGGTCAAGAATGCGGTCGAGGCGATCGAAGCGCGGACCGACGCCGACGCGCCGGGCGCGATCAGCATGGCGGTGCGCGAGGCCGCCGACGCGCAGCTGATCATCGAGATTACCGACAATGGCATCGGCCTGCCCGCCGAGCGCGAGCGGATCGTCGAACCCTATATGACGACGCGCGCGCGCGGCACGGGCCTGGGCCTGGCGATCGTCAAGAAGATCGTCGAGGAGCATTTCGGCACGATGGCCTTTGCCGATCGCGACGACGGGGGGACGGTCGTGACGCTGTGTTTCGACACGGCGACGCTGGAACGACTGGTGGGAACCGGGGGTAGTGACGAGACGGAACAGGGTGCAGCCGGGCTAACCGCGCTGACCCCGACCAAGAACGGAAATGCACAATGAAACTCGATATCCTGGTCGTCGATGACGAAGCCGATATCCGCGAGCTGGTCGCGGGCGTGCTGGAGGATGAGGGCTATGAGACGCGCAGCGCCGCCGACAGCGATGCGGCGCTGGAGGCGATTGCCGAGCGACGGCCGAGCCTGGTCCTGCTCGACGTATGGCTGCAGGGATCGCGGCTCGACGGGCTGGACCTGCTGGACGAGATCAAGCGGCGCGACCCGTCGATCCCGGTGCTGGTGTTTTCAGGCCATGGCAATCTGGACACCGCGGTTGCCGCGATCCGGCGCGGGGCATCGGACTTCATCGAAAAGCCGTTCGAGGCCGAGCGGCTGATGCTGCTGGTCGAGCGCGCGACCGAGACCGAGCGGCTGCGGCGCGAAGTCGCGTCGCTGCGGGCGAGCGTGGGACGCGGGACCGACCTGCACGGCACGTCGGGCGCGATCAACACGGTGCGCGCGACACTGAAGCGCGTGGCGGCGACGGGCAGCCGGGTGATGATCACCGGCGGCCCGGGCACGGGGAAGGAAGTTGCCGCGCGGCTGCTGCACGAATGGAGCAATCGTGCCAACGGCCCGTTCGTGATCGTCAGCGCTGCGCGGATGACGCCGGAACGGGTCGAGGAAGAACTGTTTGGGGTCGAGGATGGCGATCTGGTCCATCCGGGTCTGCTTGAACAGGCGCATGGCGGGACCTTGTTCCTGGACGAGATTGCCGACATGCCGCTGACGACACAGGGGCGGATCCTGCGCGTGCTGACCGAACAGAAGTTCAACCGGGTCGGCGGGCAGCGACAGGTGAAGGTCGATGTGCGCGTGGTGTCGGCCACCGGCCGCGACCTGACCGCCGAAATTGCCGAGGGGCGGTTCCGCGAGGATCTGTTCTATCGCCTTAACGTGGTGCCGGTGGCGATCCCGCCGCTGACCGAGCGGCGCGAGGATATTCCGGCGCTGGTCGAGCATTTCGTAGCGCATTACGCAACCGAACGCCGCGTGCCGACGCCGGAAGTGGCGGGTGATGCGATGGTCGCGCTGCAAAGCTATGAATGGCCGGGCAATGTCCGCCAGTTGCGCAATGTCGTCGAGGCGACGGTGATCCTGGCGCCGGGCGATCGGATCGGGCGGATCGACATCGACATGCTGCCAACCGATGTGCTGGGTCGTCGTGATGATGGTGGGATGGGCGCGGTGACGATCATGGGCGCGCCGCTGAAGGAAGCGCGCGAGAGTTTCGAGCGCGAATATCTGCGGGTTCAGATCAAGCGCTTTTCGGGCAATATCTCCCGCACAGCGCATTTCATCGGGATGGAGCGGTCGGCTCTGCATCGCAAGCTGAAGCTGCTCGGCATCCATGAGGTGCGCGACGAATAGGGTCTGACAATCCTCTCCCCTGCAGGGGAGAGGATTGATCGCGCACTCGGCATTTACGACGACAATTTCATCAGCACGATCCCGCTGACGATCAGCGCGGCAGCGAGCAGGCGGGTGGGGGTGATCACTTCGCCGAGAAAAACGATGCCGACGACGAACGCGCCGATCGCGCCGATCCCGGTCCAGATCGTGTACGCGGTGCCGAGGGGCAGCTCACGCATCGCCGTCGCCAGCAGCGCGAAGCTGCCGATCAGCGCGACGACGGTGATCGCGGTCGGAAGCGGGCGGGTGAAGCCGTCGGACTGCTTCATCGAGCTGGCCCAGATGATTTCCAGAAGACCAGCGGCGAACAACAAGACCCAGGCCATGTGACCCTCGCGTAGCAGAGAGCCGGGCCGTCCCGGACTTGGGGCCGCGCTGCGCGGGGAGGACGTGGCCTCGCAGTGCCGTTATGGGTCAGCCGTCGGCATCGGGCAAGGGCCGCTATGGACGTTGCGGCGAGCAATACCTACATTGCACATCTCGCGCCTCCCCGTGGCGCGCATCCGACGCCGGGAAACGGCGCGACTGCGGGAAATCCCCGCCAAAAACAGTGAGCTGCATCATGGCCGACAAGCAGACATCCCTTCAGGATCTTTTCCTCAACGCGCTTCGCAAGTCGAAGACACCGGTGACCATGTTTCTGGTCAAGGGCGTGAAGTTGCAGGGGATCGTGACCTGGTTTGACAATTTTTCAGTGCTGCTCCGCCGCGACGGGCAATCGCAGCTGATTTACAAACATGCGATTTCGACGATCATGCCATCGGGTACGGTCGATGTGGCATCGATTGTCGATGCGATCCCGGATTCATCGTCCAAGAATCCAGTGTTGCAGGAAATTTTCCTGGGCGCGGTGAAGCGTCAGCAGGAAAATGTGACGATGTTTCTGGTCAACGGCGTGATGCTGCAGGGCGGGATCGCGGCGTTCGATCTGTTCTGCATGCTGTTGCAGCGCGATGGGGCCTATCAACTCGTCTACAAGCATGCTGTGTCTACGATCCAGCCGGCGCATCCGCTGGACCTGACCGATCACGGTGAAGAAGCGTAAGTTTGAACGTGCGCTATAGCGCGCGTTTCAGACGGTTTCGATCCGCTCCTCACCCGCTCACCCATAGCATACACTATCGCTGGGTGGCCGGGTGGGGGAGCGGGTCAGTGCCGCCTCACAGAAAACGACCCTAGGGCAACAGGCACGAGCCCCGAATGTGCGAGCGCACATTGTCCGAGATGAGGATGTCATGAGTACCGGATTCGACCGTGATCCCGATGAGTTTGCACGGGGTGCGCGGGCAGTCGTCGTCTATCCCGACCTGGGCGGATCGAGCCGGGATGCCGAGGCGCGTCTGGAAGAGACGTCCGGCCTTGCGCTGGCGATCGGGGTCGAGGTGGTGGAGCGTACCGCGCTGCGCATCCGTGCGCCCAAGCCAGGAACGCTGATCGGATCGGGTCAGGTCGAGGCGCTGGCCGAGACGGTGCGCGACCGCGAGCTGGGGCTGGCGGTGTTCGACGCGGCGCTGACGCCGGTGCAGCAGCGCAATCTGGAGACAGCCCTTGGCTGCAAGGTCATCGACCGCACCGGGCTGATCCTCGAGATTTTCGGCGAGCGCGCACGCACAGCCGAGGGGCGGTTGCAGGTCGAACTCGCCCATCTCGACTATCAGGCCGGGCGACTGGTGCGCAGCTGGACCCACCTTGAACGCCAGCGGGGTGGTTTCGGCTTCCTGGGCGGGCCGGGCGAGACGCAGATCGAGGCCGACCGTCGGTTGATCCGCGACCGCATGGCGCGACTGCGGCGTGAGCTGGATTCGGTCAGCCGGACGCGCGGACTGCACCGCGAACGGCGGCAGCGTGCGCCATGGCCGGTGATCGCGCTGGTCGGCTATACCAACGCTGGAAAATCTACGCTGTTCAATCGCTTGACTGGTGCTGACGTCATGGCGGAGAATCTGTTGTTCGCGACACTGGACCCGACCTTGCGACAGATTTCGCTGCCCGGGATCGACAAGGCGATCCTGTCCGACACGGTGGGGTTCGTGTCCGAACTGCCGACCCAGCTGGTTGCCGCGTTCAAGGCGACACTGGAGGAAGTGGTGTCGGCGGACCTGCTGATCCATGTCCGCGACATCGCGCACCCGGACAGCGAGGCGCAGCGGGATGATGTCGAGTCGGTCCTGAAGGATATCGGCGTCGCTCCGGAAACGCCACGGTTCGAGGCGTGGAACAAGCTCGATCTGCTCGATGCCGAACGGCGCGACGACGTGCTGGCCGAAGCCGCCAAGCGCGACGATGTGCTGGCGGTGTCGGCGCTGAGCGGGGAGGGGGTCGATACGTTGATCGACCGCGTCGCCGCGCGGCTGACGCTCGGCCATCGCCGCTATCGCGTGACCCTGCCCGCAGCGGACGGGGCGGGGGCGGCGTGGCTGCACCAGCATGGCGAGGTGGTGGAGCATTGGGTGGAGGGCGAGACCGCGATCTATGAGGTTCGCATGGCGCCCAAGGATCATGAACGGTTCGCGGTGCGCAACGCATGACGCCACGGCGTGGGGTAATGCTGGGGCTGGGCGCGCTGCTGCTGGTTGCGGCGGGTCCAGCGGCGCGCGAGCCGGCGACGGTGCGCGTGCGGCTGGTGACCAGTGCGGGGACGATCACGCTGGCGCTGGACGCGCGGCGCGCACCGCTGACGGTTGCAAACTTCCTGCGCTATGTCGATGACGGGCGGCTGGAGGGGACGTATTTCTATCGCGCTGCGCGACGCAAGGGCGATCCGGCCAAGGGCTTCATCCAGGGCGGGATCGGCACCGATGCGCGCCGTATCCTGCCATCGGTGCCGCTGGAGCCGACCAGCAAGACCGGGATCAGGCATGTAAGCGGCACGATCTCCATGGCGCGGTCGATCCAGCCCGATTCGGCACATGGCAATTTTTCGATCATGGTCGGCGACAATCCGACGCTCGACGCACGGCCGGGAAAGCTCGGCTATGCCGCGTTCGGGCGGGTGGTTGGCGGGATGGATGTGGTCGGACGAATCCTTGCCATGCCCACCGGTGGCGGGCGTGAGGAGATGCGCGGGCAGATGATCCTGCAGCGGGTGAAGATCCTGCGCGCCGAACGGATCGATGGGACCGCCAAGCCGACCGGACGGCCCAAGCCATGGCTGATCACCATGCCCTGGCGACAGGACTAGGCTGCGCGCATCCGTAAAATTACGTGGCATTGCACGCACACACTTGCTGCGATGCAGCATCGTTGCCATATTGTTGCGATGGATACCGAGAAGGGGGCGAATGTAACGCCCAACCCGACACCAATCGTGCTGGAGGGGATCGTCAGGCAGAAGTGCATGAATGCGGTCTATAATCGCACGCGCATGGTGCTGGCTCCGCACATTCTCTACACCCGCGCCGGGGCGCTCTATGTCGACGCGCAGGTGATTTCGCGTGACTTCGTGATGCCGCGTGAGGAGAAGTTCGGGACGTTCAAGGTCGACGGGCTCAAGAGCCTGGCGCTGACCGAGCGCGATTTCGCAATCAGCCGGCTGTATCTGCCCGAGTCCGAGAAATATGACGGGACGACCTTGATGGCGGTCGAGCCGCAGGGCGCGTCGGTCTGAACCTCACTCGGCCGATTTGACCGCGACCCATAGGTCTTCCTTTTCGTCGAGCGACAATCCGACGAATGCGTCCCCCGCCTGGGCCTCCATCGCGCGGAAGCGGCGTTCGAACTTTGCGTTGGCGGCGCGCAGCGCTGCTTCCGGATCGATGCCCAGCTTGCGTGACCAGTTGACCGTGGCGAAGAGCAGGTCGCCGATTTCCTCTGCGCGGTGATCGTCGCTTGTCGCGCTCTCGACCTCGGCCAGTTCCTCGTCGATCTTGGCGCGGGCATCCGCTGGGTCGGTCCAGTCGAACCCGGTGCGCGCGGCGCGCTTCTGCAGCTTTTCGGCGCGGGTGAGGGCGGGGAGCCCGATCGCAACGCCGTCAAGCGTACCGCTCGTCCCCTTGCTCCCCCGCTCTTCGGCCTTGATTTGTTCCCACAGGTGATGGCCGCCGGTTTCGGCGCCGCGGAAGATGTGCGGGTGTCGACGCTCCATCTTGTCGCAGATGCCTGCGACGACGTCAGACAGGTCGAATGCGCCGAGTTCCTGGGCCATGCGGCTGTGAAAGATCACCTGGAGCAGCAGGTCGCCAAGTTCGTCCTTGAGATCGGCAAGGTCGTTGCGCGCGATGGCATCGGCGACCTCATAGGCTTCCTCGATCGTATAGGGCGCGATCGTCGCGAAGGTCTGGACGGTATCCCATTCGCAGCCGGCCACAGGGTCGCGCAACCGCGCCATGATCGCCATCAGGCGCTCAATCCCGGGGGGCACGATTTCCGCACCATCGGCTGCGGGGGAGACTGCCTGCTCGCTCATGGCCTAAGTCCGATAATATACATTATGTTAAATCGGCATCACTATGCGGTTCGAGGATCAGGACGTTCCCCTCCACCCGCCAGGATTTGAGGCGGGTGAGGAAATTCATTCCCAACACGTCAAGGTTGCCGAAACTGGGCGCGACGAACACGGTCAGATCCTTGGTGGCGAGCGTTCCAACGGAAACACGCTCTGCCTGTGCGCGCCGGGCATCGACCGTTCCGTTGGCGGTCGACACCTGCACCGGCATGCCACGCGCATATTCGATGCCCGCCGCCTGCGCGGTTCCTTCGCTGATCGCACTGACGGTCGCGCCGCTGTCGATCAGCATGCGGCGTTCGACCCCGTTGATCGTCGCGCGCGCCCAGAAATGGCCGTCGGGCGACAGTCGGATGCGGACGGTTTCACCCGCCGTGACCTGTGACGGTTCGGTCAGGCCGACGCTGGTCGTGATCGCTTCAAGCTGGTCACCGATGCGATCCTTGTTGATCACGACTACATAGATCAGCGCGGCAATCGCAGCCCAGCCGATCGCGGTTTTCACGATGAAGCTGAACTGCATGTTCCGCACGCTGAGCGAGCCGAGCACCAGCGCCAGGAACCCGACCAGCGAGACCAGCTGAATGATCTGGGTTTCGGTCAAACGTGCAACTCCATGCCGTCATGGCCCGGCACGACCCCGGCGGGCAGCTCGGCCTTCAGCGTCATATAGTCCATCGAATGGTCCATGTGCACCAGAACCGTGCGCCGCGCACAACATTGCTGTGCCCAGGCCAATGTTTGCGCGAGGTGCGGGTGGGTGGGATGCGGTTCACGGCGCAGCGCATCGGCGATCCACAGGTCGAGATCGCTGTAGAGTGACGCCATGTCGTCCGTGAACATATTGAAATCTGTGGCATAGCCGATTGACTTGCCAGCATGTTCGAAGCGCAGTCCGGCGCTGGTGATCCCGCCATGCGGCTGATCGACCGTGCGGACAATGATGTCGCCGATCGCCATGCCATCGCGCAGCGGTTCGATCGTCGCGGTCGGGCGGTACGGTCCCCCGCCTTCGAACACATAGCGGAAGCGGTCGCGCAGCCGCTCCTGCGTCTTCCAGTCGGCAAGCCCGCGCACCGGCGCGCCGCGCAGGTGCATCAGCTGGCGCAGGTCGTCGATGCCGTGGCAGTGATCGGCATGGTCGTGGGTCCAGATCACCGCGTCCACATCCGCGACATTGGCGGCGATCAGCTGCTCGCGCAGGTCCGGGCTGGTGTCGACCAGAATGCGGGTGGCGCCGGCCTCGACCAGGATCGAGGCGCGGGTGCGGCGGTTGCGCGGGTCGGTCGGATCGCACCTGCCCCAGTCGTTGCCGATGCGGGGAACGCCTGAAGACGTGCCTGAACCGAGGATGCGGACCTTCACGGTGGCGTCAGTGTCTTTGCGAACAGCCGGTGGAAGTTTTCGCGCGTCGCCTCGGCCAGTTCCTCAGCATCCATCCCGCGCAGCTGCGCGAGGAAGCGGCAGGTGTCGGCGACGAAGGCAGGCTCGCCGGTCTTGCCGCGATGGGGCACGGGGGCGAGGAAGGGGGCGTCGGTTTCAATCAGCAGCCGGTCGAGCGGCAGGCGCGCGGCGGTTTCCTGAAGGTCGCGGGCGTTCTTGAACGTCACAATACCGGATATTGAGATATAAAAGCCTAATTCCAGTGCCTTGTCTGCGAATTCTCCACTCGCTGTGAAGCAGTGGATCACGCCGGGATAGGCCCCCTTCCCCATTTCCTCGGCCAGAATCGCGGCGGTGTCCGCTTCGGCATCGCGGGTGTGGACGATCAGTGGCAGGCCGGTCTCGCGGCTCGCGGCGATGTGCGCGCGGAAACTCGTCTGCTGCTGCGCGCGGTCGCTATGGTCGTAATAATAGTCGAGGCCGGTCTCGCCGATCCCGACGACGCGGGGATGCGCGGCCCGCGCGATCAGCTTGGCAGTGTCGATATGCGGATGCTCGTCCGCCTCATGCGGGTGGATGCCGACCGTGGCCCAGACGTCGGCCTCGCGCTCGGCAGTGGCCAGCACCTCATCCCATTCGCGTTCGCGCGTCGCGATGTTGAGCATCGCCACGACGCCGGTTTCGCGGGCACGGGCGAGCACCTCGGGCTGCTGCTCGCCAAGGCCCTTATAGTTGAGGTGGCAATGGCTGTCGGCGAGCCTCATGCCGCTGGCTCCTCTGCCAGCACGAGGCGCGGGAATACGCCGGTCGGCGGGTCGAGGCGAAAGCCTGACGCCACGGCGTTGTCATACCAGCCCTTGTTATCGAGTGCGGCGTGGTCGCGACCGTCCTGACCCAGCTGGTCGAGAATCTTGCCGGCGCTTTCGGGGATCACCGGCAGGACCAGGATCGCCAGATCGCGGATCGCACGGACCAGCGTTCCGAGCACCGCATGCATCCGTTCCGGATCGGTCTTGCGCAGCGCCCAGGGGGCCTGAACGTCGATATACTGGTTGCAGGCGAACACGGCGCGCATCCACGCCTCCAGTCCCTGATTGAGTGCGAGGCTGTCGAACGCGGTACGGAACTCGCGTCCCGCTTCGTCGATCGTCGCGAGCAGTTCGGCGTCGGCAGGATCGCTGCGGCCCGTTTCGGGCAGTGCACCTTCGAGGTTCTTGGCGATGAACGACAGCGTCCGCTGCGCCAGATTGCCGAAGCTGTTTGCCAGATCGGCATTGGCGCGGGTCACGATCGCCTCGTCGCTGAAGCTGCCGTCATTGCCGAATGCGACCTCGCGCAGCAGGAAATAGCGCAGCGCATCGACGCCATAAAGCCGCGTCAGTTCCATCGGATCGGCGACATTGCCGGTCGATTTCGACATCTTCTCGCCGCGGTTCAGGATGAAGCCATGCGCGAACACCTGCTTGGGAAGCGGCAGATCGGCCGACATCAGGAAGGCGGGCCAATAGACCGCGTGGAAGCGCGTGATGTCCTTGCCGATAAGATGCAGATTGGCCGGCCAGTAACGCGTCAGATCGCTGCCCGCATCGGGATAGCCGGTCCCGGTGAGGTAGTTGGTCAGCGCGTCGACCCAGACATACATGACATGGCCGGGCGCGTTCGGCACCGGAACGCCCCAGTCGAAGCTGGTGCGCGAGACCGACAGGTCGACCAGTCCGCCCTCGACGAACTTCACCACTTCGTTGCGCGAGCGTTCGGGGCGGATGAAGTCCGGGTTCGCGGCATAGAGATCGAGCAAGGGCTGCTGATACTTGGACAGGCGGAAGAACCAGGTTTCCTCGGCGGTCCACTCGACCGGGGTGCCCTGCGGCGACAGCTTAACGCCGCCCTCCCCCTCGGTCAGCTCCTTTTCCTCGTAAAAGGCTTCGTCGCGGACCGAGTACCAGCCTTCATAGCGATCGAGATACAGGTCGCCCTTGGCCTCCATCGCCGTCCAGATTGCCTGGCTGGCGGCGTAATGATCGGGATCGACGGTGCGAATGAAGCGATCATATGAAATATTCAGATCGCGCGCCATATCGCTGAAATAAGCTGACATTTCATCGGCAAGCTGACGCGGGGTCAGGTCGCGGGCGCGCGCGGTCTGGGCGATCTTCAGGCCGTGCTCGTCGGTGCCGGTCTGAAAGCGCACGTCGCGCCCGGCCTGACGCTGGAACCGCGCAATCGCGTCGGCGGCGATCATCTCATAGGCGTGACCGATATGCGGCTTGCCGTTGGGGTAATGGATCGCGGTGGTGATGTAATAAGGTTCGGACATGGGGGCGCTCTAGAACAATGCGGTGCGGGTTTGAAGCGCTGTCGCGGGGCATCGCAGCGTGGAGCGCGTCTAATATGCTCGCACAAAGACACAAAGCCACGAAGGGCGCGCGCGAAGCACTAATTCATTGATAGCCGACGGGACGGGCCAGATGGAGACCGCTAACGCGGTGGCCAGCTTTGTGCCTTTGTGTCTTTGTGCGCGAAAAATCGGGTCAGCGCTTGGCCAGCCGAGCGATAATCCCGCCCATTTCGAACACTGTCGCCTGTGCATCGAGTGACTGGGCGAGCGCAACCGGGCCGAGCTGCGACGCGGCTTCATACACCGCAATCGCTTCGGCCAGCGCGGCGCCGTGCCGTCCGCGTGCTTCGGCGAGGGCGAAGGCGGGAACGCGGGCGAGAAAGGCCTCGTAGCGCGGCTGCGCGGCCTTGGTGCCGAGCGTGCGGGCGAGGCGGGCGCGGATCGCGTTGTCGGGGTCGCCGCGTGCGGCGATGGCGGCCATTTCGCTGTCGATCGAGGCGAGGTCCAAGCCCGCGAAGCTGAGTGCTCGGCCCGGCGACCCCTGCCCCGCGCGGACCAGCGCCTCGACCTCCGCCGCGCTTGCTTCGGGCATCGCCGCGCGCACGGCGGCCGCGACCGCGCTGTCGGGCAGCGGGTCGAACCGCAGCACGCGACAGCGCGATCGGATGGTCGGGAGCAGGCGTCCCGGCGAGTGGCTGACCAGCAGGAAGATCGTCCCCGCCGGCGGCTCTTCCAGGTTCTTGAGCAGCGCGTTGGCGGCGCCCGGGCGTTCGACATCGTCGATCGCGTCGATCACGATGACGCGGCGACTCGACATGCTCGGCTTGGTCGCGAACATCGGGTTGAGCGCGCGGATCTGGGCGATGTTGATCGACCGCGCGATATTCTCGCCCGGCTTGTCGGGGTCCTTGGGCAGGCGCACCAGCTCGCGATAATCGGGGTGCGCGCCGGACTCGATCAGCTTGCGGGTCGGATTGTCTTCGGGAAGGTCGAAGCCATCCGATGGCGCGACCTGCCCCGCCCCTTCGGCCAGCAGCCGCGCGGCGGCGGCGCGGGCAAAGCTCGCCTTGCCCAGCCCCTCTGCACCCGCGATCAGCCAGGCATGGTGCAGCTGCCCGCTCGACATGGCGGCGCGGAACGCGGCCTTTGCCGCGGCATTGGGGCCGGTTGACGTCATGGCAGCAGGTCGGTCAGCGCGTCCATCAGTGACGTCGTGACGTCATCCATGCTGCCCGAGGCATCGACCAGCCGCACGCGATCGGGCTCGGCCTCGGCGATACGGCGGAACTGCGCGGCGACCGCGGCGTGGAAGTCCGGCCCGCGCGCGCCGAAGCGATCGGCGGCCCCGCCATCACGCTCGATCGAGCGGGCATGACCCGCACCATCGGGCAGGTCGAGCACGAGCGTGCGGTCGGGCAGCAGGCCGCGCGACCCGAAGCCGTGGAGCGCCAGGATCGCGGCGTCGTCGATATCCTGCGCCCCCTGATAGGCGCGGGTCGAGTCGACATAGCGGTCGCACACCACCCAACTGCCAGCCTCGACCGCAGGGCGGATCAGCTTTTCGACATGATCGGCGCGCGCGGCGGCAAACAGCAGCGTTTCAGTGTGCGCGCTCCAGCGGGTGACCGCGCCCTGCATCAACAGGCCGCGGATCGCCTCCGCCCCCTCGGTCCCGCCGGGTTCGCGGGTGAGCACGACATGGATGCCGCGCGCCTCCAATGCGGCGGCGAGCCGCTTGGCCTGGGTCGACTTGCCCGCGCCCTCCCCGCCTTCGAGGCTGAGGAAGACGCCCCTCACGCGCCGAACAGCGACAGCAGGCCGGCCCAGACACGGCCAAAGAAGCCCGCTTCGCCGACATCGGCCGCGGCGACCAGTGGCAGCCGCTGCTCGGGCAGGCCCGGCGAGGTGACGACGAGGTCGGCGATATGCTGGCCCGCCTTGATCGGCGCCTTGATCGGCCCCTGATAGACCACGGTCGCGCGCAGATTGGGGTTGGCGCCGGAGGGGATGGCGATGGCGAGATCGCGCGGGGCGACCAGCCCGACCTGTGACGCATCGCCCAGCTGGACATCGGCTTGCTCGACCGTGCGGCCCTTGGTCACCAGCTTGCGCGACGACCAGGCGCGGAAGCCCCAATCCATGAACTTGACCGATTCCTCGATGCGCGCATTGAAGCTGTTGAGCCCCGCGACCACCATGACGAGCCGGCGGCCATTCTGCTCCGCCGATCCGGTAAAGCCATAGCCGGCCTCTTCCGTGTGCCCGGTCTTGAGGCCGTCCGCTCCCTGCACACGGCCCAGCAGTGGATCGCGGTTCGCCTGAGTGATCGGCGCCCCGCCCATCGTGGTGCCGTAGGTGAAGCTCTCCTTGGAATAGAAGCGCTTGTAGAGATCGGGATGGTTGGTGATCGTCGCCTTGGCCAGCGTGGCAAGGTCGCGTGCGGTGACCACGGTGCGCCCTTCGTCCGGCCAGCCATTGGACGTGCCGAAGCGGCTTGCCTTGAGCCCGATTTCCTTCGCTTTCTGGTTCATCAGATTGACGAACGCGGCTTCGGTGCCCGCGATATGTTCGGCCAGCACGACACAGGCGTCATTGCCGGACACGACCATGATGCCATTGAGCAGATTTTCGACGCTGACCTTTGAACCCGGTGACAGGAACATGGTCGAACCCGCTGACGGACCATGCCATTTCTGCCAGGTTTCGGGACGGACATCGGCCATGTCGGACAGCTTCAGCTTGCCCTGCTTGATCAGGTCGAACGCGACATAGGCGGTCATCATCTTCGCCATCGAAGCGGGCGGCATCGGGCGGTCGGCGTCCTTGGCATAGAGCACCGCGCCCGACGACAGATCCTCAAGATAGGCGACCGGGGCCGCCGTCTCGAACGGGGGCGTCTGCGCCGTTGCGGGCGCGAGCGCGAGGGAGACGGCAGTAGCGGCGAGGATCAGCTTCTTCATGGGGATCATGGGGTCCGGGTTCGAGGGTCAGGGAATCGAAACGATACGGGCATCGCCATAGCCGCGTCGCGCGACATCCGCACGCGCGCGTTCAGCGGCGCTGCTATTGGGATAGGGGCCGATCTGGACGCGGTACACGCCGCCGCCAGGGCGCACCGTTCCGCCCAGTTGTTCGGCGAGCGCGCGCGCGCGCGCGGCATTGGACAGTGCAGCGACCTGTACGAACAGACCGCGTGTGGCCGCTTGTGCCGGACGTGGCGCCGGGTGGATCGCTGGACGGGTTGCGGGCCGCGCGGCGGGCCGGGTCGGGCGCTCGTTTACAGTCTCGCGCGGCGTATCGCTGAGGCGGCGGCGCAGCCCCGCGAGCAGTGCAGGTGGCGCGTCGGCGCGCATTGGTGCCGCCTGCCCAGCGGCGAGCAATGTCGCATCCTGCGCGGTCACGCTGACTCGCCGCACGCGAACCGGTGGATTACCGGTAACACCCAGCTGGCGCGCAGCACCGCCCGACAGTTCGATCAGACCACGACCCTGTCCGCGGATCAGGACGAGGATGGTCCTGCCACTGTCAAGTGCAGTCACTTCGGCATGGCTGCCCTGCGGCAATACCCCGCTCAGCGCAAACACGCCCTCCGCTTCCCCGGCATAGCCCGCATAACCGACACGGTCATAGCGTTCCTCGCCCGGGCGCAGCCGTGAACTGCCCTGTGGTCCCTGCCCCGCATCGGGAGCTCCCTCCTCCGCCGCGCCATCACCGATGCGTTGTTCCTGTGGCAGCTCCGCCTGCGGACCGGCGGGTGCAGCCGGCAGCTCCGCAAGATCCTTGCCGCCACCAAAACCGCACGCGCCGAGCAGGGCGAAGGCAGCAATTGCATTAATTCTCAACTTCATCAGCCAGCAGCCCCACCGAAAGTGCATAGAAATTCGAACAATTGTAATCGAGGATTACACGGTAATTGCCGGTAAGCAGATAGGCAGTTCTGCCCGGCCCGTCCGGCTCCAGCAGCGTCGCCTGAACATGGTCGGCGGGCCAGCTGCCCGATTGCGGGACGATGCCCAGCGCGCGCCATTCGGCCATGCTGCGCCATTGCGAATGCCGCTCGAACACGCGGGTGCAGCGGGTCGGAACGGTGCGGTTGGTCAGTGCGCCCCGATCCAGGCTCGCGGGCACGGTGACGGCGACGCCCCAGGGCTGACCGGGACGCCAGCCCGCCGCGACGAAGTAATTGGCGATCGATGCCAGCGTATCCGCCTCGTTCGACCAGATATTGGCCACGCCGTCGCCGTCGCCGTCACGGGCCAGGCGCAGATAGACCGAGGGCAGGAATTGCGGATAGCCGAACGCACCCGCCCAGCTGCCCTTGAGCTGCTCGCGCGGGACGCCGCGATCGACCATCTTCATCGTCGCGATGAACTCACCCGCAAACAGGCTGCGGCGACGACCTTCATAGGCCAGCGTCGCGAGGCTGCGCGGCAGATCGAACCCGCCGGTGTAGCTGCCATAATTGGTTTCATGCCCGAAGATCGCGACCATGATCGATTCGGGAACGCCCGTCTCGCGCTCGACCCGCTCCAGCTTCGATCGCAACCGGCGATAGGTTTCGCGCCCGCGATTGATCCGTGCTGCGTCGACATGCCGCGCCTGATAGGGTGCGAAATTGGGGATCGCCGCGGTCGAACTGCCCGGCTGGTCGCGGTCGAGCTCGACCACGCGCGGGTTGTAGGTGAGCGAGGGCAACACCGCGTCGAGCGTCCGCGCGCTCACCCCTTCGCGCAGCGCCTGTTCGCGCAGCGGGCCGTTGATATAGGCTTGGAACCCCGCTTCATCCTGCGCCACGGCAGGCGCACCACCGACGCCGATCGCCAGGACCGCCGTACCAATCAGGGCGAACCGCCGCATCGAAGTCTTGAAGCTACGCATGGCCATTCTCTGCCACAGGGCGCGGCGGGCATGAACCCCCTTAGGTCCCGAAAACACGCCCTCTTGCGGAAAACACGCCGAACAGCCTAAGGCGCAAGCCGCGCGGAGAGGTGGCCGAGTGGTTTAAGGCAGCGGTCTTGAAAACCGCCGTGGGTGCAAGCCCACCGTGGGTTCGAATCCCACCCTCTCCGCCACTTTGCCCGTCAGAATCGTGATTTAAGGCGACCGCAGGTTGTAGCGCCGGGCGAGCGCGGCGCAGACCATCAGCTGCATCTGATGGTACAGCATTAGCGGCAGGACGATCAGGCCGACCGTGCTGGCCGGAAAGATGATGTTGGCCATCGGCAGGCCGCTCGCCATGCTCTTTTGCGAACCGCAAAACGCGATCGTGACCTCATCCTCGACCGGCAGGCGCGCCAGCCGACTGGCCATGGTGGTAAAGACGAGAACAATGACCAGCAGCAGCAGATCAAGCAGGATGACCAGCACGATGCTCTGCGGCGACACCTTGCTCCAGATCCCCGCGACCACGCCCGCGCTGAACGCCGAATAGACCACCAGCAGGATCGAACCACGATCGACCAGCATCGTCAGCGTCTTTTGGCGGGTGAACCAGCCCCCCACCAGCGGCCGGGCGATCTGTCCGATGACAAAGGGCAACAGGATCTGCAGCGCGATATCGCGCACCGCGTCCAGCGAGATGTCACCGCTACCGGTGGTCAGCAGCAGCGCCGCGAGCACCGGCGTGATCACCACCCCGGCCAGGTTCGACAACGACGCGCAACACAGCGCGGCAGGAACATTGCCACGCGCGATCGAGGTCAGCGCGATCGACGATTGCACTGTGGAGGGCAAAAGGCACAGGAACATAAGGCCGGTGACGAGTCCGCTGTCCAGTGCGCCCTCCGCCAGCGCGACCAGCCCAAACCCGATCAGCGGGAAGACGATGAAGCTGGTGGCAAAGACCAGACTCTGCAGCCGCCAATGGGTAATGCCGTGCCAGATCGCCTGCCGTGAAATCTTTGCGCCATAGATGAAGAACAACAGCGCGATCGCAGCATGCACGACATGGTCGAGTATGTCCTTGCCCATCCCCCGGGCGGGAGTGATCGCGGCTAGCGCGACCATCGCCATGATCGCGAGGATATAGGGGTCGAGCCGCAGGCGGCGCAGAAGGGCGTTCATCAAATAGTCCTGTATGGGGCGCGCGACCGCGCCCGGATACGCCGTCCGGCGATACCGTTTGGGCATCGCCGGATGCGATTTCGCTTACGCCGCCAGTTCCCTGCGGATGATCTCCGCACCCGCGCACAGCGCCTTCAGCTTGCCGTTCGCAACCCCGCGCGACAGCGGCGCCATGCCGCAGTTGGTGGCGGGGATGAGCTTGTCGGCATCGACGAAGCGCAGCGCGCTGCGCAGTGTCGCCGCGACATCCTCAGGCGTCTCGATCGCGTTGGTGGCGACGTCGATTGCGCCCACCATCACTTTCTTGCCCCGGATGAGTTCGATCAGGTCCATCGGCACGCGCGAGCACTGGCATTCCAGGCTGACGATATCGATTATCGACTTCTGAAGATTGGGGAATGTCTCCTCATACTGGCGCCATTCGGAGCCGAGCGTCTTCTTCCAGTCGGTGTTTGCCTTGATGCCGTAACCATAGCAGATGTGGATTGCAGTCTCGCACTTCAGCCCTTCCGCCGCGCGTTCCAGCGTCTTGATGCCCCAGTCGTTGGCCTCGTCGAAGAAGACGTTGAATGCCGGCTCATCGAACTGGATGATGTCGACGCCAGCGGCCTCCAGCTCCTTCGCCTCCGCGTTCAGGATACAGGCGAATTCCCAGGCAAGCCTCTCGCGGCTCTTATAGTGATCGTCGTACAGCGTATCGATCATCGTCATGGGGCCGGGCAGCGTCCACTTGATGAGCCCGTCGGTTTGTGCGCGCAGAAATTTGGCGTCTTCCACGAACACAGACTTGGGCCGCGACACTGCGCCCACCACCGACGGCACGCTGGCGTCATAACGGTTGCGGATACGCATCACCTGTTTCTTTTCCCAATCGACGCCCTCAAGATGCTCGATGAAGGTCGTGACGAAATGCTGGCGCGTCTGTTCGCCGTCGCCGATGATGTCGATTCCGGCCTTTTTCTGATCATCGACCGCCAGGCGCAGTGCGTCCTGCCTGGCGACGACCAGTTCTTCGCCCTCAAGTTTCCACGCGGCCCAGAGTTTCTCGGGTTCGGCAAGCCAGGAGGGCTTGGGCAGGCTGCCGGCAGTCGTCGTGGGCAACAACATCGTCATGTTCACAAATACCTTTGAATTCAGCGGGATCAGGCGGCGAAACTGGCCGACCATTGTTCGAGCGCGGCGCGGTAGGGCTTGATGAACCGCTCTTCGGCGAACCGGCCCTGTTCGACCGCCAGCCGACTGCGCTCCTCACGGTCGTAGACGATGCGGGTGAGCGAATAGTCCTGATACTTCAGGTTGGGCTGGTAGTGTTCCGCTGCCACCGAATTGGCGTTGTAGATTTCCGGGCGATAGATGCGCTGGAACGTGTCCATGGTCGCGATCGTGCTGACCAGTTCAAGGTTGGTATAGTCAGCCAGCAGATCGCCGATATGGTAGAAAGCGAAGGGTGCGGCGCTGTTGCGCGGCATGAAGTAGCGGACCTTCATCCCCATCTTCGCGAAATAATCGTCTGTCGCCGAGAATTCGTCATTCTCATATTCGAAACCCAGGATCGGGTGCTCGTTGCCAGTGCGGCGATAGGTCTTGCTGGTCGATACGCTCAGGCAGATTACCGGCGGCTTGCTGAACGTCGCACGATAGGCTTCGGACTTCAGGAAATGCTTGAACAAATTGCCGTGAAGGTCGCCAAACCCTTCCGGCGCGCCTGAATTTGGGTGGGCCTTGCTGTGCTCGGGCAGCACCACGCTGAAATCATAATCGCGGATGTAGGACGAGAAGTTGTTCCCGACGATGCCATCCATCCGGGCGCCCGTCCGCTTGTCGTTGATCATCGTCTTGAGGATCTCGATCAGCGGGAATGCCTCCTGATTGCCGTTCGCGGCGACATTCATCTCGGCGGTGACGATGGTGAGCTCGAGCGAATAGCGGTCGCCCTTGGGATTGTCCCAATGCGCCAGCGAGTTGAACCGGTTGTCGATCATACGCAGCGTGTTGCGCAGATTTTCCTGCCGGCTCTCGCCTCGCGCCAGATTGGCGAAGTTGGTCGTGATCCGCGTGTTGTCGGCCGGCCGATACTCTTCATCGAACGGGATGCTCTTGAGTGTGAAAGTGAAGGCGCTGTCGGTCATCATCGGTACCCTAACTGCTAATCTCGGGCAGGAGGGCCGCAGGAAGAACGCGCACGATGGATGGGCGACAGCGGATAGCCATGAGCCCTGCGTCAAGCGCATTCCACCGGAGGAACCCCCGTCCGAGGAACATTATCGCGTCGGAGGCAGGTCTCCTGGCTCACGGGTCATCGCGGTGGTTCCGGCCTTCCCGAGCCTCTTGCACAGGCTCAGTGACACAGTTTGGAACCGCCACTCTCCGCTTACAGTTGCGGGGGCAGCGCCGGATTCTGCCCCAAAGGACACCACCGGCTTCCCGTCTTAGCCCCGCCGTCATGCCTGAAGCGGGGAACCTCGACGCTGTGTTTCAACATCATCCAGACGGCGCTGTCAATATTGATATAAAGATATCTTTATATTGTTATGTGTTTGCGCGATTGCTGATGGGGTGTAATGATGCAAATCGCCTTCACGATCCGCCGGCCGGTCCGTCCGTGGCCAAAGGCGTGGTGACGGCGGATATTCTGTCGATGACACCCCGGCGAACCGACGAGCGTCTCGCCTTTCAGAAAGCTTGACCGATGAGCATGGCGACGATCATTGGCGACGATGGACTGGCACGGTGCTGCTGGTGTGCGGCGGCGCCCGAATTTCCCGCCTATCATGACAGCGAATGGGGATTTCCCGTCGCCGACGAACGGCGATTGTTCGAGAAATTGTCGCTGGAGGCGTTTCAGTCAGGGCTGAGCTGGCGGACGATCCTGACCAAACGGGAGAATTTTCGCGCGGCCTTTTGCGATTTCGAGATCGAACGGATCGCCGGGTTCGGCGACGCCGATGTCGAACGGCTGATGCAGGATGTCGGGATCGTCCGCCATCGCGGCAAGATCGCGGCGGTAGTGAACAATGCCCGGCGGGCACAGGCGCTGATTGCCGAACAGGGTTCGCTCGCCGCCTATTTCTGGCGGTTCGAACCTTCAGGCGAAGCGGGCATTACCGCGCAAAGCCGCTCGACATCGGCCGCATCGGTCGCTCTGTCGAAGGATCTGAAGCGGCGCGGCTGGACCTTTGTCGGGCCGACTACCGTTTATGCGTTCATGCAGGCGATGGGTCTGATCAACGACCATGCCGAAGGGTGTTTCGTGCGGCCGCAGGTCGATGCCGCGCGCGCCGCCTTCATCCCACCGGCCTAGCCCCGCCCGATCAGCCGCATCGCGATCCGGTCGGCGACTTCGCTCGCCGGGTCGCCGGTGCGGGCGCTTTCGTCCCACACTTCATTCAGGCGGTCGGGAATCTTCGCGATGCGCGCTTCGACTTCGGCGCGGTCGCCCTGGCCGAGATATTCCAGCCCGACGTTGATGATGCCGCCGGCGTTGATCACGTAATCCGGCGCATAGAGGATGCCGCGTGCGTGGATGCGGGCGCCGTCGCCCTGCTTGGCGAGCTGGTTGTTCGCGCCGCCCGCGACGACCTTGCACTGGAGTGCGGCGATGCTGTCTTCGGTCAGGATCGCGCCGAGCGCGTTGGGGCTGAAGATTTCGGCTTCGACCGTGGCGATCGCATCGGCGGCGACGACGTCGGCCCCCAGTTCGGCGGCAAGCGCCTGTGCCTTGTCGGCGTTGACATCGGCCAGCGTCAGCTTCGCGCCATCGGCGGCGAGCCGGCGGGCGAGGCCGCCCCCGACGCTGCCCACGCCCTGTACCGCGATATGCACGCCGGCCATCGAATCGGCGCCCAGCGCACGCTTCGCCGCCGCCTTGACGCCGAGATAGATGCCGAGCGCGGTGAACGGGCCGGGATCGCCGCCCGCGCTCCCGCCTGCGACGGGCAGGCCGGAAACGTGGCGGGTACGGGTCGCGATGACCTTCATCCGCTCTTCGGACATGCCGACATCTTCGGCGGTCACGTAACGCCCGCCGAGCGATTCGACCGCTTCACCGAATGCGATGAGCTGCGCCTCGCTGATCGTTGCACCGGGTGCGGGCGCCAGCACCACGCCCTTGCCACCGCCCAAAGGCAGGTTCGCCATGGCGTTCTTGAAGCTCATGCCCCGCGACAGGCGCAGCGCGTCGGTAATCGCAGCATTGCCGTCGGCATAGTGCCAGAAGCGCACACCGCCCGCCGCCGGGCCGAGATTGGTCGAGTGGACCGCGATGACCGCACGCATCCCGCTGGCCCGATCGGTGATCAGGTGAACGCCCTCATGGGCATCGAAATCGGGCAGGTCCCAGGCCGCAGTCATGGCGCTTCCAGTTGAATAACAATATTTCGAGCGCGCGACATATTATGACGCAGGCCGGAGCGCCAGCCTAAAAATAGCGGTAGGGGAAATGGGGCGATCGACGGGACTTGAACCCGCAACCCCCGGCATCACAAGCCGGTGCTCTAACCAATTGAACTACGATCGCCGTGGAGTGGCGCGCTTAGCGGCGCGTCCGGCGAGCGTCAAGCACCTGTGCTTACCTTATCAGCACATGCGGATGCGGGGACCGGATCGACGCTCCACCGCCAGCCGCGCGAGTGGCCGCGATTGCCGCTTCAACTGCGATTCGCCCCTCGCGCGCCAGCGCGCGTGCCGATCCCGCCAGTGTCGGCGCGCGGACAAAGGCGTGGCGGGCAAGGATTGCGATGTCGCCGCCTTCCGCAAGCAGGCGGCGCAGGCCGGGATCGACGGTGACCGTCTCGAACAAGGTGACATCGTCCGAATAACCGGTTCCATCACAGACTCCGCATCCCGCTGCGCGATAGATCACGGTCCCGGGATCGACCCCCAGCAACGCGCAATCCGAACCCGCCGCCTGTGCCGGCCGACGACAGACCGGGCACAGCCCGGGCACGGTGCGGGCAGCGACAGCCACGCGCAGCCCGAATGCGAGCAGATGGCGTTCGAGTCGCGCGGCACGCAACCGGGCGATTGCGGCCATGACATCGGGCGCATCGACACCCAGAATGATGCGCGCACCACGCTGGGCATGGTCAAAGGCGGCGGACAGCAGTGCGCGATCGTCGCTTGCAGACAGCAGGATCGCGTCGCAGTCCATCCGCGCTGCGGCGTCGAGATCGGCGCGGTCACCATCCACCGTTATGACATGGCGTTCGCCGGGGGCATGAGCAGCCGCGGTCATCACCGCGTGCCGCACGTCGGCATCCTCGCTCCCGATCAGAATGACCCCGCCCGGTGCGTGCGTTTCGCGCCCGATTGCGCTGCGCATCGATGCCGGCATGCCAAGTTCGGCGAAACCCGCGCACACCGAGTCGTGCTGTGTAAGGTCGATGACGATGCGATCCCCCCGGCGGACCGCGCCGGGCAGCAACTGGGCGGCAACGAACCAATCCTGACTTGCCACGACGCTGCGGACCTGCGCCAGCCCCGATACGGTGCGGACCAGAACGCGAAGCTGATCGCCGTCGCGCAGCAGATGCACAGCCGGAATGCCACCCCTACTGGCGGCGTGGAGCAAGTCTTCAAGGGTTTCGGCGGTCTCCATGTTGCCGGGTTATGGCGCAGGGGTGACAGTGAAGCTGCGGTTCGATGACGTTTTTAAGACGACATGTGTGACTGGATGCCCGAACGCGCTTCTGGCAAAAGCGCGGCATGATCGCCCCCTCCCCCGCTGCCGGCTTCCCCATTGAACCCGTGATCGAGCGCCTGAGTGGTCGCGCCGGAATCCAGAAGGTTCCGACGCCCAAACTGACCCTGTTCATCCGCAAGGGATTTCTGGACGCCGATTTCTGTGCCGATCTGATGGCGATGATCGACCGCGACCGGCGGCCGTCGACGATTTCGGACTATAATGGCGACGATGTGTTCCGCACGAGCGAGACGTGCGACCTGCCCGCGGACAGCGCGGCGACACAGCGGCTCGACGCGATGATCTGCGACTTTATTGGCCTCGACCCCGCGCATGGCGAACCGCTTCAGGGGCAGCGCTACGCCGTGGGTCAGGAGTTCAAGGCGCATACCGATTATTTCGAACCGAACGGAGTCGATTTCGAGAAATATTGCGCGGTATCCGGGCAGCGGACGTGGACGGCGATGATCTATCTGAACGCTGTCGAAGCCGGCGGCGCGACGCGGTTCAAGGCGATCGACAAGCTGGTCCAGCCCGAACCGGGCAAGCTGCTCGCGTGGAGCAATTTGCGCGCGAACGGCACGCCCAACCCGTCAACGCTGCACCATGCGATGAAGGTGCGCGCAGGGACCAAATACGTCATCACGAAATGGTTTCGGGAGCGTCCCTGGGGGTAAAGCCATTCAAGCCCCTCCCCTTTAGGGGAGGGGCTGAGCAGGACCGATCAGAACTTCGCGCTGAGGCCCAGCGAGAACTTCCGGCCGACATCATAGGTGTTGGTGTCGACGCGGACATCGTTCGGGAAGGTCTGATATTCCTGATACCGCGTCTTGGTCAGGTTGCGGGCTTCGAACTTCAGCTCGAACTCGGCCCCCGCCAGCTCGAAGCCCTGACGCGCAACCAGATCGATGGTCAGGCCGGGCTTCTCGACGATATCGGGCAGGCGGACGCCCTCGACCACCGGACCGCGATTGGTGACGCGCTCGCTTGCATAGTTGAACAACACGGTCAGCTGTGAGAGCGAGGCGGTGTCCTCGAACCCGATCTGGACGTTGGCCAGATGGTCCGACTGGCCGACCAGAGGGCCGCCATTGTTGAACAGCAGCGACGCCTGCACCGGGGCCGCGCCCAGGATCGGGCTCGGAACCAGCTCGTTTCCGGCTTCGACCTTGGACTTGGTGTAGGTGTAGTTGGCGACCAGCACGAGCCGCTTGGTATCGAAGAAACCACCGCCGAGCGTGTCGAGCGGGATGTGCTTCTGCGCCTCGATCTCGCCGCCCCACAGTTTGGCGCCGGGTGCGTTCGAGAAGCCGGTCTGCAGCGAGGTCGAGCCGGCCGCGACGAACGCCACCGCCTCGATCGGGTTGTCGATCTTCTTGAAGAAGCCCGCCGCGGTCAGGCGCTGATCGCGACCGAAGAACCACTCATAGCGCGCTTCGGCATTGTACAATTGCGAGTCGATCAGCAGCGGATTGCCGATGAACTGGCGGCTGCTTTCGAAGTCCTGATAGACCTGCGGGGCGAGTTCGCGGAACTGCGGGCGGGCGATCGTCTTCGATCCGTGGACGCGCAGCTGCATGTTCGCCGCGAAGTTCCACGTCACCGTCGCGGTCGGCAGCCAATAGTCATTGTCAAGGCTGGTGCCCGCCACCGCGCCGGTCGGCAGCACGCGCTGCTTTGCTGTTTCGTAGCGGACGCCCGCCGAGACGCGCAGGCCGTCGAGCAGCTCCGCCTCACCCTGGACATAGCCGGCATGGACCTTGAGCGACGCATCATAGGCCGCAGCGCCGGTACCGGTCGATTCGTTGCGCAGCGTGATGCCGTAGGTCTGAAGGTTGTAATCGGACAGCAGATAATCGGGCCGCTGCTGCGCCACCGCCTGGTTCACCGCGCCATTGTTCGGCCCGACGAAGCGGAAGAAATAGCGGTACGACTGACGCGCTGTGTCCGAATAGGCGTAACCCGCCGACAGCGTGATCGGGCGGACCGTATCCAGCTCGTACGCGACGTCGGCCGCACCGGTCCACAGATCCTCATTGAGGTCACTGAACGCGATGGTTGCGCCGCTCGGGCTGTTGAGCGTGTTGATATAGTCGCCGATCGTGTCGTTGTAGATATAGCGGAAGGCCCGCTCATAGGGCGCCTTGCGCCGGGTATTGGCATAGGCGCCGCGCAGGTCGAGGTCGAGCGAACCGAAGTCCAGTTCCGCAACAACCTGGCTGGTGAACAGCTGGCGTTCGAACCAGTTGGTGTTCTGGGTCGCGAAGGTCGGCACGCCGAACGAGCCGGGAATACCGAAATTCTCTTCGTCGAACTGGCCAATGATCGCTTGCTTCAGCGTATCGTGAATATAGACGTTGGTGAAGCGGATCAGATGTTCGCCGGTTTCGATGCCGATGCCGAGCAGGCCGTTGGCGATGATGCGGTTGTCGGTCGTCACCTGACGCCCGTCACTGGCAAGACCACCATCAGCGCCGACCGCGACCTGCTGCCTCTGCGCGCGGGTCTGCCAGCTGTTCGACAGTCCCCCGGCGCCGATCAGCCCGATGCGAACACCGCCGGTGTCGAATGTCTTGGCAAAGCTGGTGCCCAGCGACCAGTTGGCAGGAATGTGCGCGTTCTCGAACACCAATGTTGTGGAGCCGTTCGACAGTTGCATCAGCTGCGCCGCGTCGGTGATCGAAGTGCCATCGGCACCGGCAGCCCGGATGAAATTCGGCACGCTGCGCGTTCCATCATCATAACCGAAGACGTCGAAGCTGCCGCCGTCATAGGTGTAGCCAAGCTCGCTGGAGGTTGCGGTGTCGAACCCGATCGATCCTTCAAGTTCGAAGAATCCCTCACGCGGCGCAGCGCGGGTGGTGATGTTGATCGCACCGCCGCCGAACTCGCCGGGATAGTTGGCCGAATAGCTCTTTTGCACGAGTGCCGAACCGACGATGTTGGTCGGGAACAGGTCGAGCGGCACGACGCGGCGCAGCGGCTCGGGGCTCGGCAACGGCAGGCCGTTGAGCAGCGACGAGGAGTAGCGGTCGCCAAGGCCGCGGACAAAGACGAAGCCATTGCCGACAACGCTGAGGCCGGTGACGCGCGTCAGGGCGCCGGCGATATCGCCTTCGCCCGAGCGCGCGATATCCGCGCTCGACAGAACCGACACGACCTGTGGCGTTGCCTTGATCACGTTCGGAATGTTGCGACCGACGACGACGATCTCTTCGCTGGTGTCGGCGGCGCCGGGCGCGGAGATTTCGACATCTTGATCGGCGGTCTGCGGGGCTGCGGCCTCCTGTGGCGCGGCGGCATCAGCCGTGGTGTCCTGCGCTGCCTGGGCCAGCGCCTGTGGCGCGACAAGGTGCGAAGTCAGAAGCAGCAGACTGCCGAATGCGGTGCTGGTTTTCATCTTTGGAAGTCCGTTTTTCAGAGGCCGTTCCCGCAAAGGGAGAACCGGAACCGGCGGCCCCTTTTCCGCCGGTTCCGGGTGTCGATCAGGCTGGGATCAGGTGATCGGGACAGTGGTGCAGGCGGTGCCTGCCGCGCCGAAGTTCGCGCGGTTCGAGTTGCAGGTCCAACCCTGATACCAGGTGTCGGTCGGGCCATTGATCGCGCCGATATAGCTGGTGGTAACAAGGAATGAGCTGCCCGACGGGTTGAGCAACGCTGCGTTGTACGCGGTCACGCCCGTCGCGCCGGTGCCCGGCAGATAGCCCGAGGTCAGCGCATTGGCGGCAGTGCCCGTTTTGACGTTGTTGGTGCCCGCGTCGACCAGCGCTTCCTGCTCGGCATTGGTCACGGTCACGCTGTTGACCGCGGTTTCGGTGGTCAGCGTGCCGGTGCAGGCAAAGTAGTTCGAACGGAACACCGGCGGCCCCTGTTCGTCCAGCGTCGCGTCAGCCGCACGGATCGTTGACTTGTCGGCGGTGCCGGCAACGATGTTGAGGCACGGACGGCCCGACACGATGATGCCGTTGACGAAGGTGAAGTCGGCACCGCCGCGCAGACGCAGGCCGGCATTGGTTGCGCTCGACGTATGGACGAAGGTGAAGTTCGCGATGCGGCCATTCTGGCGCGGCAGCGCGTCTTCATTGTTGTTGGAGTCGATCTCCATCACATAATTGTCGCTGGTCGTGTTGTTCGGCTTCTGGATCGCGATCGCGAACTGGATGAAGCCCTTCCAACCCACATCACTGTCGATGCTGTCGTCATCAGCGCCGGTGACAACCCAGTAACGGCCGTTGTGCGTGCCGCCGAAGATTTCGATGCCGTCGTCCGAGCTGTTGTGGATCTGGACATATTCGATGCGGGTGCCGCTGCCGACGCCGCCGGTGGTGATGCCCTGAAGTTCGTTGTTCGGGCTGATCACGGTGCCCGAATAGCGAACCTGAACGTAGCGGAGCACACCCGAATTGTCGCCAGGGGTCGCGCCGCCATACAGTGCGTTGCCGGTGCCTTCGACGACGTTCTCGCAGTTCACCGAACCGCCGGTCACGCCCGACAGGTTGCAGTTCGAGATCGGCGCGCGGCCGGCGAGGATGATGCCGCCCCACAGGCCCTGCGATTCGTCGGTCACGCCGCCGGTCAGGTTCTGCTGTGCGGTGAAGATGATCGGCTGGGTCGCCGAACCGTCCGCGTTGATTGTCGAACCACGGTTGACGACCAGGAAGTCGTTATCCGAGTTGGTCGTGTTCGCATAGACGATCACGCCCGGCTGAACCGTCAGGGTCGCCGCCGTACCGCCAGTTCCGGCACCGCCACGATCAACGCCGACATCGACGCGGCCGTTGATCTCATAAGCCACGCCCGGCAGCTTCTGGAGCGTGACGGCAGTGGTGATGAGCGAAGGGATGCGGCAGCCGCGGAAGTTGCCGACGACACCGGCATCGGTGAAGCCCGACGGACAGCTGGCCGCGGGTGTGCCCGGGGTCGGGGTCGGCGTCGGGCTAGGCGTTGGCGACGGTGCCGGCGTCGGGGCAACAATCACGCCTTCGCCGGGCGAGGCGACGCTGGATGCGCCGTCGCAAGCGGCGAGCGTGGCGCCTGCGACGCCTGTCATCAGGATAAGGCTGATACGCTTGAAGTCGGCCATGAAATTCTCCGTTCCGGTCGATCCCGGTGTTCAGGATGATGGGCGAGCGCCCTGGACCGACTCGGAACATTCCCCCCGCCGATCACAGGCGTCGCGCTAGGCGGCGTGCGTGACGGTGGGATGGGATTTGGAAGAAGAATTGGTGACGTTGTGATGACGTTTTTGTGAATCGCGTTACAGCTGCGTTACACGCTGCTGCGTATCATAGCCGGAAAGGGGAGCCGGAAACGGGAGATCGTCCGGTGACACGGCACCTCAGCGCCTGGCGCGCGTCAGCAGCGCAGGGCGGAAATGCAAAAGGCCCGCCGGCAATGCCGACGGGCCTTGGATAATGGTGGGCGCGGCTGGGATTGAACCAGCGACCCCTGCGGTGTGAACACAGTGCTCTACCACTGAGCTACGCGCCCGAACCCTGTGCCGGAGCGGGGCCGGCGAAGCTCGGTGCCGGGAGCTGTCCGAATGGACCGCCCGGCGGAGCGATGCCCCTAGAGAAGCAGTTGAGGCTTGTCCAGCCCCTTCCCCACCCTTTGCGGCTGGTGCGTTTAGTTGACCGCGTCCTTCAGGCCCTTGCCAGCCTTGAACTTCGGCTGCGACGATGCCTTGATCGTCATCGGTTCACCGGTGCGCGGGTTACGTCCGGTCGATGCCTTGCGCTTCGAGACCGAAAAAGTACCGAAACCGACCAGCCGCACTTCATCGCCCTTTTTGAGCGCCGCCGTGACCGCGTCGAACACGGCCTCAACCGCCTTGCTTGCGTCACCCTTGCCAAGGCCAGCGGTGTCAGCGACCGTGGCAATCAGTTCCTGCTTGTTCATGCCCTTTAAACCCCTGCTTTTCCTGTTTGGCGACAAATGCGATCGGCAGGCACCAAAGCACCAGGCCGGCATCACAACGCCGAAGCTACAGGAAAACCTGTCCTCGCGCCGCTGTAAAGCAGAAAGCGGTATAAATACGGGGAAAGCACGGGAAAAAGTGACTTTCCCCGTGCCCAGCCATCAATGACGCAGCGGATCGGGCGTCGCGGCCGGCGGCACAACCGCCAGTTCGTCTGCTTCGGTCCAGTCGATCGCAGTCAGCGCGCCGGTGAGCGCCAGCTTCAGCACTTCATCGACATGCGCCACCGGCACGATCTTTAACCCCTCGCGGATATTCGCCGGAATCTCCGCCAGATCCTTCTCATTCTCCTGCGGGATCAGCACGGTGGTGATCCCGCCGCGCAGTGCCGCGAGCAGCTTTTCCTTGAGCCCGCCGATCGGCAGCACGCGCCCGCGCAGCGTGACTTCGCCGGTCATTGCCACGTCCTTGCGTACCGGAACCCCGGTCAGGGTCGACACGATCGAGGTGACGAGGCCGATGCCCGCCGACGGCCCATCCTTGGGCACCGCGCCCTCGGGCAGATGCACATGGATGTCCTTGCGCGCAAAGATGCTCGGCTTGATGCCATAGCTCGGGCTGCGCGCGCGGATGAAGCTGAACGCGGTTTCGACGCTCTCCTTCATCACGTCGCCCAGCTTGCCGGTGGTGCGGATTCCGCCCTTGCCGGGCACGGTCACGCTTTCGATCGTGAGCAACTCGCCGCCCACCTCGGTCCAGGCCAGGCCGGTGACGGCGCCGATCTGATGCTCTTCCTCGCCGATGCCGAAGCGATACTTCCGCACGCCAGCAAACTCGTGAAGGTTCTCGGGCGTCACCACGACGCTCTCGACCTTGCCCTCCAGGATGCGGCGCAGCGCCTTGCGCGCGAGCTTCGCGACCTCACGCTCCAGCGTTCGCACGCCGGCCTCGCGGGTATAATAGCGGATCAGGTCGCGCAGGCCCGCCTCGGTCAGCTCGAACTCGCCGGCTTTCAGGCCGTGCGCGTCGATCTGCTTGGCGATCAGATGGCCCTTGGCAATCTCGACCTTCTCATCCTCGGTATAGCCCTCGAGCCGGATGATCTCCATGCGGTCGAGCAGCGGCTGGGGCAGGTTGAGCGAGTTGGCCGTCGTCACGAACATGATGTCCGACAGATCGACGTCGATCTCCAGATAATGGTCGTTGAACTTGCTGTTCTGTTCGGGGTCGAGCACCTCGAGCAGCGCCGATGCCGGATCGCCGCGGAAATCCTGGCCGAGCTTGTCGATCTCATCGAGCAGGAACAGCGGGTTGCTGGTCCCGGCCTTTTTCAGGTTGGTGACGATCTTGCCCGGCAGCGATCCGATATAGGTACGGCGATGGCCGCGAATCTCGGCCTCGTCGCGCACGCCGCCCAGCGACTGGCGGATGAACTCGCGCCCGGTCGCCTTGGCGATCGACTTGCCCAGGCTGGTCTTGCCGACGCCCGGAGGGCCGACGAGGCACAGGATCGGCCCCTTCAGCTTGTTGGTCCGCGCCTGCACCGCGAGATATTCGATGATGCGGTCCTTGACCTTCTCCAGGCCATAGTGATCCGCGTCGAGCACGGCTTCGGCCTCGACCAGATCCTTTTTCAGCTTCGACTTCTTGCCCCAGGGCAGGCCCAGCAGCACGTCGAGATAGTTGCGCACAACCGTCGCCTCGGCGCTCATCGGCGCCATGGTCTTGAGCTTCTTCAGCTCCGCCTGTGCCTTGCCGCGCGCCTCCTTGGACAGCTTGAGCGTCGCGATCTTCTGGGTCAGCTCGGCGATCTCGTCGCCTTCGCCTTCCTCGCCCTCATTGCCCAGCTCGCGCTGGATCGCCTTGAGCTGTTCGTTGAGATAATATTCGCGCTGGGTCTTCTCCATCTGGCGCTTCACGCGCGAACGGATCTTCTTCTCGACCTGCAGCACGCCGAGTTCGCCCTCCATGAAGGCGAACACCATTTCTAGGCGCTTCTGGGGATCGTCCTCGACCAGCAGACTCTGCTTTTCGGCGACCTTGACCGCGATATTGCCCGCGACTGCGTCGGCAAGGCGCGATGCTTCCTCGATCTCGCCGAGCTGGACGGCGGTCTCGGCCGGCAACTTGCGGTTGAGCTTGGCGTAATTCTCGAACTGCTCGACGACCGAGCGCATCAGCGCCTGCGTCTCCTTGCCGGTCGCCTCCTTCTCGGCAACCGGGCTGACGGTCGCGGTAAGATAACCGTCCTGTTCCGCCACCGTCTCAAGCCTGCCGCGCTGTTTGCCCGCGACCAGAACGCGCACGGTGCCGTCAGGCAGCTTGAGCAACTGCATCACCTCGGCCGAAACGCCGATATCATACAGGTCGTCGCGACCGGGATCGTCATTGGCGGGATCGAGCTGGGCGACGAGGAAGATCTCCTTGTCGGCGGCCATCGCGGCCTCAAGGGCGGCGACCGACTTGTCGCGCCCGACGAACAGCGGCACGATCATGTGCGGGAACACGACGATGTCACGCAGTGGCAGGACTGGATAGGAAGACTTCATGAACACTCCGGTGCTGCCCGCTTGGGACAGAATCAGACGATTATATGGGGATCGAATGCGCGGCATCAATGCAGTGTTTGTCGCGATGCTGGCGCTGACCGCGCCGAGCCCCGCCGCATGGGCACAGAAGGGTGAACCGCCGATCACTGCGCTGACCGAACGCTCCGGCGGACCGGTCGAAGCCGAGCGCGCTGCACTGCGGTTGGAGTATGTCGATCTGGACCTGCATGTGGATCCGTCGCGCAGATATCTGGCCGGGACCGCAACGCTGACGCTGACCACCAGCGCGCGGCAGACACGGCTGCTGATCGATCTCGACAAGAATTTCCATGTCTCGGCAGTGGAGATCGACGGCAAGGCCCTCGCGTCCGGCAGCTGGCGCAATCCCGAAGGGCGCCTGACCATCGACCTGCCAAAACCGGTCGAAGCCGGAGGCAATGTCATCGCGCGCATCGCCTATGCCGGACGACCGCACGAGGCGGTCAATGCACCATGGGATGACGGCTTCGTCTGGTCGAGCTGGCAGGGCAAGCCATGGGTGGCGACCACGGCTCAGGGCTATGGGTGCGACCTGTTCTGGCCGTGCCTCGACTTCCCGGCGGGTGAGGTGAAAGCGATCCGCATGGCGATCACCACCGGCGGCGAGGCCGCGATCGGCAATGGCAGGCTGCTGTCGGTCGAGACGCTGGCGGGGGGCGGGGCGCGCTGGACCTGGGTTGCGAAGAACATCAACCCCTATCTCGTCGCGATCAACATCGGCCCGTATCGCGAGATCAAAGGCACGTACGCCAGCAAGTTCGGGAACACCGTACCGCTGCACCTGTGGCACCTGACCGGCAAGGACAAGCAGGCCGCCGGGTTGTTCGCCGAATTCGCACCGACGCTCGATTTCTACGAGACGATGATCGGCCCCTTCCCCTTCGCGCATGAAAAGCTGGGCGTGGTCGAGACGCCGCATCTCGGCATGGAGCATCAGACGGTCAACGCCTACGGCAACGACTATAAGAAGGACGAGACCGGGTTCGACTGGCTGTTCCACCATGAGCTGGCGCATGAATGGTTCGGCAACCAGCTGACCGCCGCCGACTGGGACGATTTCTGGCTGCATGAGGGTTATGGCCAGTACATGCAGCCGCTCTACGGCCAGTGGCGCGAGGGTGAGGCCCGCTATGCCGCGATGATGGCGGAGCAGCGCAGGAACATCCTCAACCGCCAGCCCCTGGTATCGGGTCGCTCGCGCACCTCGGACGAAGTGTATCAGCTCGAAAAGGGCGGGCCGGGACAGGATATCTACTACAAGGGCGCATGGGTGCTGCACACGCTGCGCTACCTGATCGGCGACAAGGCGTTTTTCGATGCAACCCGGCGGTTGGTCTATGGCCGCCCCGATCCGAAGCCGGGCAATTTCAAGCCGCGCTTTGCCACCACGCCGGAGTTCGAGGCGTTGATGAGCCAGGCCGCCGGGCGCGACCTCAGCTGGTTCTACGATGTCTATCTCCGCTCCGCCGTGCTGCCCGAACTGATCGAAACCCGCACGGGCGACCAGCTGTCACTGGAATGGAAGACCCCGCGCAACGCCCCCTTCCCGCTCCCGGTCGAGGTGCAGGTCGATGGCGTGGTGCAGCGCGTGGCGATGGAAGGCGGCCGGGCGACGATCGCGGTGCCGGCGGGCGCGCATGTCGTGATCGACCCGATGGCGCGCGTACTGCGCCGCTCGCAAGCAATTGAGGCGATGCAGGCACGTGCCCAAATTCGCTGAGCCCAACCCCAGCGCGTCATCGCAGCAATCGTCGCGGTTTGATCCGAACCATTGTAATCAACGAAAACGGGCGCCGGTTGCCCGACGCCCGCTTAATCGATGGATCGCGATGGAGATCAGGCGGCGTCGCCAGCCTTCTTCTTTTCGGCCGAATAGACGCGAACCGGCTCCTTGGTGCCGGCAACGACATCCTTGTCGATCATCACTTCGTCCACCCCGTCCATGCCGGGCAGGTCGAACATCGTGTCGAGCAGGATGCCTTCGAGGATCGAGCGAAGGCCGCGCGCGCCGGTCTTGCGTTCGATCGCCTTCTTCGAAACCGAAACCAGCGCATCGTCGGTGAAGGAGAGCTTCACATTCTCCATGTCGAACAGCTTCTGATACTGTTTGACCAGCGCGTTCTTCGGCTCGGTCAGGATTTTGATCAGTGCATCGACGTCGAGATCCTCGAGCGTCGCAACCACCGGCAGGCGACCGACGAATTCGGGGATCAGGCCGAACTTGAGCAGATCTTCCGGCTCGGTCTGGCGCAGCGTCTCACCGGTGCGGCGCTCTTCCGGCGCGGCGACATAGGCACCGAACCCGATCGACTTGCCCTGCAGGCGGTCGCCAATGATCTTTTCGAGACCGCTGAACGCGCCGCCGCAGATGAACAGGATGTTGGTCGTGTCGACCTGCAGGAACTCCTGCTGCGGATGCTTGCGCCCGCCCTGCGGCGGAACGCTGGCGGTGGTGCCTTCCATCAGCTTGAGCAGCGCCTGCTGCACGCCTTCGCCCGACACGTCGCGCGTGATCGACGGGTTTTCGGCCTTGCGGCTGATCTTGTCGATCTCGTCGATATAGACGATGCCGCGCTGCGCCCGCTCGACATTATAGTCTGACGCCTGGAGCAGCTTGAGGATGATGTTCTCGACGTCCTCACCGACATAGCCGGCTTCGGTCAGCGTCGTAGCATCGGCCATGGTGAACGGCACGTCGAGGATGCGGGCGAGCGTCTGTGCCAGCAGCGTCTTGCCGCAGCCGGTCGGGCCGACGAGCAGGATGTTGGACTTGGCCAGTTCGACATCCGCGCCCTTCGCGCCGTGGTTCAACCGCTTGTAATGGTTGTGCACGGCGACCGACAGGACGCGCTTCGCCTGCTTCTGGCCGATGACATAATCGTCCAGCACGTCGCAGATTTCCTGCGGCGTGGGCACGCCACCGTCCTTCTTGCTGACGAGTGCCGACTTGGTCTCTTCGCGAATGATGTCGTTGCAGAGCTCGACGCACTCGTCGCAGATGAACACGGTCGGTCCGGCGATCAGCTTGCGCACCTCATGCTGCGACTTGCCGCAGAACGAGCAGTAGAGCGTGCTTTTCGAATCGCCGCCGCTTAGCTTCGTCATTCAGTCTTCCTTTGCGTGCCGGGCCGAACGCGCGACCCGGCATCCTACCGCCGGGACCATGCCCGGCAACTCAAATTCGCCCCATAACCGGGGAAGGTGAGCGTCAGATTAAGACGCAGAACCTTCGCTGTCAGCCGGCTGGGGGCGCTTTTCATACACTTCGTCGACCAGACCGAACGCCTTGGCCTCATCGGCCTCGAGGAAGGTGTCGCGGTCCATCGCGCGCTCGATATCCTCGAGCGGCTTGCCGGTGTACTTGACGTACAGGTCGTTCATCCGGCGCTTGATGCGCAGGATTTCCTTGGCCTGGATCTCGATGTCCGACGCCATGCCCTGTGCACCGCCCGACGGCTGGTGGATCATGATGCGCGCGTTGGTCAGCGCGACGCGAAGCCCCGGCTCACCCGCAGCGAGCAGGAAGCTGCCCATCGACGCGGCCTGACCGATGCACACCGTGCCGACGCGGGGACGGATATACTGCATGGTATCGTGGATCGCCATGCCGGCGGTCACCACGCCACCCGGCGAGTTGATGTACATCCAGATGTCCTTCTTCGGGTTCTCCGACTCGAGGAAGAGCAGCTGGGCGGTGATCAGCGAGGCCATGTGATCCTCGACCTGGCCGACCACGAAGATGATCCGCTCGCGCAGCAGGCGCGAATAGATGTCGAAGCTGCGCTCACCACGGCTCGACTGTTCGATGACGATGGGAACGAGCGCGTTGGTGATGGGATCGCGCGTAAAGCCTTCGGGGGTCAGGAGACCGGCAAGGGGGTGCATGTGGGATGTTCTCGTCAAATCTGTTTTTGCCCAGGCAGCTACATCGGCGCTCGCGCGACGCGGCGCAAGGGGGGAAGAGCGCGAACGCGGATGAGCGGAGTGGCAGATGGCGACTTTCGGTGTTCACGGAGGGGCAACGCAACGATTTCTGAACGCATCGGTGCGACAATATGGTCAAACCGGGAGTCGAAAGGGGCGCCGATGCGCCAGGATACGCGCACCATTCTCGTCTTTGCCCTGCTTTACGTGGCCTTTGCAGCCGTAGGGCTGTGGCCGCTGTTCGGCGCAGGCGGGTTCAACGATGCGACATTCGGCATCGGCATGGTCATCGCGATCGCACTGTTCCCGCTTACTGCAATTGTCGTGACGATGTTTGCCCCGCTGCTGCTTCGCACCGGCCCGTCCAGCATGATCGTTCCGCAACCCGCCCGCCGCGTTGCCGAACCAGCCGCCGCCCGCGATCCGTTCGATTTCGCTTTTGCGGCCTGGAACGGCATCGAATCGGCCGAAGCAGTCGCCCGCCTCTCACGCCGGTTACATGCACTCGATATCGCGCATCGCTACGTTGATGGTGAAATCATGGTGGTTGAGGACGCCGTGCGCTGGAAAGTCGCTCCGGTCCCCGGCGCGCTTCGCATTGCCGGATGGGTTGAAGCGCCGGACAGCGAAACGCGCGGTATGATCGTGGCGGCGGTTGAAGAGTTCCTGATCGACGAGCTCGGCATCAGCCTTGAAAGGCTGGCCGCTTAAAGATTTGCCGGGGCGGGTTGTGCCAGATAGGCGAGCCGCCGTACTTCCCGCCGCCCCCGCACCACAGTGTCGAGGATCAGTCCTGCAAAACTGCTGAGTGCGGCGAGGATCACAAGGCCCGTCGCCAGAATCGCGGTCGGGAATCGCGGCACCAGCCCGGTTTCGAGATAGGTCATCACAAGCGGAACCGCGAGCACCACCGCCAGCACGGCCAGCGCCAACGCGACCCAGCCAAAGAACAGCATCGGCTTTTCGATCCGGTAGAGCGTCAGGATGGTCCGCGCGATCCGCGCACCGTCGCGATAGGTGGACAGCTTCGATGCCGAACCCTCGGGCCGGGCGAGATAGCGGGTCTCCACCTCCCCTACCGGCATCTTGAGCTCAAGCGCATGGACGCTGATCTCGGTCTCGATCTCGAAGCCCGCAGACAGGACCGGGAAGCTCTTCACGAATCGACGCGAAAACACGCGATAGCCTGAAAAAATGTCGGTGAAGCTGCGCCCGAACAATTGTGCGAGCAGGCCGGTCATCGCGCGGTTGCCCAGCACATGACCGCGGCGGTAGGCGTCCGCTGCCTCATGCACGCGGGTGCCAACCACCATGTCGAGCCCTTCGTCGCGCATCTTGGCGATCATCGCGGGCGCGGCGGCGGCGTCATATGTCGCGTCGCCATCGGCCATCACATAGATGTCGGCATCGACATCGGCGAACATGCGGCGGACGACATTGCCCTTGCCCTGCATCCGCTCGGTCCGCACGATCGCACCGGCTTCGCGTGCCACCGCGACGGTGCGGTCGCTGCTGTTATTGTCGTAGACATAGATGGCAGCGCCCGGAAGCGCCGCGCGAAAAGCCGCGACCGTCTGCGCGATCGCGGCTTCCTCGTTATAGCAGGGCAGAATGACTGCGATGTTCGGTTCGGTCTCGGACATCGCCCCTAACTCCGTTCAGGCTGAGCCTGTCGAAGCCCTGCCTTCTCCACTAGTGGAAGAAAGACAACCATTCGACAAGCTCAGGGCGAACGGTTGATTACTCCGCAGCCTTCTTCTTGGCCGGAGCCTTCTTCTTCGGCGCTTCGGCCGCGGCCTCGGCGTCGTCGGCCTTGGCGGCCTTCTTGGCCGGGGCCTTCTTGGCCGGCTTCACCTCTTCGGCAGCGGCTTCAGCGGCGGGCTCTTCGGCCTTCTTCGCCTTGGCCTTCTTCGCGGGCTTATGGTCCTCGTCGTGGTTGCAGTCCGGGCCATGGACGTGCGGCACCGCGCCTTCTTCGCTTTCGATTGCGGCTTCCAGCTCTTCGCGGGTCACTTCGCGCTCGCTCACTTCGGCCTTGCCGAACAGGAAGTCGACGACCTTGTCCTCATAGAGCGGCGCGCGCAGCTGGGCGGCGGCCATCGGCTCCTGCTGGATGTACTGGAAGAAACGCTGCTGGTCTTCCGGACGGTATTGCTGTGCCGCCTGGGCGATCAGGCGGTTCATTTCCGCCTGGGTCACTTCGACGCCATTTGCCTGACCGATTTCCGACAACAGCAGGCCAAGACGCACGCGGCGCTCGGCGATCGCGCGATAATCGCCCTTTTCACTCTCCAGCTCGGCCTTGGCGGCTTCGGGATCCGCTTCATGGGCAGCTTCCTGCTGAAGCTGTGCCCAGATTTGCTGGAACTCGGCTTCGACCATCGACGGCGGGACCGGGAAGTCGTGGCCGGCGGCGAGCTGATCGAGCAGCTTGCGCTTCATGTAGGTGCGGGTCAGGCCGCCCGTCTCATTCTCCATCTGGCCGCGCAGAATGCCGCGCAGCTGATCGAGGCTCTCAAGACCCAGATTCTTGGCAAGGTCTTCATCGACCTTCACTTCGCCGGCGGTCTTCACCGCAGTGATCTTGAGGTCGAAGGTCGCGGGCTTGCCGGCCAGCGTGTCGACGCCATAATCCTCGGGGAAGGTCACTTCGATCTGCTTTTCATCGCCAGTCTTCACGCCGACGATCTGATCTTCGAAGCCCGGGATCAGACGGCCCGAGCCGATTTCGATCGCCATGCCCTCACCGGTGCCGCCGTCGAATGCGACGCCGTCGACCTTGCCGACAAAGTCCATCGTGACCTGGTCGCCCTGCTTGGCCTTGTAGCTGGGCTTGGCATCTTCCCACGCCTTTTGCTGGCCGGCGATCTGCATGATCTGCGCATCGACCGCCTCATCGCTGACGGGGACGATCAGGCGCTCGAGCTTCAGGCCTTCGATCGACGGGGTCGGAACGTCGGGCAGGACTTCCAGCTCAACCTTCACCTCGGCATCGCTGCCGGGTTTGAAATCGCCTTCAAGGCTGACCGACGGCTGCATCGCGGGACGCAGCTTGTGGTCGGCGATCAGCTTCTGCACGCCTTCCTGGATCGTCGTGTTGAGCGCGTCCTGGGTCAGCGCCTCACCATGCATCTTGCGGACCAGGTTGGTCGGCACCTTGCCGGGGCGGAAGCCGGGCATGCGGATCTGCGGGGCAACGCGCTTCACCTCGGCGTCGACACGGCTGTCGATATCCGCTGCGGTGATCTTGAGGGTATAGGCGCGCTTGAGGCCTTCGTTCAACGTCTCGACGGTCTGCATTCTATCGGGCTTCCTGCTCTGGAAGTGGAATCGGATTCGCGGCGTCCCCTTGCGCCGGGCGACGGACTGGTGCGGGCGAAGGGACTCGAACCCCCACATCTTGCGATACTGGAACCTAAATCCAGCGCGTCTACCAGTTCCGCCACGCCCGCATTCAGGACACCGCAGGTCGGGCGCGTCTATAGCAATGCGGGTGCCGGGGGCAAGGGCGATGCCGATTATGGTGCAGAATCCCCGAAAACCGGGGCTTGTATGCCATCGCGCTCAGCCCGAAAGTCCGATCCGCCACGCATGCGGCGCCACTGGATGCGTAAGGATCAGGTCGCGCACGCCAATCATCGCGCCATCCCGGGACGGCATCGCGCCCGGTTCGGAGATCACCGCCAGCCGCCCGCACCACCCGCGGTCACGCAACCGCTCGACTGCGGCAAGGCTGTCCGACCCGGCCCGGACGGAGATGATCAGCCAGTCGGCCTCGGCTGCCTTGGCATCATCGGCGAGCGCGCGGTCACTGTCATAGGATCGCACGCGGTGCCGCTGACCCGACAGCACCAGATGCAGTGCACGCCGCGAACCATCGTCCGGATCCACCAGCGCAATGGTCAGCGCCGGATCGTCGGCGTCGGCGGCAGCGGGAATGGTGGCAGGCTGATCCATCACGCGCCATCATCGCCGAACGTGCGCGGCCCCGCCTTCCGGAAATATCCTTAGTCGGCGGCGTGAAGCCCGGCAGCAAAGGCGATGCGCAGCGCTTCCGACAGGCTGCGTACCTCCAGCTTGGTCATCACATTGGCGCGGTGCACCTCCACCGTGCGCGGCGAGATGCCGAGATCATAGGCAATCGTCTTGTTCGGATGGCCCGCGACCAGTCCGCGCAGCACGTCGCGTTCACGTGGGGTGAGCGCTGCGATTCGTACGGCTGCCTCCTGCCCCGCGACCTCGGCGGTTTCCGCCCGCCCCAGCCGTTCGAACCCGCGATCGAGCGCGGCGAGCAGCAGCGCCTTCTCGAATGGCTTCTCCAGGAAATCGAGCGCCCCCTGCTTCATCGCCGTGACCGCAGTCGCGACGTCGCCATGGCCGGTCAGCACGATCACCGGCAGCGCGATGCCCCGCGCATTCAGCTCGCGCTGGACCTCCAGCCCGTCCATCTCGGGCATGCGGATATCGAGCAGGATACAGCCCGGATCGGGGTGCCGTGCCTCCTTGAGAAACGCCACGCCCGAAGGATAGACGCGCACGTCATAGCCCGACGTCTTGAGCAGGAAGCTGGCCGAACGGCGCACCGCATCTTCGTCGTCGATCAGATGGATCAGCGGCTTGTCGCTCATTCTTTGGTCTCCGCATTGGGAATGGTGAACCACAGGGTGGTCCCGCCGCCAGGCCGGGGATCGGCGTCGATCCGCCCGCCATGCGCCTCGATGATCGTTCGGCAGATGGACAGCCCGAGGCCCAGCCCATCAGGCTTGCTGGTATTGAATGCGTCGAACAGGCGCGGGCGGATCACAGGGTCGATACCCGGGCCGGTGTCGCTGACCTCGACCCGGATCATGCCGTCGCCCTGCACGCGCGTGGCGATGGTAACGTCGCGCACCGGCATGCCCTCAAGCGCCTCGACCGCGTTGCGGATAAGGTTGACCAGCACCTGCTGGATCTGGACCCGGTCGACCAGCGCATGCTGCGCATCGGGGTCGAGGTCCTTGAGCCCGCGCACACCCCGCTCGCGTGCGCCAGTCATCGCCAGCCGTGTCGCTTCGTCGATCATCTGCGGCAGTGACTCGACACGTTTCTCGACTTCCCCGCGCGCAACGAATTCGCGCAGGCGCCGGACGATATTGCCGGCACGCAATGCCTCGGCGGCCGATTCCGTGACTGCCTCGCCCAGCATTTCCAGATCCGGCTCGCCCGCCGCGATCAGGTCGCGTGCGGCCTCCATGTAATTGGCAATCGCGGTCAGTGGCTGATTGAGTTCATGCGCCAGTGTCGATGCCATCGTGCCCATCGCGGACACGCGCGACACATGGACCAGTTCGGACTGTAGTTCCTTCATCTGCAGTTCGGCGCGCTGGCGTTCGGACAGGTCGCGGATGAATCCGGTGAAGATGCGGTGTCCGGCGCTGCGTGTTTCTCCGACCGCAAGTTCCATCGGAAACTCACTTCCATCGCGCCGCTTGCCGACCACAATCCTGCCGATCCCGATGATCCGGCGCACACCGGTTCGGCAATATTGGCTGATATAGTCGTCGTGCCGGTGCCGATCGCCATCCGGCATCATCATGCCGATATTGCGTCCGACCACCTCCGCTTCGGTATAGCCGAACAGCCGTTCGGCGGCCGCACTGAACGACAGAATCTGGCCGCGGTCGTCGATCACGATCATCGCGTCGGGCACGGTGGCAAGGATCGATCGCAAATGCAGTTCGCTGCGCGCCACCGCCCCGGCTGCCGCCTTGCGATCGGTGATGTCCTCGATCGTCCCGCCGAAACCGAGCAGCGCCCCGCCTTCGTCACGCAGTGCGATGATGCGCGCATCGGCGGCGAATTCGGTCGAATCCTGCCGCCGCCGCCAGCCTTCCTCGGCATAGCGGCCATAGGTGACGGCGCGGTCGAGATCGTCGCGCGGCTTGCTAGCCGCGGCATCAGCCGCCGAATAAAGTATCGCCACCGGCTGTCCCACTGCAACCTTGGCTTCATAACCGAGCAGGATCTGAGCGCCAGGGTTCCAGCTGCGGATCGTGCCGTCCGGATCGAGCAGAAACTGTGCGCGATCGAGGTCGCTGCCGATGAAGCGCGCGGCAAGTTTTTCGACGATGTCGCCGCCCATGTCCATGTCCTGCCTATGCCCGCAGCATCCGGGCAAAACCCATTGGGAAAACTACCAATGCAGCCACGCGCCGCAATATCCGATGCCGCCGCCGCGCACCCATCGCGCAAGACTGTAGCGGGGAATAACCCATGAAAACCACCCATGTCGTCATCGGCGCGCTGGCCTGTGCGGTCGGCGCGCAACCTGCGATCGCCAAGGAGGGCGACTTCCTGGTGCGCGGCCGCGCTATCCTGGTCGCACCGACCGAAAGCTCCGGTCCGGTCACGCCCGGCTTCCCGGGCAGTGAGGTCGGCGTCAGCAACGCGGTAATGCCGGAAGTCGACTTCACCTACATGCTCACCGATAATATCGGCGCGGAGCTGATCCTGGCGACGACCAAGCACGACGCGCAGGGACGCGGCACGCTGTCGGGCTTTGATAAGCTGGCCAGCACATGGGTGCTGCCGCCGACGCTGACGCTGCAATATCATTTCGCGCCCGAGGCAAAGGTTCGTCCCTATGTCGGCGCGGGCGTCAACTACACGATCTTCTATTCGACCAAGGCGAGCGATGCGCTGGTCACTGCAATCAGCGCGACCGATGTCGAGATGGACGACAGCTTCGGCTATGCGCTGCAGGCCGGTGTGGACATCGACCTGAATGAGAAGATGTTCCTGAACCTCGACGTCAAATATATCGACATGGACACGACCGCACGGCTGCGCACCGGCGCGACGACCAACACCGCACAGATCAGCATCGATCCGATCGTGGCGGGCGTCGGCGTCGGCTTCCGGTTCTGAAGCAAAAATGGCAGCGATCCGATTGGAACGCCGCCCTTTTTGCGGACGATGGCGTGGTTGAAACTGTCGAGGCCGGGATGCCCCAGAACCACCAAATGGCGCAGGGACGCGGGGTCGCGGGGTTGAGTCATGGGGGCGACTCCGTCACTGGGCCAGGAACACGGGATAGGGGCTGTCGCGCAACAGCTCGCGCGTCACGCCGCCGAACAGCGTCTCGATCAGCCGCGAATGGCCAAAGCCGCCCATCACGATCATCGCGGGTTTGATCCTGCTTGCCTCAGTGAGGATCTGCTGTCCGATCCGACCGGTCTCATTGGGCACGACTGCGATCTCCGGGTGGATGCCGTGACGCGAGAGATAGCTTGCCGCAAGTTCCGGCGGGTGTTTGAGCGCGCCGCGATCGATAGTGACGATCCGCACCTCCCGCGCCAGCGCGAGCAGTGGAACCGCCGCGCGCAGCGCCGCGTCAGCCTCGTCGGAGCCGTCCCAGGCCACGAGTGCAGTGCCGTCCAGCACAACGCCGCGTGATGCATCGGGAACCGCCAGAACCGGACGGTTGGCGCGGAGCATCGCGGCGACAACGCCATCCATCTCACCGCCCGGAAAGCCATCGAACACGGTATTCACGACGACGAGGTCGGTCAGCACCGTGTGCGCGGTGAGGCAGGATGCGACATCGCCCATCCCCTCGGCCAGCGTCCATTGCACGTCCTCCGCCGCCAGTCGCGCCGTGACACGCGCCCGGTTGGCATCCTGTACGTCGAGTTCCTCGGCGATATGCGCGGCGAGCGTGGCCGGGCCGACCATCGGGTCTTCGGCCAGCGGTGGCATCGCAGTCACATCGATCGCGATCAGATGGCCCTCAACTGCGCGGACCACATCGAGTGCGGCCTGCAGTCGCGCTTCCTGTCCCGCGTCGGCGTGAATCAGTACGGCAACATTCTTCATGGTCCGTCTCCCAAATTTCATGGGAGCGACGCTAGGCCCCGGCGCGGGGCCCCCATATGAGGAGTGATACGTAGTCCGTTCAGACCGCCGCGCTGAACTGTCCGCTGCTCAGCGCACGATAGCGGTCGAACGCCGCCGCCGCGAGCCGTGCATAGGGGGCGCCGAGCGAGGTGACCGCGATCGACCAGCCGTCGCACGTAATCACTCCCTGCCCCACCAGCTCGTCAAGCAACGCAGGATCATGGCATAGCTGCTCCGCCGTCATGCCATGGGTCGCGGCAATCGCGGTAACGTCGACCTTGCCATCGCATAGCAGCCGCTCGATCACGGCGCCGGCAGCGGCATCATGGGCGTCGCGCCGCACGCCGCGCATGCCGGCGAGCTCGCCACCCAGCACCGCCATGCGATAGCGGCCGACATGTTTTTCATTCTGGACGATCACGCCGTCGAACTGGCTGATCGACGATGCGCCAAGGCCGATCAGCGTCGGCGCGCGATCGTCGGTGAACCCCTGAAAATTGCGACGCAGCGTCCCCGCACGCGCGGCGACCGCCAGGCTGTCGTCCGGGCGCGCGAAATGATCGAAGCCGATCGCCTCAAACCCTGCCTCAATCCACAGGTCATGGGCGAGTGCCCGCTGCCAGAAGCGCGCTTCCGCCCCCGGCAGTTTCGACGCATCGATGCGCCGCTGGCGCGGAAGCATCGCGGGTAGATGTGCGTAGCCGAACATTGCGACCCGATCGGGGGTCAGGCGCCGCGCGGCGGCAATCGTCGCGGCAATGTCATCGAGCGTCTGGCCGGGCAGGCCATACATCAGGTCGAGATTGATCCGCTCGATCCCGGCGCTGCGCGCTGCGGCGATCGCGGCGGCGACCCTTGCATAGGGCTGGAGCCGGCCACTCGCGGCCTGCACGCGCGGCGCAAAGGTCTGGGCGCCGACGCTGATCCGCCCGATCCCAGCCCGCGCAAACGCATAGGCGTGGGAGCGCTCAAAGAAACGCGGGTCAATTTCTGCCGACCATTTTGCATCCGGAGCAATGTCGAAGTGCTGCCGCAACGTGCAGCAGATGTCGGCAAAGGCCTCAGGAGTAAGCGAATTGGGGCTGCCTCCCCCGAAATGCACCGCCGTCACGCGCCCGCGCATCTGCGCCGCAACGGTGGCAATCTCCGCCTCAATCGCGGCGCGATAGACATCCAGCCGCTGCGGTCGCCCGACCGCCCCCGTATTGCACCCGCAATACCAGCAGATCTGCTCGCAATAGGGGATGTGAAGGTAGAGCGAGACCGGCGCGCCCGGCGCGATGGCGTCGAGCGCAGCCGCCTGATCCGCCGATCCTGTTGCGGGACCGAATTCGGCAGCGGTAGGATAGCTAGTGTAGCGGGGAACTGCACGAGCGGCGAGCGTGGAGTGATAGCGGTGGGTCACTGCGCGTCAGCCCTCCACCGTCCGGTCTTCGGATGGCGGCGAATGAAACTCGTGCCAGATGCCGTTGAGCACGGCGACGGCGACGGCCAGCGTGACGCCGAGAATCCAGGCGAAATACCACATGGCGGCTTCCTTTCGGTCAATAGAAATCGGGGTTGCTGCGGACCTGCTCGACCGTCACCCGGCCAAACAGCACACGATAGACCCATGCGGTGTAGAGCAGGACGATCGGCAGGAAGACGAACGTCACCCCCAGCATGATGAACAACGTGGTGTGGCTGGACGATGCGTTCCACACCGTCAGGCTCGACGCCGGATCGATCGCGCTCGGCAGGATGAACGGAAACATCGACAGGCCGACGGTTCCGATGATGCCGATATTGGCAAGCGAAGAGCCGGTGAAGACCAGCACGTCACGCCGCGCGCGGATCCCCACCAGTGCCAGCAGCGGACCGACCAGGCCGATCAGCGGTGCGGCGATCATCCACGGATAGGCCGCATAATTGTCGAGCCACGCACCGGGTGCTGCGACCGCACCGGCAAGCCGGGGGTTGGATGGGCCGGAGGTGTCGATCACGCCCTCGACGCGGAAACCAAGACCACCCCAGGCCACATATGCGCCGCCTGCGACGAACAGCGCCACAGCTGCAATCGCCGCAACTTGACCGATGGTCCGCGCCCGGTCGAGCACCGGGCCCTGCTCAGCCTTCAGCGACAGCCAGCCCGCGCCGTGCAGCACCAGCATCGCCACCGAGAGCAGCCCGGCGAGCAGGCTGAACGGCGTGAACAGCCCGAGCAGCGTGCCGTCATAGAAGGAGCGCAGGTCGCTATCTAGGCGGAAGGGCAGGCCGAGCAGGACATTGCCGACTGCAACGCCGAATACCAGAGCGGGCACGAACCCGCCCACGAACAGCGCCCAGTCCCAGCGCGCGCGCCACTTCGCATCGGGCCGCTTCGAGCGATATTTGAACCCGACCGGCCGCAGGATCAGCGCGGCGAGCACCAGAAACATCGCAAGGTAGAAGCCCGAGAAGCTGACCGCATAAACGAACGGCCAAGCGGCAAAGATCGCGCCCCCGCCGAGGATGAACCACACCTGGTTCCCCTCCCAGGTCGCGCCCACGGTGTTGATCACCATGCGGCGTTCCTCATCGGTCCTGGCGACCCACGGAAGCAGCGATGCGACACCAAGGTCGAACCCGTCGGTCAGGGCAAATCCGATCAGCAGCACGCCCATCAGCAGCCACCAGATGACGCGGAGCGTCTCGTAATCGAGCGGTAGGGTCATGATTGGTCTCCTTGTCCCGCGCGGCTCATTCGGCCGCGACGGTCTGGAAGGGATTGGGGGCGCCGGCGGGAGCAATCGGCTCGGCTTCGGGCGGGCCATCCTCGGGGCCATGCTTGATCGCGGCGAGCATCAGCCGCACCTCGATCACCGCGAGCACGCCATAGATCAGGGTAAAGCCGATGATCGTCGCCCACACCTGCCCCAGCGTCAGGCTGGACGCGCCGAGGAAGGTCGGCAGCACCCCTTCGACCGCCCAGGGCTGGCGCCCGATCTCCGCGATCAGCCAGCCGGCCTGGATCGCGACCCATGGCAGCGGGATGACCCACAAAGCCGTGCGCAGAAACCATTTGCGGTCGAACTTGCGGGTATTGGCATAGCAGAGCGCGACCCCGAAAAAGGCGATGAAGAAGAAACCAAGCCCCGCCATCCCGCGGAACAGCCAGAACAGCACCGGCACGTTCGGAACGGTCGACCACGCCGCCTTGTCGATTGTGGCGGCATCGGCCTGACGCGGGTCGGCGACATAGCGCTTGAGCAGCATGGCATAGCCAAGATCGGCCTTGTTCCGCTCGAACTGTTCGCGCGCGGCGAGGTTGCTGCGGTCGACCTTGAGCGTCTCGACCGCATCATAGGCGTCGATACCCCGGATGATGCGGACCCGGGCCTGCTCGACCAGAGGCGTGATGCCGGTGACTTCACCGGTCAGGCTGCGGGTTGCGATCAGTCCAAGGACATAGGGAATTTTGACCTCATAGCGGGTTTCACGCCCTTCATTCGACGGGACGCCAAAGATCGCCAGACCGGCTGGCGCAGCTTCGGTGTGCCAGGCTCCTTCCATGGCGGCGAGCTTCATCCGCTGGTTGTCGGTCAGCGCATAGCCGCTCTCATCACCCAGCACGACGACCGACAGCGAGGAGGCAAGGCCGAAGGCGGCGGCGACCGCAAAGCTGCGCTTGGCGAACTCCAGATGCCGCCCCTTGAGCAGATACCAGGACGAGATGCCCAGCACGAAGACCGACGCGAGGACATATCCGGCGCTGACGGTATGGACAAACTTCGCCTGAGCGACGGGGTTGAACACCACCGCCATGAAGTCGACCACTTCCATCCGCATCGTTTCGGGATTGAACGCGGAACCGGTCGGGTTCTGCATCCAGCCATTGGCCACCAGGATCCAAACCGCCGACAGGTTCGTGCCCAGCGCGACGAGGAAAGTGGTCAGCAGATGCTGGCGCTTGGACAATCTGTCCCAGCCGAACACCATCAGGCCGACGAACGTCGCCTCAAGGAAGAAGGCCATCAGCCCTTCGATCGCCAGCGGCGCGCCGAACACGTCGCCGACATAGTGCGAATAATAGGCCCAGTTGGTGCCGAATTCGAACTCCATCGTGATCCCGGTGGCAACGCCAAGCACGAAGTTGATCCCGAATACCTTGCCCCAGAAGCGCGTGATATCGCGCCAGACCGGCCGGTCGGTGATCACATAGACCGTCTCCATGATCACCAGCATGAAGGCGAGACCGAGCGTCAGCGGCACGAACAGAAAGTGATACATTGCCGTGAGCGCGAACTGGAGCCGCGACAATTCGACAACTGCCATGTCTATCGTCATTGTTTCCCCCATTTCCGGGACTTGTACCGCGCCGCCCTAGGGGGCGGGCTGGCGTGCCGACATCGGGAATAGTACGGACTCGACCCGGTCCCCGATTGGACGGAAGGTCCACCCATGCGGAAGAACAGTCGCGCCGGAGCGTTCTGGCTCCTCGACATCGGTGGCGCGGCGATCTTCGCCTGGGGACTGGCGACGGCGGTTGCGGCGCTGATCGATGGTGCGTTGCCGCTTGCCGGGGTTCTGGCGATGCTGGCCGGTGGGGTGGTCCGCGGGCTTAGCGGTTTTACTGCTCAGTCGCTTGCGATCCGGGACGCGCAGCAGAGCGTCGCACCGTTGCGCGTGCGGTTGCATCGTCGGCTGCTCGGCGAGGCACTTCCCCGCGCAATCCCGATCGGCGAGAGCGCGGCGATCGCGATCGACCATGTCGACCGGATCGAGGCGCATGCCGCGCGCTTTCTTCCCGTGCGGACCGCCGCTGCAATGGGGCCTTTGCTGGTCGCTGGCTGTGTCGCAATGGCCAGCCCAATCGCCGCCGCGATCCTGATCGGCACGCTGATCCCGTTCGTGCTGGGGATGATCCTGGCCGGCACGATGGCGCGCCGCGCCGCCGATGCGCAGTTGCGCGCGCTGGAGCAGCTCTCCGACCTGTTTATCGAGCGGCTTCGCAACCTGGCGATGATCCGCCATTTCGGCGCGGGTGAGCGGATCACGCGCCAGATCGGCGCAGCCACGGCTGGCGTGGCGACGCGCACGCTCGCGGTGCTGCGGATCGCGTTCCTGTCCAGCGCGGTGCTGGAATTCTTCGCCGCGCTATCGGTCGCGCTGGTCGCGGTCTATTGCGGGTTCAGCCTGCTCGGCATCCTCCCTTTCGCCGTCCCCGAGACGCTGACCTTCCGCGAGGCACTGTTTGCGCTGGCGATGGCCCCCGAATTCTATCTGCCGATGCGCAGGCTCGCCGCCGCCTATCACGAAAAGCAGCTGGGCGAGGCGGCGCGCGCGGTGGTCGATCCGCTTGACCAGCCCCTGCCCCCGCCCCCGATGGCCGAGTCGTTCGGAGGCCTTGAGGCACAGGAGGTGGCGATCACATGGCCGGGCGCACGGATCGGGCCGGTTTCCTTCCGCCTTGCACAAACGGGGATGATCGCGCTGACCGGCCCGACCGGGAGCGGCAAGACCAGCGTCCTTGCCGTCTGTGCCGGGCAGGTCGCCCCATCCGATGGCGCTGTCACCCCGCTCCGGCCCGAGGACATCGCCTGGGCGGCCCAGCGGCCCTTGGTGGTGCCGGGGACGCTGCGCGACAATCTCGCGCTCGCACGGCCTGATGCCGGGGATGACGCAATCGGCGCGGTCTGCAGCCGCGTCGGCCTCGATCCATTGCTGGACGCGCGCGGCGGGCTTGACCTTCCGCTCGATCATCGCGCGGCGGGATTGTCGGGCGGGGAGTTGCGGCGGCTCGGCCTGGCGCGGGCGCTACTGTCGGGACGCCCCCTCCTGCTGTGCGACGAGCCGACCGCCGATCTGGACGCCGCGAGCGCCGAGCAGATCGGCGCGCTGCTGGCCGAGCTGGCAGCGACGCATGCGATCATCGTGGCGACTCACGACATGGCGCTCGCCGCCCGTGCGCAGGCGGAGGTGCGGCTATGAGCAAGCTGAATCGGGTCGCGGCGCAACTGGGGGTTGGCCGTCGCGTGGGGCTTGGCTGGGCGCTCCTGCTGGCGGGAATCGCGGCGGCTGCGTCGGTCGCGCTGCTCGGCATATCGGGCTGGTTCCTGACTGGCGCGGCGATTGCCGGGGCCGGCGGCATGGCGGCAGTCACCGCGTTCAACTATCTGCTGCCTAGCGCCGCGATCCGGGCGCTCGCGATTGCCCGGACCGGCGCGCGCTATGGCGAGCGGCTGGCCAGCCATGGCGCGGCGCTGACGGCGATGGCGGGACTGCGCACGCGGCTGTTCGGCACGCTCGCCGCCGCCGACCCGCGTCGGGTGCCTGATCTGGCCAGCGGCGAGGCCAGCGCGCGGCTGATCGACGATATCGAGGCGATCGAGGATCTGGTGGTGCGCCGCTCCGCCCTGCCCGGTGCGCTGGTCGGCGGCGTGATCGCGACAGGCTGCATCGCGCTGTCGGGATGGCGCGCGGCGGCGGCATTCGTGCTGCTCGCAACCGTGGGCCTGATCGTCGGGGCGGCGCTGGCGCGACGGTTGAGCGTGGGGCCGGCCCGCGCAGCCGCACAGGCACGCGGCCGGGTGCGCGAGCGCTATGTCGAACTGGCCGCCGCGCGGCCGGAGATCATCGCTTATGGCCTGGCCGATCGGATCGAGGCGGCGCTGACGGAGGATCTGGCGGCGCTCGACCGGGCGCGGGGCGCACTGGCGCGGGGCGAGGCGGCGCTGAACGGCGGCGTCGCTTTGTGGAGCACGGTGCTGGCGGTCGTTGTCCTGCTGCTCGCGGAGCACGGACCGGCGCTCGCCGCGCTGGCGACGCTCGCGGCATTTTCGGGGAGCGAGGCACTTGCGGTGCGCGTGCGCAGCGCGCTGCGTGAGGCGGTGGTGGCCGAGGGGCTGGAGCGCGTCGCAACCCTCGCGCACATCGCGTCTGAGCCGACCCCGCAACCGGGTGCAGTTGCCCACCCGCTGCGCATCGGAGCTGTGGAGGTCGCTCCCGGCGCGCGGCTGGTCGTCACGGGGCCGTCGGGCAGCGGCAAGACCACGTTGATCGAGACGCTGGCCGGACTGCGTTCCGCGGCCCTCCCGCTCGCGGTTGGCGGAGCCCCGATATCATCGGTTGCCGCCGCGGACCTGGCGTCGCAGTTCACGCTCGCCCCGCAATCGCCGCAGCTGATCGCCGGGACCATCGGTGACAATCTCCGCCTCGCCCGCCCGGGGGTCGACGATGCCGCGATGTGGGGAGCGCTCGAAACAGTGTGCCTCGCCGATCGCGTCCGCGCGATGCCGCAGGGCTTGGACACCCCGATCGGTGAAGCGGGCGGAACCCTATCGGGCGGCGAGCAGAAGCGCCTGTCACTCGCCCGCGCGCTGCTGGCGGAGCGACCCTGGCTGGTCGCGGACGAACCCAGCGAAGGTCTCGATCCGAAGACAGAGGCCGAACTGGTCACGCGCCTCGATGCGTGGCTGGGGGCAACAGGGACGGGCTTGATCCTGGTGTCCCACCGCCCTGCCCCGCGTGCCTTGTGCGCACAGGCGCTTGCATTGCCGCTTAGCTAAGCGGTGGCTTCATAATGCTGACGGTCTGCAAACGACCCCATTGCGGACATTAGCGGCGTCGACCAGAGTGCTGAAATGGACCACGGCCAAGTTCACGACCAAGCGTCATTTGCGGAATACCTCAAGCAGTTACGCGAAGAGCTTGGCAGCGGAGCAAACTGGGAAAACACGACGTTGCCTGACTTCCTCGAAGCGATGGAGGCGTGGGCACGCAACTGGAACGAACCGGCGGAGGCCAACCCGTGGCGACACGCCGCTGAGGTGATTACGGCCGCCACGATTTACGAGTAATCGTCTGTCCGCTAGCCACCCAATTTAAGCCGTCCAGCCACCGTGCGAAAAGCGGTCGACCACGCCCTCACCGCCCATCATTCCGCCGCCTTCATCTCATCACTACCGTCCGGTTCAACGCTCGTCGCATGGCTGGCGAGCAATTCGACCGGGGGCACGCTCTCGATCTCGCGCGCGCCGGTTTCGATGTTCAGCTCCTTGAGCTTGCGCGCCGACACCAATGCGCGGGTCTCGAGCGAGCTGGCAAAGGCGTTGAAATTCTTCACTGCGGTGTTGAGGCCACTACCGACGGTGCGCAGGTCGCCCAGCGCCTTGGCGAGCCGGTCATAGAGCTCCTTGCCCAGCGCGCCGATCTGCCGTGCTTCCTTGGCGAGCATTTCCTGGCGCCACACCGCCGCCACCGTGCGCGCGATCGCGATCAGATTGGTCGGTGTCGCGAGCAACACGCGCTTCTCGAACGCGAAGTCCCACAAGGTCGGATCATGCTCCAGCGCCGCCGACAGGAAATGCTCGCCCGGCACGAACATGATGACGTAATCGGGCGCGTCGTCGAATTGGGTCCAATAGGCTTTGTTGCCCAACGCGTTGACATGCGCCTTCATCGCCGCGGCGTGCTGGCCTAGGCCGATCTGGCGCTCTTGTTCGTCCACCGCGCCGAATGCGTCCTGATAGGCGTTGAGCGAAACCTTGGCGTCGATCACCAGCGCCTTGCCGCCCGGCACCCGCACGATCGCGTCGGGGCGCAGCCGCCCGCCCTCCTCCTGCGCGACGCTCACCTCGGTCATGAAATCGGTATGTTCGGACAGGCCGCAGGTCTCGAGAACGTTGCGCAGCTGCTGCTCGCCCCAGCGGCCGCGCGACTTGGGGGCGTTGCGCAGCGAATTGACCAGCTTGGCCGCTTCCTGGCTCACCCGCTCCTGCCCGATCCGCATCTGTTCGATCTGGCCCTTGAGCTCGCCGAACGCGTCGCGCCGCTCGGCCTCGACCTTCGCGACGCCCTCCTCATAGCGCTGCAGCCGCTCGGTCACCGGCTGGAGCAGCGCCTTCAGATTCTGGCCGGCGACGCTTTCGGATTCCTTGAAGCGGTCTTCGGCGCGTTTGAGGAACGCGGCCTGGGTCTCCGCCAGCATGGTCCCGGCCACTTCGCGGAACTGGCCGGTCAGTCGTTCCTCCAGCCCCTCGGCCTTGACGCGCAACTCGGCCAGCTCGATTCGTGCCGCATCGCGCTGGTCGCGGATCCCGTCGAGCTGTTCGCGCAGTTCGGGGATTTCCCGCGCGCGCTCTTCGGCGGCGGCAAGGTCGGTGATCGCTGCCTTGAACTCGGCCTCGCGCCGGTCGCGCTCGACCCGCAGCGCAGCCAGGCCCCGGCTGCCCGCGAACCAGCCCAGCGCCACGCCGACCGCCAGCGCCACCACCAACACACCCATCAGCTCGATCGACACGCCTGTTCCCTTCCGGCCCTTACCGGGTGGAACATAGCCCGAACGCGCGGCGCTTTACAGGGTTAATCGGGCGTCAGGATCAGAAAGCGTGCGCGAGCCGGTCGAGCATCGAACGCGCCGGGCTTATCCGGATCGCCACATCATCATCCTGCGCCGCGTCGAGACGGGCAATACGGCGATGCAGGTCGATGCTGGCCGCGATCAGATGCTGTGCCGCAACCGGCATGGCGTTCAGGGCGGCGTCATCGGTGACCGGCGCTTCACCGAGCCGACGCGACGGATGCCGCGCTTCGACGGGGCCGATCTCTCCAGCAACAACGGCACGCTGTGTCAGCAACCAGGCAATGCTGTGCATCAGCCGGGTCGTGACCTTGAGCGATTCGCACGAAAAGATGACGCGATCGATGGCACCCAGCATTTCACGCTGTTCCCGCCCGACGACGTCGAAATAGGCACGCGCCTCATCCGCAAGCAGCATCGATTCGGTATAGAGCGAGTCGATCAGAGCGCGCTGAATCCGCATGGTTTCGACTTCACCGGTCATGCGTGGAAAGCTGACAGATTGAGGTCATTAACGAAACAGGATTCTGCACTTTCCGGTTGTCCCAAAGCGGCGCTGGATCAGGCGATGATATCGGGGATCAACTGATCTTCGAGCATTGCAATCTCGTCACGGAGCAAAAGTTTGCGCTTCTTGAGCCGGGCGATCTGCAGCTGGTCCGCCATCGCAGTGCTGCGCAACGCATCGATCGCGACATCAAGGTCGCGGTGATCGACGCGGAGCAGCTCGAGCCGCCGTATAATCTCGCTTTCGTCCATCACCCGCCCAATCCCGAACTCACCCCGTCGCAATTCGCCGTTGCCCTGTCGATGGGTAGTAATGCAAGGGGCGACATTGCGTTCAAAACATGATCTACTCCTTCTCCCTAACCCAGAGCAGGAGGATTGCTTCCATGCAGAACGCGCATCTCTCGGCACTTGAGGCCAAGCATGCATCACTCGACCGACGCATCGTCGCCGAGTCGCAGCGGCCAGCACCCGATCAGATGATTCTCGCCGACCTGAAGCGTCGCAAGCTCAAGCTGAAAGAAGAAATCGCGTTTAGCTAAATGCGTTGCGCCGGGTTGCCCCGCTGCGGCGGGGCCGCCCAATCAACATGATGGCCGGATGCGCCGTATCTCAAACCGATCACGCAGCCATCATCGATCATCGATCAGGCGTGATCGTCGCGCCTCACCCCCGAAATAATGGCGGCTTCACAACATGCGGCGTGGCAGTGCCATGTCCGACCGGCTTGCGCGCCAGCAGCGGATCGATCGGCTGATCGAACGCGATTCCGATACGCCCGTCAGTGCTCCACGCAATCTGGCCGCGTGTCCAACCGACTCCGCGCACATTGATTGCCACCGGCGTCCCCAGATCGACGCGGTCATTATACTCCGCCATCAGGCCGCCAGCCGACAGGTTGCGGACGCGCACCGGGACTTCGACCGTGTCGATACGCAACGTCGCGGCAAGGAACAGGCTGTCGCGCGCGGCATTGCGCAGACTCGCCGGATCATCGCTGAAACGCCCATTGAAGGGGTCGGAAGAGAACTGGTCCATCTGCCGCTCATACCCACGGATTAGGTCGGAAGTATTGCTCGGCAAGGACTATCTAAACCGTTAACCGGCGCCCCGAAGAAGCCCCTATTCCTCGCGCGAGACCTTTTCGTTGCGTTCGTGCTGCTCCTGCGCCTCGACGGTCATCGTCGCGATCGGGCGCGCCTCAAGCCTGGCCAGGCTGATCGGCTCTCCGGTCACCTCGCAATAGCCATATTCGCCTTCATCAATCCGGCGCAATGCCGCGTCGATCTTGGCGATCAGCTTGCGTTGGCGATCACGGGTACGCAGTTCGATCGACCAGTCAGTTTCGCTCGACGCGCGGTCGGTCAGGTCTGCTTCACGCAGCGAATCGATCTGAAGCTGGTTCAGCGTGCCGGCAGCCTCGCGATGAATCGCGTCCTTCCATGCCAACAGCTTTTCACGAAAATATTGCTGCTGCTGTGCATTCATGAAGGGTTCGTCGGCCGTCGGACGATATCCATTGGGTAAATCATTCGCGGCGACAGGCTTTTCAGGATCGTCGCGGTGATCGAAAACGGTCGCCATCCCACACTCCACTCCGGGGCTGCGCGGCACCGCCGATCACAAGCCCTTCATCCCCGCGCGCCCTATATCCGGGCAGATTGGGTATCACAAGCTACCGAATCCACAGATTCGTGCGCCAAACCGTTCTTGGCATAGGGGAAATTGCTGACCGCTGAACCAAGGCACATTGTTCGTGCGAATGAACTGCACGTTGTGGTTAAGCGGAACGGCCAATCCAGCGCATTGTTCGTCCCTTTCCGGTACATTAACCAAGTGCAATCCTTGATTTACGTAAATATTCCGTCCTGTCCGACAGAAAGAATGGTTAACGACATTGCACTTAATACTTTCTTCTGCACTTCTCCTCCAATGACGGGCTGATCGGGTGCATTGCGCACCCTTCTGCGCCCGGGGACAAGAGAGAAGAGACATGTCGGTTCGGATGGCTTTGGCAAAACTGTGCGCCTGTGCTTGCGGCGGTGCCGTTGTCGGCGGTGGCGCAGTGCATGTCGCAGAAACTCGCGCGGAAAGCGGTTATCAGGCGCAACGTCAGTCGGTGAAGCAGGGCGTTGTACAACGCCGTGTCGTCAAGCGCCCGTTGCGCAAGCGCGTCGTGCGCCGCACCGTTACCACGACGGCGCAGTGCCAGCCCCAGGTCGTTACCATCACGTCTCAGGGCAGTGCGATCCCGCTGCCACCGGCTGCCTTTGGGTCCAGCGGTGAGATGCCTGTTGTCGGCGGTGGCGGCGGCGGCGGCGCTGCTGCTGCGGTGACCGGCGGCGGTAGCGGCGGGTTCGCCGGCGGCTTCTTCGCTGGTGGCTTCTTCGGTGGTTCGGGCGGCAGCGGCGCTTCGGGCAGCGGCGGCATCGTTATCTCTTCGACCAGCAGCAGCACCGGCGGGTCCACCTCCACGTCGGGCGGTTCGACCTCGACCGGTGGTTCGTCGACCTCGACTGGCGGCTCGTCGACCTCGACCGGTGGTTCGTCGAGCGGCAATGTCAGCTCGACCTCGTCGACCGGCGGATCCTCGACCGGCGGTTCGTCCTCGTCGACCTCGTCGGGCGGTTCGTCCGGCGACGTGTCCTCGTCGACTGGCGGTTCGTCGTCCTCGACCTCGTCGGGTGCATCGTCCAGCTCGACCTCATCCGGTGGCTCCTCCTCCTCGACCAGCTCGGCATCGGGCGGGTCGTCGGGCGATGTGTCGTCTTCGTCGAGCGGTAACGTGTCCTCATCGGCATCGTCATCGGGTGATGTCTCGTCCTCGACCTCCTCATCGACCTCGGCCAGCTCATCGGGCGACGTGTCTTCGTCGTCTTCGACCTCGGCCAGTTCTTCGGGTGACGTGTCGAGCTCGTCGTCGACCTCCTCGTCAAACTCTTCGGCATCGTCCAGCTCGGCATCGTCCTCGGGTGACGTATCGTCCTCGACCTCGAGCGGGTGGAGCACGTCGAGCGGGTGGAGCACATCGGCATCGAGCAGCACGTCGAGCTCATCGGGCACCTCAAGCGGTACCAGCAGCTCGTCGGGCGGACCCGAGCCGGTTCCCGCACCGCCGATGGTTCTGCTGTTCGGCGCAGCCGCAGCGGCGCTGGTGGTGCGCAAGCGGTTCCAGAATCGCAAGGCAAAGGATGCTGCGGCGGCTGAATAAGCGCCGCAGCGATCCGTTCCGCGCCGTCCCGGATCGATCGCACCGGGTTGCCTAGCTTCGCGCGGCTCGCCATAGCCTGCCGCCATGCATGACATTCGCGCGATCCGAGAGAATCCCGAGGCGTTCGACGCCGCCCTTGCCCGTCGTGGCGCCGAGCCGCAGGCCGAAATGCTGGTCGCGCTCGACGAAGCGCGCCGCGCGCTGACCACACAGCAGCAGGAGGCGCAGACGCGGCGCAACGACCTGTCGAAGCAGGTCGGTCAGGCCAAGGCGGCGAAGGACGAGGATCGCGCGCAGGCGCTGATGGCCGAGGTCGCGGGACTCAAGCAGACGCTGGAGGACCTCAACCTCGCCCAGGGTGCGGCGGATGAAGCGCTGCGGACGGCCCTCGCCGCGATCCCCAATCTGCCCGCCGCCGATGTTCCGGAAGGCATGAGCGAGGACGACAACCAGCGCGTCCACACGATCGGCACCCAGCCCGCATTCGGCTTTGCGCCGCGCGAACATCACGACTTCGGTCCCGCGCTCGGCCTCGACTTCGACACCGGAGCGGTGCTCGGCGGTTCGCGCTTCACGCTGCTGCGCGGCCCTGCGGCAAAGCTGCACCGCGCGCTCGGCCAGTTCATGCTCGACACGCTGACCGGCGATCATGGCTATGACGAGTGCGTGCCGCCCGTGCTGGTCCGTGACGAGATCATGTTCGGCACCGGTCAGCTGCCCAAATTCGCCGAGGATTCGTTCCGCACCACCGATGGCCGCTGGCTGATCCCGACATCCGAAGTCAGCCTGACCAACAGCGTGCGCGAGCAGATTTTGAGCGGTGAGGAGCTGCCGCTGCGCCTCACCGCGCTCACCCCCTGCTTCCGGTCCGAGGCTGGTGCAGCGGGCCGCGACACGCGCGGTTTCATCCGCCAGCACCAGTTCGAAAAGGTCGAGATGGTGTCGATCACCACCCCCGATCAGTCGGAGGCGGAGCATGAGCGGATGACCGCCTGCGCCGAGGATATCCTGACCCGGCTCGGCCTCTCCTTCCGCCGCATGCTGCTGTGCGCGGGCGACATGGGCTTCAGCGCGACACGAACCTATGACCTTGAAGTGTGGCTGCCCGGACAGGCGCGCTATCGCGAGATTTCGTCCTGCTCGACCTGTGGCGACTTCCAGGCACGCCGGATGAACGCGCGTTATCGCGGCGGCGATGGCAAGCCCGCCTTCGTCCACACGCTCAACGGATCGGGCCTTGCGGTCGGCCGCACGCTCGTCGCGGTGCTGGAGAATTACCAGCAGGAGGATGGTGCGGTGGCGGTGCCGGACGTGCTCCAGCCCTATCTGCGCGGGGTCAACCGGCTCGAGCCGCGCGGGTGAGGATCCTCCTCACCAATGACGACGGCGTGCATGCGCGCGGCCTTGAGGTACTTGAGCGCCTCGCCCGCACCCTATCGGACGACATCACCATCGTCGCGCCGCTTGAGGAACAGTCGGGCAAGGGCCGTTCGCTCAGCCTGACCGAGCCGGTTCGCCTGCGCCGCTTCGGCGAGCGGCGGTTCGCGGTCACCGGCACGCCGACCGACGCGGTGATGATGGCGCTGGCGGAGATCATGAAGGACGGCCCGCCCGACCTGATCCTGTCCGGCGTCAATCGCGGTGCGAATCTGGGTGAGGATGTCAGCTATTCCGGCACCGTATCGGCGGCGATGGAGGGCGCGCTGGCGGGTATCCACTCGATCGCGCTCAGCCAGCGTTACGCGCTCAGCGCACCCGGCGAAAAGGTCAGCTTCGAGGCGGCGGAGCTATGGGGCGAGCGGGTGCTGCGCCCGCTGATCGCCGCCGACTGGGCACCACGCACGCTGATGAACGTGAATTTCCCGCCGCTCCCCGCCAGTGAGGTTGCCGGGATCAAGGCCGTCGGACAGGGGCTGCGCGACTATGGCCGGTTGCGGCTCGACAGACGCACTGACCCGCGCGGGTTCGACTATTACTGGTTCGGTCTGGGCCGCGTGCCGCACACACCGGTTGCCGATACCGATCTTGAGGCGATCGAGCAGGGCTGGATTACCGTTACGCCGCTGCATCTGGACCTGACGCATCGTGAATCACTTGATATGCTGCGCGGGACATTTGGCTGATCCGGGCGGAACATGCGGGCGATAAGAACCAGGGCGAATGTGGTCGCGGTGCTGGTACTGGCACCGATGGCTGGCGGTTGTATCCCGGCAGGGGCCGGCCCCGCTATGCGGACGCAACCCGCCCCCGCCCCTGCAGCGGCCACCGCCACGCCACAGCGGGAGGATGTGTCCGCACTGCCCGCGCCTGTGTCCGCATGGGAAGCGCGCCGGGTCACGGCCGACGCGAAAACGGTGACGGCGTCCGAATATGTCGTGGCACCCGGCGATACGCTGCGTCGCATCGCGGACCGGACCGGAGCCGGGTCAGAGGCGATCGCCCGCGCCAACAACATCCCCGCCCCTTACACGATCCGGGTGGGTCAGCGCCTGTCGATCCCCGGCGGACGCTATCACCTTGTCCGTGCGGGTGAGACCGGCATCGCCATCGCGCGCGCCTATGGCGTCGAATGGGGCCGGGTGGTGACCGAAAATGACCTGACCGAACCCTATATCCTGCGCACCGGCATGCGCCTGCTGATCCCCGGCGATCCGCGCACGATGACGCTGGAGGAGCGCGCCGCCGCGTTCCGGCTCGACATTGACGACATCGTTACCGGCGGTCAGCCCGCCATTGCCGAAACCGCGCGACCGGCGCGGCCAACCGCGTCCTCCTCCCGGATCCTGCCGCCCGATGCGGCGGTTGCAGCGCCTACCGCCTTGCGCGGCGGTTTCGCCTGGCCCGTGCGCGGCACCATCATCCGCCGCTTCGGTCCGATTGCGAGCGGTGAGCGCAGTGATGGCATCAAGATCGCCGTCCCGCTCGACACCCCGATCCTCGCTGCGGCGGACGGCACCGTCGCCTATGTCGGTAGCGAGATCCCGTCGCTCGGCGGCCTGGTGATCCTGCAACATGGCAGCGGCTGGACCAGTGTCTATGGCCATGCCGGACAGTTGCTGGTGCAGCGTGGGCAAAGCGTGAAGCGCGGACAGATGATTGCCCTGTCCGGCGACAGCGGAGCGCATCGCGCCCAGTTGCATTTCGAACTGCGTCAGGGCCGCACCCCCGTCGACCCGCTGCCGAGACTGCCCGCCCGTTGAGCCGCCCGCGCATCCCGCCCCACGCAGCGTTACGCCGCAAGTCGCGCATTTCGCCCTGGGTGTCGATCGGTTGGCGCGTCGGGGCGGTACTGGGCCTTTATGCCTTTGCCGTCGCCTTTCACTGGTTCGATCGAGAGGGGCTGCGCGACAATTTCGATCAGCACATCACCTTTCTCGACATCATCTATTTCACGATGATCTCGATCACCACGACCGGCTATGGCGATATCGTGCCGATTTCGCCCGGGGCGAAGACGCTGCGCACGCACTGCGCGAAGGGGATGTCATCGTAGAGATCGTGGCACAGGCGCGCACGCCGCAGACCTAGCGGCCGCCCGTTACACCACAGGAAGCCCGACGTCGCGCTTCACCGTAAAGCTCGTCGATGCCCCGCTGGCGCGGTTCCACGCCCGCAAGGTTCCGCCATGCACCTCGATGATCCGGCGACAGATCGACAGGCCGATACCCAATCCATGCTCCGACTTGGTGGAAATGAACGGCATGTTGAACTGATCCAGCACGCTGTCAGGAAAGCCGGGGCCATCATCGTCCACTCGGATTTCGACCATCTCGTCCGACACGATGGTACTGGATATGCGGATCTCCTGGCGGGACGGCGGAAAATGCGCGACCGCCTCTTCGGCATTGCGGATCAGGTTGACCAGTACCTGCTGGATCTGGACACGATCGACCAGAACCTGGGTTTGTCCATTTCCGCCAGCGTAGACGATCTGTGCACGCGGCGCGGAATTCCCGCCGCGCGCCAGTTCGATTGCGTCGTGAATGATGGGATCGAGCCTTTCGACCCGCAGTTCGGCGCTACCCTTTGACAGATAGTCGCGGATACGGCGGATGATATCGCCAGCGCGTGCGATCTGGCCGCGCACCTGATGTAGTTGCGCCGCAACCCCCTCCCGGCTGCCCTCCCCTCGCAGCATCAGCTCGCCCACTGCCAGATAGTTGGACGCGGCCGTCAGCGGCTGGTTCAGTTCATGCGCCAGTCCGGCTGCCATTTCGCTCAGCGACGACACACGGGCGGAATGGGCGAACTCGTTGCGCATCTGCTCGATCCTGAGCTGTGCCAGTTCCCCGTTCCGGATGTGTCGGAAATAGAGTGTAAGCAGCGCGCCGACCACCAGGGTCAATGCAGTCGCAAGGGTCAGGAACCAGCCCGCACGGCGCATCACCGGCCCCAATATGTTGGCTTCACCGACGCCTGACGTCACAAAGATTCGATAACCCGGGATCCGCTGATGACTGAATAGCCTGCGTTTGCCATCAAGCACGCTCGGCCCCCAATATTCTCCGTTCGGATGAACACGCTGTTGCGCCATCACCAGCCCGCCCGCGACACTCTGGCCCCAACTGGTCACGCCACCCTCGCGGCGCGCCAGCGTCATCCCGCGCAGCGAAATCACCGAAATAAGGTCCGTCGGACGGTCATCCAGACCGGCATTGAACTCGACAAGGCGGCGTGCCGGAACTTCGACCATGACCGCGCCGACAAAGGCGCCGCGCGGATCGCGTATCCCGCGGCCGATCAACAACACGGTTTCGCCGGTCTCGGCCTTTACCGTTGGATTGGATATTGCGCGCGTAACCCCCGTCGCATTGCGCAATTCCTGAAATAACGGATATATGCGCGTGCGGGCGAGCGGTTCGCTGGCGGTGCTGACCCGGACTTTGCCGGATGCATCGACCATATGGACGCCCACGATGATCGGATCGAAATAGCCTGGCAGCGCGATCGACCGGGTTTCGCTCATCCCGTCCGGTCGCAACGCTTCGCCAAATCGTTCGGTCAGATAGATCGTCGACAGCTCGGCAGCATCCAGGGTCCGCCGCACTGATTGTTCCAAGGCAATGACCCGGCCGCGGTTTTCACGCACGGCCGTCGCCTTCGCAACCGATCGGTCTTCGATAATCTGCCAGATCACGGTGAACCACGCGATCGCGACGAACAGAATGCCCGAAATCGTAACCAGCCTGACCGCTGGCTGGCGGAGGATCGCCAATATGATGTTCGGTTTGAGCATCCTGTGCCCTGTCCTCCCCAAAACGGGCAAAAACCCATATGGGTTTAGAACGTCAGCGCGACAATAACCAGATTAGACAACCCCATCCACAGACCACAGACAGGGCTGCCGCGACCGGATGGGTTGGCGGTACCGCGAACGTCGCCCCCTATCTTTTTCTGCAAAATCGCCTATGGCGCGCGACGATCATGGCAACGCGACTTCCCGAAGCCCCCAAGGTGGGCATGGTGTCGCTCGGCTGTCCCAAGAATCTGGTCGACAGCGAGCGTATCCTGACCAAGCTCCGTTCCGACGGCTATGCCATGTCGGCCGATTATGCTGGCGCCGATGTGGTGCTGGTCAACACCTGCGGCTTTCTCGACAGTGCCAAGGAAGAATCGCTCGAAGCGATCGGTGAGGCGATCGCGGAAAATGGCCGCGTCATCGTCACCGGGTGCATGGGCAAGGAAGCCGATGTCATCCGCGCACGCTTTCCCAATGTGTTGGCGGTCACTGGTGCGCACCAATATGAGGAAGTGGTCGGCGCGGTCCACGACGCGGCCCCGATGCCGCCTAACGCCTTCCTCAATCTCGTTCCCGAAAGCGGGCTGAAGCTCACCCCGCGCCATTACAGCTATCTGAAGATCAGTGAGGGCTGCAACCACCGCTGTTCCTTCTGCATCATCCCGGCGCTGCGCGGCGATCTGGTCAGCCGCCGCCCCGACGCGATCCTGCGTGAGGCGGAAAAGCTGGTCGAGGCGGGGACCCAGGAACTGCTGGTGATCAGCCAGGACACCAGTGCCTATGGCGTCGACATCCGCAAGGAACCGCGGATGTGGAAGGGCGCGGAGGTTGTGCCGCACATGACCGACCTCGCCCGTGAGCTCGGCAAGATCGCCCCCTGGGTGCGGCTGCACTATGTCTACCCCTACCCCCATGTCGATCAGGTCATCCCGCTGATGGCCGATGGGCTGATCCTCCCCTATCTCGACATCCCCTTCCAGCATGCCGCACCGAACGTGCTGCGCACGATGCGCCGCCCGGCGAACGAGGCAAAGGTGCTTGAGCGGCTGCGCAACTGGCGCAGCATCGCGCCGGACATCACCATCCGATCCACCTTCGTCGTCGGCTTCCCCGGCGAGACCGAGGCGGATTTCCAGTATCTGCTCGACTGGCTCGACGAGGCGCAGCTCGACCGTGTCGGCGCTTTCCGCTTCGAACCGGTCGAGGGGGCCGCCGCCAACGACCTGCCCGGCGCGGTGCCGGAAGAGGTCAAGGAAGAGCGCTACGCCCGGATCATGGAAAAGACCGCCGCGATCAGCGCCGCCAAGCTGCAGGCCAAGATCGGCCGCACGCTTGAGGTGATCATCGACGAGGTCGAGGGTGACGGCGCCAATGCGCGGTCACAGGCCGATGCGCCCGAGATCGACGGCACCGTCTTCCTGCGCGACGCGGGGCATCTCAAGCAGGGCGATATCGTTCGCGTCGAGATCGAGGACGCGGACGAGCACGACCTCTACGGCGCGCCGCTTTCCTGAATGAAGCGCCGGCTCCTCGCCCTTCCGGTCTGGCTCGCGCTGGCCGGGATCGCGCCGGAGCCGGGTATACGCAGCCAGCCGGTTGATCCGCACACCCTTCAGGACGATGATTTTGCACGTCACCGCGATCCGGCGACATGGCGCAGTCTGTCGATCACGCGCATCGAATTTCGTGAAGAAAGAGGCGCTTGGCGGCTATTTCGTATCATCAATGTAAACAAGCCGCGCGGTCCGCTCTGGTTCGTGCCGCATGACAACGAGAATGCCGGGTTCGAGGCAGGACTGGCCGGCCTGCGCGCCTATGGCGGCGTGATGATTGTGGTCGATTCGGGAATCGCCGAGGATGGTCGCCGTCGGAACGCCGCAGTCGATCGCGGCGGACCGATCGACCCCAATCGCAATTTCCGCGACGGCACGCCGCTCTATGCCAACACGATCCTCGCCGATGCGCGGCGCGGTGCACTCCCGATCATCGCGCTCCACACCAATTCACCCGGTTTCGACACGCGAAGCTCGCGCTGCAACCAGTCCGATCCGCCGGGGCGCGGTGAGGTATCGATCCGCTTCTGCGATGACGTCATGCAGCCATCGGCATCGCAGGCACGCGCCTGGCCATTCGATGACGACGACAGCCTTGCCTATGTCGCCTATCGCTCGGGTCGCTCACCCTATTCCGCCTGGTGCGGCAAGACGCTGGCGCTGGCCGATTTCAACGTCATGTTTGAGCGCGTGCGCGTCAGCGACGGATCGCTGTCCAACTATGCGCTGCTGCGCGGCCTGCCCTATGTGAATTTCGAGACGCAGGAGCGCGGGTTAGATCCGGTAAGACTCTCGGAGAGCCGGAACCGGCTAGTGGCGATGATCGACCGCGCGATGCAGCGCTGCACCGCGCCGACCACGCGGCTCGCCCGCTAGTTGCCGTTGTCGAGCGCGCAGCTTAGATCATCGGCAATGACCGACCTTTCCCTGCTGCTTCAGCCCGATCGCGGCCAGTCCGCCCGCACGATCCATGTTGTCCACCCCGACCAGTGGCAGGACTGGCTCAAGGCCCAGCCGCCACGCATCCGCACCGCCATCGCCGCGCACAAGCTGACTGGCAAGGCGGGCAACCGCGCCGTCCTGCCCGGCGAGGGGCCGGAGGATTGGGCGATGCTGCTGGTGTGCGACGAGGCGGAAACCTCGCCGTTCCGCATCGCCTCGCTCGGCGAGCAGCTGCCCGAAGGCACCTATCGCCTCGCGACCGGAGAACCCGGCGCCGCGATGCTCGGCTGGGTACTCGCGCAATATCGCTTTGACCGTTACCGCAAGGACGACAGCGCCCAAGGGCCGCGCGTCCTGCTCACCGGCGAGCCGGGGCGGATCGAGGAAACGCTGCGCCTCGCCACCGCGACCTTCCAGGTCCGCGACCTCGTCAACACCCCCGCCTCCGACCTGGGGCCGGCGGAGCTGGAGGCCGAGGTCGAGGCGCTGGCCAAGGCCAATGGCGCAACGCTGACGGTCACGCGCGGCGATCCGCTCGAGCAGGGCTATCCGATGATCCACGCGGTCGGCATGGCGGCGGCGCGCGGGCGGGAGCCGCGGCTGATCGAACTGGAATGGGGCAATCCCGACCATCCCCGGCTGGCGCTGGTCGGCAAGGGCGTGTGCTTCGACACGGGCGGGCTCGACATCAAGCCGAGCGCGGGCATGCGGCTGATGAAAAAGGATATGGGCGGCGCGGCGCACGCAATCGCGCTGGCCGGGCTGGTCATGGCGCAGCGGCTGCCGGTCCGCCTCCATCTGCTGGTCGCCGCGGTCGAGAATTCCGTGGCCGGCAATGCCTTCCGCCCTGGCGATGTGCTCAACACCCGCAAGGGCCTAACGGTCGAGAACACCAACACCGATGCCGAAGGGCGTCTGATCCTGGGCGACGCGCTGACCAAGGCGGTTGAGGGCAAGCCGGGGCTGATCCTCGACTTCGCCACCCTCACCGGCGCGGCGCGCGTGGCGCTCGGTCCCGATCTCCCCGCCCTGTTCGCCAATGACGACACGCTGGCCGGCGCGCTGCTCGACGCAGGCGATAGCGTGAAGGACCCGTTGTGGCGCCTGCCACTGTGGGATGGCTATGATGAGATGCTCAAATCCGACATCGCGGACATGGTGAACGCGCCCGACGGCCCCTTCGCCGGACCGATTACCGCCGCGCTGTTCCTGCGCCGTTTCGTGCCCAAAGACATTGGTTGGGCGCATCTCGACCTGTTCGCATGGCGTCCAACGGCTAAGCCCGGTCGGCCCAAGGGCGGTGACGCGATGGGCCTGCGCGCGAGCTGGGCGATGCTGAAGGCGCGCTACGCCGACAAGTCGTAACGGTCGCAACCGGCTCGACTTCATGGGCTTGCGACGGCAAGGTGCGGCGATGACGAATACGCGCAATGGCGGCCGCATCCTGGTCGACAACCTCGTGGCCCAGGGCTGCGACCGCATCTTCCATGTACCGGGCGAGAGCTTCCTCGCGGTGCTCGACGCGCTGCACGACGTGCCGCAGGTCGATCTGGTTACCTGTCGCCAAGAGGGCGGCGCGGCGTTCATGGCGTGCGCTGACGGGGCGATGACCGGCAAGCCCGGCATCTGCTTCGTGACGCGCGGTCCCGGCGCGACCAATGCCAGCATCGGCGTGCATGTCGCGATGCAGGACTCGATCCCGATGATCCTGTTCATCGGCGATGTCGACCGATCGATGCGCGACCGCGAAGGCTTTCAGGAGGTCGATTTCCCGGCGTTCTTCGGTCCGCTCGCCAAATGGGCAACGCGGATCGAGGATGCCGCACGCATCCCCGAATATGTCGCGCGTGCCTGGAATGTCGCAATCAGTGGCCGCCCCGGGCCCGTCGTCGTCGCGCTACCCGAAGACATGTTGCTCGATGTCGTCGAAACGCTCGACCGTCCGCGCCTGACCCGGCACAGCGCTGGCCTGGACCCACAGGACTTCACCGATGTCCTCGACCTGCTCCGCACCGCCGAACGCCCGGTCGCGATCGTCGGAGGTGCAGGCTGGGACATCGCCACGGGTGCGGCGTTCGACAGCTTCGCCCGCAGCTGGGGCATCCCGGTCGCGGGCGCGTTCCGGCGGCAGGACGCCATTCCGAACAGCTCGCCGGCCTGGGCCGGCAATCTCGGCTATGGCCCCAATCCGAAGCTGGTTGCCCGGATCAAGGCTGCCGACCTGCTGCTGGTCGTCGGCGCGCGACTGGGTGAGGCGACCACCGATGGCTATACGCTGGTGACGCCGGACCATCCGGGACAAACGCTGATCCATGTCCATCCGGACGCGGGCGAGTTGAACCGCGTCTATCGCGCCGATCTCGGCATTGCCGCGCCGGTATTCGAATTCGCCGCGATGCTTGCCGCAGCGGATGCACCCGCCACGCCCCGTCCGACTGGGGCCGAGGCACATGCCGAATGGCAGGACTGGTCCACGCCAAAGCCGCGCGACGGCGTTGCGCTCGATCTCGGCCAGTGCGTTGCCGCGATGCGCGACCGGATCGACGCGGATCATGCGATCATCTGCAATGGCGCGGGCAATTTCTCCGGCTGGTGGCACCGCTATTGGCGCTATGGCGCGCAACCATCACAGCTTGCGCCGACCGCAGGGGCCATGGGCTATGGCACCCCCGCCGCTATCGCCGCCGCGTTGCGCCGCAAGGACAAGCTCGCCATCGCGCTCGCGGGGGACGGCGATTTCCTGATGAATGGACAGGAACTGGCGACCGCGGTCCAGCATGGTGCCGACCTGCTGGTGCTGGTGATCGATAATGGCGCCTACGGCACGATCCGCATGCATCAGGAGCGTGAGTTTCCCGCGCGCCTGTCCGGCACCACGCTGCACAATCCGGATTTCGCCGCGCTCGCCCGCGCTTATGGCTGCTGGGCCGAAACGGTCGAGCAGACCGAAGACTTCGCCCCGGCGCTCGACCGCGCCCTGGCGGAGCGCGGCGTCCGTCTGCTGCATCTGAAAACCGATGTGGAGATCATTACCCCGGCGACGACAATTACCGCGATCCGCGGGTGACGATCAGGCGCGGACGAGCCTGGGTTCGCCAGCCAGAAGCGCATTGAGCGCATCGATCGCCCAGCGCTCGCACAGCCCGACTGCACGGGCAAAGGCCTTCACAAATCCCTTGATGTAGATCACGCCCGGAATCTCTTCGAACCGCTCCGCCTCGATCGCGGCAAGGTAACGGATCGGTACACGGGTCTCTGCGGCAATATCCTCGATCGACAATGCCCGGCGGCGGCGCGCATCGGCAAGCGCGTGGCCCACGCTCCCGCGCGGTTCGATCCGCCAGTCGCCCATTGCAAAGGGTAGAATTGGCTGTTCCATAACGGCGTTCATTGTCGTCAAGCCCCCCGGCTGGCTGACATTCCGGCTCGACCCGGCACGGGATGGTTTAATGACTCGAAAAATAATCCGAGTCGATTCGATTCGCCGACGAAAAAGGGCCGCTTCCCGCAGAAAACGGCTCTATTCGTATCAAATTGCGACGGCCATGGTTGAAAGATCATCACCAGCCCCGGTCCGTGTGCCAGGCTGCCTGGCAGTGCCGATCGTCGCGTTCACCTTGCCTTTGATCTTGTCGGCAAGTTCGCCCATGATTGGCTCCTTGCGGTTCGGGGTGGGGGTTCCCTGATCAACCGCCGGGCCGCGTACAAGTTCCGATGCTTGCCCAACGCCCCGGAGCTTCGCACGATGCCGCACCGGATCATCGACCTGTATCAGCGCCACGCCGCAGCGTTCGACGCCGCGCGCCGCACCAGTTTCCCGGAGCGGGTCTGGTTCGAACGGTTCGAACGCATGCTGCCGCGCGGTGCCGATGTTCTCGACCTCGGCTGTGGCGGCGGCGAACCGGTGGCCCGCTTTCTGGTCGACCAGGGCCATCATGTGACCGGCGTCGATACCTCGACAACACTGATCAACCTCGCCCGTACCCGCTTCGCACGGCACAAATGGATCGAGGCGGACATGACCAGGTTCGGCGCGGAGTCCGGCGCCTATGACGGCATTATCGCCTGGTCGAGCCTGTTCCACCTCGAACCGCTCTGGCAGGAAAAGCTGATCCGCCGCATCGCCGTGTGGCTACGCAAAGGCGGCGTCGCGCTGTTCAACACCGGCCCGGCGAACAGCGTCGCGATCGGCGCGTTCGAGGGCGAAGACCTCTACCACGCCAGCCTATCCCCCACCGAATACCGTATGATCCTTGCCGAAAGCGGGCTGACCGTGGTCAACCATGTCAGCGAGGATGCAAGCTGCGGCGGGTTCACCGTGTGGCTGGTGGGGAAGATCTAGATCAGCCCCGCCAGCGGGCTCGACGGATCGGCATAGCGCCGTTGCCCCATGCGCCCGCTGCGATAGGCCAGCCGCCCGCTCTCGACCGCCAGCTTCATCGCGCGCGCCATCATGATCGGGTCCTTGGCCTCCGCGATCGCGGTGTTCATCAGCACGCCGTCGCAGCCCAGTTCCATCGCCACCGCCGCGTCGCTCGCCGTGCCAACGCCGGCATCGACCAGCACCGGGACCTTTGCGCCCTCGACGATCAGGCGGATCGTCACGCGGTTCTGGATGCCCAGCCCCGACCCGATCGGCGCGCCCAGCGGCATGATCGCAACCGCGCCGGCATCTTCCAGCCGCTTCGCCGCGATCGGATCGTCGACGCAATAGACCATCGGCAGAAACCCTTCCTTGGCCAGCACCTCGGTCGCGCGCAGCGTTTCGTGCATGTCGGGGTAGAGCGTCTTCGCCTCGCCCAGCACCTCCAGCTTGACCAGATCCCAACCGCCCGCCTCCCGCGCCAGCCGCAGCGTGCGGATCGCGCTCTCCGCATCGAAACAGCCGGCGGTGTTGGGGAGGTAGGTGATCTTCCTGGGATCGATGAAGTCGGTCAGCATCGGCGCCTTGGGGTCGCTGACATTGACGCGGCGCACCGCCACCGTGACGATCTCGGCACCGCTCGCCTCGACTGCCGCCGCGTTCTGCGCGAAATCCTTGTACTTGCCCGTCCCGACGATCAGCCGCGAGCGGAAGGTGCGCCCCGCCACGGTCCAGCTGTCGTCCCCAGTCGCAACATGATCGCCGCCGCCCCCCGCGACCGAATGGTCGCCACCACCAACGAAGTGCACGATCTCGATCTCGTCGCCATCCTCGACCGTCACCTGCGCCAGCGTCGAGCGCGGCACGACCTCCAGGTTGCGCTCCACCGCCACTTTCTCAGGCACCAGCCCCAGTTCGTTCGCCAGGTCGGCAAGGCTGATCCCGCCCGCAACGCGGCGATGCTCGCCATTGACCGTGATCGTGATCGTACCGTCGGTGTGAGTCATGCTGGTCCTTTCGCTGCGCCGCGATATAGGGAGTTCGGCGCGAGGCTCAAATGCGCGCTGCAAATTCTCGGGGAAGCGAATTGGCCGACACCATCTTTGTCCTCAACGGTCCGAACCTGAACCTGCTCGGCACGCGCGAGCCGGAGATCTATGGCTCCGACACGCTCGACGACATCGCCGGGATGCTGGAGGATCGCGCCCGCGACCTCGACCTCACCGTCGATGTGCGCCAGTCGAATCACGAAGGGCATCTGGTCGACTGGATGCATGAGGCGCAGGCGCGCGGGGCAAAAGCGGTGCTGCTGAATGCCGGGGCCTTCACCCATACCAGCATCGCGCTGTACGATTGCATCAAATCGATCCGCACTCCGGTGATCGAAGTGCATCTGTCCAACCCGCATGCGCGTGAGGAATTCCGGCATCTCAGCTATGTCGGACGCGCCGCAAAGGGCACGATCGCGGGCTTTGGCGCGCAGTCCTATCTGCTCGCGCTCGAGGCTGCGGCGCGACTTTGATGCGGCGAGCGGTTTGCAAGCCGGTCCATCTTGACTAATAGCCGCCTTTTCCTGCGCGCCGGTCCGGGGTCCGGCGCGAACCGAACATCATTTGAGGTCGCATGAGCGAAGATCATAACAAGGGCATGCACGTGGATATCGAGCTGGTGCGCCAGCTTGCCGCCGTGCTGGACGACACCAATCTGACCGAGATCGAGGTCGAGGACGGCAACCGCAAGGTCCGCGTGGCGCGCAAGGTCAGCGCAGCACCGGTCGCCTATGCCGCGCCCGCCCCGCTCGCGGCTGCACCCGCTGCGGCGGCTCCGGCAGCCATGCCGTCCGACCCCGCATCGATCACCCCGGCGCATGAGAATGCGGTCAAGTCGCCGATGGTCGGCACCGTCTATCTCGCCGCCGAACCGGGCGCCAAGCCGTTCATTTCGGTAGGCGACCAGGTCAAGGCCGGCGACACGCTGCTGATCGTTGAGGCGATGAAGGTGATGAACCCGATCGCCGCGCCGCATGGCGGCACCGTCAAGGCGATCCTGGTCGATAACGGCCAGCCGGTCGAGTTCGACCAGCCCCTCGTCGTCGTCGAGTAAGGCGCTCTAATGTTGAGCCGCACCGGCCCGCTCCCCCACCCGGCCACCCACATCGTATCGTCGCTGGGTGGCCGGGTGGGGAAGCGGGCCGGTGCCGCCTAGGATTTCAAAATGCCAGAGATCAAGAAGCTCCTGATCGCCAATCGCGGCGAGATCGCGTTGCGCATTCATCGCGCATGCCATGAAATGGGCATCAAGACGGTGGCGGTGCACTCGACCGCCGATGCCGATGCGATGCATGTGCGTCTGGCGGATGAAGCGATCTGCATCGGCCCGCCGGCCGCCGCCGACAGCTATCTCAACATCCCCAACATCATCTCGGCCGCCGAGATCAGCGGCGCGGATGCGATCCATCCGGGCTATGGCTTCCTCAGCGAAAACGCCAAATTCGCCGAGATTGTCGAGCTGCATAACCTGATCTTCGTCGGGCCGAAGCCCGAGCATATCCGCACCATGGGCGACAAGGTCGAGGCAAAGCGCACCGCCGGCGCGCTGGGCCTGCCGCTCGTCCCCGGATCGGACGGCGCGATCAGCGATGTGACCGCAGCCAAGAAGCTGGCGGAAGAGATCGGCTACCCGGTCATCATCAAGGCCGCATCGGGCGGCGGCGGTCGCGGCATGAAGGTGTGCACCGACCCCGACCAGTTCGAAACCCTGATGCAACAGGCGGGCAGCGAGGCAAAGGCCGCGTTCGGCGACGCCACCGTCTATCTCGAAAAATATCTCGGCAATCCGCGCCACATCGAAATTCAGGTGTTCGGCGACGGCAATGGCAATGCCATCCATCTGGGCGAGCGCGACTGCTCGCTCCAGCGCCGCCACCAGAAGGTGCTGGAGGAAGCCCCCTCCCCGGTCCTGTCGACCGAAGAACGCAACCGCATCGGCGCGATCTGTGCCAAGGCGATGGCGGACATGGGCTATCGCGGCGCGGGCACGATCGAGTTCCTGTGGGAAAATGGCGAATTCTACTTCATCGAGATGAACACGCGGCTGCAGGTCGAGCATCCGGTGACCGAAGCGATCACCGGCCTCGACCTCGTCCGCGAACAGATCCGCATCGCCGAGGGCCATGCACTGACGCTGCGTCAGGAGGATGTGCAGTTCCGCGGCCACGCGATCGAATGCCGCATCAATGCCGAGGATCCGCGCACCTTCGCCCCCTCGCCGGGCAAGGTCACGCAATATCACGCGCCGGGCGGCATGAACGTCCGCGTCGATAGCGGCCTCTATTCGGGCTACAAGATCCCGCCTTATTACGACAGCATGATCGCCAAGCTGATCGTGTACGGCACGACCCGCCAGGGCGCCCTGCGCCGCCTGCGCCGCGCACTCGAAGAGTTCGTGATCGAGGGTCAGGGGATGAAGACCACCATTCCCCTGCACCAGGCACTGCTCGACGTGCCGGAATTCCAGCAGGGCGACTATACGATCAAGTGGCTGGAAGAGTGGCTGGCGAAACAGGACGCGGCGTGAACGCCACGATTCTGCACAACCCGCGCTGTTCCAAATCGCGTGAGGCGCTGGCGATCCTGCAGGACGCCGGCGCCACCGTAACGGTCATCGAATATCTGAAGGCCCCGCCGTCGCGCGACGAACTGGCGCGGCTCTATGCCAAAGCGGGCATGTCGCCGCGCGACGGGCTGCGCAAGGCGGAGGTCGGGGCAAAGGCGCTCAAGCATGCGTCGGACGATGCGATCCTCGACGCGATGGCCGCCGACCCGATCCTGATCGAGCGCCCGCTGGTGGAAACCGACACGGGTGTGCGGCTGGGCCGTCCGCCGGAGCGGGTGCGGGAAATCCTGTAAGGTCCCGGCCCGCCGCGCGCACGGCCTTGGCGCGTCGATGCTGTCGGACGATCGTTCAGCCCCCGCCCCGGCGATGGAACGGTGTGATTAAACGCGGTGCGAGGAAGAACGCACCCGGGCCTGGGCGACGGAATTGTTCGAGTTTGCGGCCATCACTTCATCAGTCACGTCGATCTTGGTGCCATAGAGATAGCGCGGCACGCCATCTTCAACCGCAACGTCCGCAGTCACACGCATCCAGCGCAACTGGCCGTCGGGTCGGCGAATCTTTGCCTCAAAGGTAAAGCTCCCGCACTCTGCGATCGCAGCCGCACGCAGACAACGCAGTTCCTCCTGCGATTCTGCCGAATACATTGCGATAATGGCTTCGCGGGTCACAGGCGTGCCGCGTTCCAGTCCGAACAGATCATACACACCATCCGTCCAGCTAATCGAATCGTCGCTGAGGTCGCATTGCCAGCGAGCCTGGATCGGGAGGAGTCGTTGTGGCGTCGCATCCATCACGGCTGGTTATCAAGCGTTTCACTAATGTCCAGTGAACGGACCGCACATTGACCGTCCTACGTCATCCCGGGACAGCTGGGTCGGCTGAGGAACCACACGCCTGCCAAGGTGATCGCCCCGACAACGCTGCCCCGCATGTAAAGCAGGTCGGGACGGCCACACCAAGCACCACCCAGCCATTGTGTGAACGATCAGTTCCCCTAAGGGGATGACGAACCGCGCACGTCCCGCTATGCGCGCGCCATGACTCAGATCACGCCCGAAATCGTCGCCGAACACGGCCTGTCGCCCGAGGAATATGAGCGCGTCCTGCACGCGATGGGGCGCGAGCCGAACCTCACCGAACTCGGCATCTTTTCGGTGATGTGGTCGGAGCATTGCAGCTACAAGTCGAGCCGCATCCATCTGAAGAAGCTGCCGACCACCGCCCCCTGGGTGATCTGCGGCCCCGGCGAGAATGCCGGCGTGATCGACATCGGCGACGGGCAGGCGGCGATCTTCAAGATGGAGAGCCACAACCACCCGTCCTACATCGAACCCTATCAGGGCGCGGCGACGGGTGTCGGCGGCATTTTGCGCGACGTGTTCACCATGGGCGCGCGTCCGATCGCCAACATGAACGCGCTGCGCTTCGGTCGCCCCGATCATCCGAAGATGAAGCACCTCATCTCCGGCGTCGTTCACGGCA
>CAYMUJ010000001.1:0-82798 GCA_964393565.1 uncultured Stakelama sp. | reverse complement strand
TCGAACCCCTCGACATTGTCCAGCTCGCGCGCCTGGGCATGCGGCCAGTGCGCCAGCGCGACACGCAGTTGCGCCCGTTCCGGCACCACGCGCCCGCCCGGCTTCAGGAAGCGCGGAACCGCATCCGCCAGTGCGGGCAGCACGCCCTCGCACAGCATGTCATGCGCGATGATTTCCTGCACGATGACATCGACCCGTTCGCCCAGGTCGCGCTCCAGCTCGACCTCGGTCGAATAGCGCGGGACGATGGTGATGTGGTCGGCAAAGCCATTATGCGCGACCGTACGCACGGCCGCGTCGGCGACCGCCGGATTGACCTCGCACGCGGTCACCTTCGCCGCCCCGGCGCGCGCCGCGATCATCGACAACAGGCCGCTGCCAGCGCCGATGTCGAGCACATGGTCGCCCGGACGCACGACCTTTTCCAGCGCGGCGCGATAGGACGCATTGCGGGCATGATCGCGCAGGATATTGTGATGCCAGGAAGGCACGCCAGCGGCCATCGCCCGCCCGGCAACCCCGCGTACCTGGGGATCGTTGGGCGCAAGGTTGAGCGCCTTTGTCGCAATTTCGAGCGCGCGGATCTTCAGCCCATGCTCCTGCGCCGCTGCGGCCAGCCCGGCGAGCGTCCGCGCATCGTCCTTCGCCGCAGCGACCAGCGCGTCGAGCGCAGCGGCAAAGCGTGCCTTGTTCGGCGAATCCCGTTCCGGCAAATTCATGGTTCAGCGGCGCTCCAGCGACTGGACCGCCCGGGCAGGACGACCGTTCAGGGTGATGCAGCAGACTATCGCCGCGCCGGACGAACTGCAATCCGGCCCGGCAGCAAATCCCGTTGCGTGCCCGCGCTGCCTGTTCCGCTGCAGGTGCATGATATAGTATCATTTGACACCACTTCGGCGTCAGGTGTAAAGCCTGTGTAAACTTAGCGGAGCCAGCACATGACCGATCCCACCAATCCCCTCGGCCTCAACGGCTTCGAATTTGTCGAGTTCACCTCGCCCGATCCCGACGCCATGGCACAGCAGTTCGAACAGCTCGGCTTCGTCCCCTCGCACCGCCACCCGACCAAGAACATCACCCGCTTCAAGCAGGGGCGGATCAACCTGATGCTCAACCGCGACGAGGCCGGCCGCGTTGCCGAGTTCCGCGCGGCGCACGGCCCCTCGGCCAGCGCGATGGCGTTCCGCGTCGCCGATCCGGTCGCGGCGATGGCGTGGGCGCTGAACAACGGTGCCGAGCGCACCGCCGAAGACGACACCTGCATCATCGGCATCGGTGGCTCGTATCTCTACTTCATCCAGGACGGCACCGACCTCTATGCCGACTGGCAGGAAATCCCCGGCTGGCAGCAGGCGGAGGCGGACAACAATGTCGGGCTCGACCTGCTCGACCACCTCACCCACAATGTCCGGCGCGGCCAGATGCGGGTGTGGTCGGAATTCTACAAGACGCTCTTCAACTTCGAAGAGCAGAAATATTTCGACATCAAGGGCCAGGCGACCGGCCTGTTCAGCCAGGCGATGATCGCCCCCGACAAGGCGATCCGCATCCCGCTGAACGAAAGCCAGGATGACAAGAGCCAGATCGAGGAGTTCATCCGCGAATATCAGGGTGAGGGCATCCAGCACCTCGCGCTGACCACCGACGACATTTACGACACGGTCGAGCGGCTGCGCGCGCGGGGCGTCAGGCTGCAGGACACGATCGAAACCTATTACGAACTGGTCGACAAGCGCGTCCCCGGCCATGGCGAAGACCTGGAACGGCTGCGCAAGAACCGCATCCTGATCGACGGCAATGTCGGCGACGAGGGCATTCTTCTGCAAATCTTTACCGAAAACATGTTTGGTCCGATCTTCTTCGAGATCATTCAGCGCAAGGGCAATGAAGGATTCGGCAACGGCAACTTCCAGGCACTTTTTGAGTCGATTGAACTCGATCAAATCCGTAGAGGCGTTATTCAAGTCGACGCTTAACGAGGTTGGAGAGGAGAGCCGGGACAACCGGCCTCAACCTTCCGAAGGGGGAAGGAACGCAGGAGGATGAGGGAGGCGGCCAAGACCGCCCCCTCATCCGACTATACGCCAGAGCGCGCTTTAGGGTCTGATCCATGACCGACTATTTCCCGGGTTTCGGCAATCACGTCTCGACCGAGGCGGTCGCGGGCGCGCTCCCGGTCGGGCGCAATTCGCCGCAGCGTCCGGCATTCGGCCTGTACGCCGAGCAGCTTTCGGGCACCGCCTTCACCGCACCGCGCCACGAGAATCGCCGCAGCTGGCTCTACCGGATGCGCCCGAGCGCCGAGCATCCGCCCTTCGCGCCCTATGAATCCGCCATGCGCTTCGTGCCGCAGCCGGACCCGGCCCCGCTCGCGCCCAACCGGCTGCGCTGGGGCCCGATCGCCGATCCCGCGCCGGGCACCGACCTGATCGACGGCATGACGACCATGCTTGTCACCCGCGACCCCGCCGATCTCGCGGGCGTCGCGGTACATCTCTACGCCGCCAATGCCGACATGGACCGCCGCGTGTTCTTCGACGCAGACGGTGAGTTGCTGTTCATCCCGCAAGCCGGGCGGCTGACATTGCTGACCGAACTCGGGCGGATCGACATCGCGCCCGGCCAGATCGCGCTGATCCCGCGCGGCGTGCGCTTCCGTGCGCTGCTGCCGGACGGCACCGCGCGCGGCTATGTCGCGGAGAATTACGGCGCGCTGTTCCGCCTGCCCGACCTCGGCCCGATCGGTGCCAACGGCCTCGCCAATCCGCGCGATTTCGAGACGCCGGCGGCATGGTATGAGGATCGCGACGAACCGTTCGAGGTCGTCCAGAAGTCGCTCGGCCGGCTGTGGACCACGACCATCGACCACAGCCCGCTCGACGTCGTCGCTTGGCACGGCAATCTTGCGCCGTGGCGCTATGACCTGGCGCGCTTCAACACCATGAACACGGTCAGCTTCGACCATCCCGACCCGTCGATCTTCACCGTCCTCACCTCGCCCAGTGACGTGCCGGGACGCGCCAACGCGGATTTCGTTATCTTCCCGCCGCGCTGGATGGTGGCGGAGGACACGTTCCGCCCGCCCTGGTTCCACCGTAATGTGATGAGCGAGGCGATGGGCCTGATCCACGGCGCCTATGACGCCAAGGCCGACGGCTTCGTCCCCGGCGGCCTGTCGCTGCACAATCTGATGGCGGGCCACGGCCCCGATGTCGCGAGCTGGCAGGGCGCAAGCAATGCCGAGCTCAAGCCGCACAAGATCGACGGCACGATGGCATTCATGGTCGAAACCTGCTGGCCCTACCGCCCGACGCAGTTCGCGCTGGCGACGGCACAGCCGGATTACGACGCGGCCTGGGCGGGCTTTCCGAAGGCGCAGTTGCCCTAGCTATTCAGCGCGAATGTTCGCCTGAGCGTTGCCGGACTTCGCGATTACAGACACTTCGCAACCGTCGCTTTTTACTACGATCATGGTAGGGAAGATATCGAAAACTAGCTGCTCCAGTTGGACTGGGTTCGGCAGATTTCTCAGCATTTCAAGCGTGGCGACGTCATGCTGCTGCTGCTCCGCACTGAGCGCATTGAACTTTGCCACCCGCGCCTTCAGTGCATCGCAATCGACTGATAGTGGTGAAGGCTCGGCTTTAGGCTCCGGTACGATGATAACTGAGTCATCCTTGCATCCACCCGCTGCAAGCAAGAGCGGAATTAGGATGAAGCGCCAGATCATGTTTTGCCTCTCATGACAGCTTTGGACTGATATTACTGATGGAACGTCTCACCACCACCCCGCCCGGCGTCAGGCTGGGTCCGCTCGACCTGATCGCCGACGGCACAGCGCGCAACTTCGTGCTGGAGATGAAGGCGGGCCGCTTTCACGGCTTCGCGGTCCGCAACGGCGACACGGTCAGCGGCTATGTCGACCGCTGCCCGCATATGGGCCTGCCCCTCGCGCAACAGCTCGACGCCTATCTCACCGGCGACAGCACTATGATCCAATGCAGCTGGCACGGCGCGCTGTTCCGGGTCTCTGACGGCCAGTGCGTCGGCGGCCCCTGTGCAGGGGCGGCGCTCACGCCCTGGCCGCTCGAAATTCGCGACGGAGCGATTGTCACCGCCTAGGCCAGTTCGCGCGCGCGCACCGGTTCGGGGTTGGAAAACTCCATCCCGTCATCGATCCCGCCGAATTTCAGATCGATCAGGTCGAGCGCGTAATTCTGATGCACCCGCCACGGCTTTTTGTCGCCCTGTTTGGGGAAGCGGTCGATCGCTCGCTGGACATAGCCGGAGGTGAAGCTGAGGAAATCCTCCCGCGTCACATCCGCCCCGACGCGCGGCGTCGCCTGCCGCATCCCGCGCTTCTTCATGCTGTTGAGCAGGCGACAGACATAGGCGCAGGTCAGGTCCGACTTCAGCGTCCAGCTGGCATTGGTATAGCCGAAGGACGAGGCGAGGTTCGGGATATCCGAATACATCATCGCCTTGTAACCCAGCGACTGGGCCGGCTCGACCCGCTGTCCATCGACGATGAGCGGCACCCCTCCCATCAGTTGCAGGTCAAGGCCGGTCGCGGTGACGATCACGTCAGCGGGCAGCAACGCGCCGGACTTCAGCCGGATTCCATCCACCTCGAACCGCTCGACATGGTCGGTGACCACCGACGCCGTCCCCGCGCGGATCGCGGCGAACAGATCGGCGTCGGGAACAAGGCAGATGCGCTGGTCCCACGGATTGTAACTGGGCGTGAAGTGTGTCGCGACGTCATAATCCGGCCCGAGTTCGTCACGGACCATCTGCACGATCCGTTCCTTGGTCTTTTCGGGCTTGCTGCGTGCGATGCGGTAGAAGAACTGCCCCACTGCGATGTTCTTGACCCGCGTCAGACGATAGGCAACGCGACCGGGAAGCATGCGCCGCAGCCAGTTGGCAATACCGTCCTCGCTCGGCCGCGACACGATATAGGTGGGCGATCGCTGCAGCATCGTCACATGCGCCGCCGACTTCGCCATCTCCGGCACCAATGTCACTGCAGTCGCGCCCGACCCGATCACGACAACGCGCTTCCCGGCATAATCCAGCCCCTCGGGCCAATGCTGCGGATGGACGATCGTGCCCGCGAAATCCCCGCGTCCCTCGAAATGGGGAAGGTAGCCCGCGTCATAGTTGTAATAGCCCGAACACATGAAGAGGAAGTTGCAGGTGAACTCCACCCGCTCCCGCTCCGCCCCGCGCTCGACCGTGACCGTCCAGCGCGCATCGGGAGTGGACCAGCTCGCCGCAACGACGCGGTGCCGGTAACGGATATGCCGGTCGATGCCATGTTCGCGCGCGGTTTCGTCAAGATAGCGCAGGATCGATGGCCCATCGGCAATCGCCTTCGCCTCGGTCCACGGCTTGAAGCTGTAGCCGAGCGTGTACATGTCGCTGTCCGAACGGATGCCGGGATAACGGAACAGGTCCCATGTCCCGCCCAGCCGTTCCCGCCCTTCCAGAATCACATAGGAGCGATCCGGGCAGTCGCGCTGCAGGAAGTATCCCGCGCCGATGCCGGAAATCCCGGCACCTACCACCACCATGTCGAAATGCTCGGCCATCGCACTCTCCCGGCGCCAATACTTACACTGGTGTAAATATTGGCGCAACTTCCCCTCCCTGTGGGGGAGGAGTTAATAATCCTTCGAGTATTTGAGGCCCGCACGCGACCCGCCGAACGCGCCGGTCTGCGCCAGCAGGCTGAGCGCGCGGGTCAGCGCGACTTCCAGCTGAACTGCCGTGAAACCGCGCGCGTCGGTGATGATCTCCACATAGACATCATCGGTGAGATACTGGCCCGCCGCCAACGCCATGCTGCGGCCGGTGGTGTCATCCTCACCCAGTATCCGCAGCCGGTCGATCCCTGCTGCCGAACGCAACTGGCCAAGCGGATTGAGACCGCCGCCGGTAGCGCGAAGCGAGTTCAGCGCGGCGGCAAGCTGGATCGCCTCGGTCGCCGACAAATTGGTGACCGAATCCCCAAATAACAGGCGCGACAGCACCTCGTCCTGCGGCAGGCTGGGGGTCGAGCTAAAAGCAATGCGCGGGGCCTGTCCGCTCCCCGTGATGTTGATGTTTGCGGTCACCCCTTCGGCGGTGGTGCTCGCGGAAATGTTGATCCGCGGATCTGCAAATGGCCCGCCCTCAAAATTGACGGTGCCGCGCGTCAGCTCGAAACGGCGACTGGCAAAATTATAGGTGCCGCGTACCACGCGCGCTTCGCCCGTAACGATCGGCGCGGCGGACGTCCCGGTCACCCGCATCCGCGCGCTCCATTCGGACTCGAGTCCCATGCCCGACACGAACAGACGGTTGTCCGCAACGATACTGACGTTCAGGCGAAAGATGCCCACGGGCTTGACCCGCGTCGGGCGCTTGCCATCCGCCGTGAGTTCGCTCCTGCGATAGACCCCGGTCAATTCGGGTACCTCAGCGGCACCCTGGCGGATGATCTGATAGCGTGCCTCGGGGATGATGATCCGCCCTTCGATCAAACCGCCATCGGGCCCGTTGGTGATCCGCAACTGTCCCGTGGCAGAGGCACCCAGCGCGCTACTGCGTGCAAGACGTGCGTTGCGGAACCGCGCCGTGATATCGACCGGAAAACCCTGTTCAGCGGACAGGCCGATCGTCCCCGCCGCGCTCAGCCGACCGCTTCCGGCAACCGCCTCAAGCTGATCGATTTCAAGTGAATCATTGTCGAACCGTCCGGTGACGCTCATCTGCGTCAGGCGCGTGCCCCAGATTTCATTTTCATAAGTCAGTTTTTCGCCGCGCAGCTGACCCACCAGCTTCGGCGCGCGGACCTGGCCTGAGAAGTCGGCCGCGACCGCAACCGGCCCGGACAGGTTCTGATTGGGGAATCCGGCCAGCGAGAACAGCACTGCGGACGGGCCGTTATAGCGGACCCCGCCGGACAGCGGCGCCGCGAGCAGGCGGGTCGTCCAGCTCCCTGCACCCGGCCCGAGCGGGCGCAGACTGGCGACCAGCCGACCGATCGTGGTTGATCCGCGTTTGATCAGCGCGCGCGCATCGCCGCCATCGGGCAGCAGACGACCGACAAAGCTGATATCGACCGGCGACGACACGCCGCCCAGGCTGGAACGGGTGAAGTTACTGACATTGAGCCGTGCAATCGCCTGCGGGAAGGTCGCATCTCCAGCCTGGGCAAAATCGAGCGCACCGGTGACCGTACCGCCCAGCCCCGCCGTACGCGACACCGCATTGGCAACGGCCAGATCCAGCCTGTCGAGCCGCGCCTGCACGCGCAGCCCCTCGCCCCAATCGCCCGACAGCCGCATGCTGCCCTGATCGAAATCGATCCGCGCCGGCATCAGCGTATAGGCCGAACCGGAAACCCGGACCTGCGCGGGTTGCGCGGTCTTGAAACCGATATTGTTCACCCGCCCGGCCAACGCCACACGCCACAGCTCCGGCGTGAACCGCACATTGGCGGCGACGCGGAACGGCACATCGGTCGATCCTTCAGCCAGCGCCTGCGCGCCGCCACGCCCGCCGCGATAGTCGATCTTCGCCCGGGCGCGGGTCATCGTGAACTGCGTGTTGCGCAGATTTGCGATCTGCGCTTCCCCGGTGATCGCGGGGGCATCGTCATAGAGGATTGCAGTGCCAGCGACGATCGCGTGACCGATCGTCAGCTCCATGTCACCCGGGATCTTGGCGTTGCTGGCCGTCGCACGCACCACCGCCTGCTGGTATCTTCCCGCTGCCGACAGGGCCACGGATCCGTCAAGGCCCGATCCGGCAAAGCCCAGATTCCCTTCCAGCGGCCCCGCGGCGGTCTGCACCAGCCGCCCCCTGAAATCCGCTCCGGCAAAGCGTCCGCTCCGTACATCGATCACCAATTGCTGTCCGGTGCGGACCAGCACATCGGCGGTGAACGGACCATAGCGTGTGTCGCCCTTGGCATCGACGGCATAGGCACCATTGTAGCCCACAATCCGCGCCTCAAGATTGGCAAGGCCGACGCCCACGCCTGGTCGCGGCGCGCGCAGCTGCACCACCGGGCGCGTCAGGCTGCCGGAAACACGAGCGGAAAGCGGGCCATAAGCGTTGGACCAGGCATCGGCACTCAGGCTCAGCGGGCCGGCTGGATCATAGCGGCCCGCCCCGCCAACCACCCGGAACAACGGAGCCGCGACCCTGAGCTGACTGAATCGCACAATCCCATCCGGACCGAAATCGAACGAAACCCGCGCGATTGCATTGCCACCCAGAAAACGGCGGACCCCGTCGTTGAACAATCGGGTGCTACGTCCGATAATCCGGCCCCGCATGCCCCAGCCACCGCCGGTTGCGGCATAGAGATCGGCGCCGGTTTCCAGATTGACGATGCCGACACCGTCAATCTCATAGTCATTGACGCGGCCTTTGAGCGCGCCGGTATATCGGCCAGTGCCCATGTCGGCGGCAAGGATCGCGGTCGCATCGATCCGGTCTGACCGGATACGCATATTCTCCGACAAGAGCTGATCCCCGGTAACCGCCAGGTCGCCCGCCAGCGTGACATTGGTCAGCAGACCACCAGCCGCCGCATTGACGCCAGAGATGCGCGCCGCCTGTGCCCTGACCGGGATCAGGATCCGGTCGGCATTCACCGTTGCCAGCCCCTCGGCATAGAGCTGTTCGACCACCGTCTCACCAAAACCGAGTGCGGCGGCGCTCAGCTTGTAATCCACCGTCGGAGTCGCAAACGGGCCGTTGAGCGCGACCGCCCCCGCCACCGACCGACCGTTGAGATTGGGCGCAATCGCGCCAGGGGTCAGCAGCGCTGCCTGAATCCGGAACTGGTCAAACCGGCTTTGTCCCAGATCGATCGTTCCGCTGGTCATCAGCGCCAGCGCCCGCGAACGCAGCCGCAACTGCGTGTTCGCCCGCCGCTGATCCAGCGTGGCGTCAAGTGCCAGCTGCATCCCGCCCGCGCTCAGGCGTTCGACCGGGCCCTTCAGATACAACCCGGGCTGTGTCGTGCCGCGCACCTGTACCGTGCCGTTTCGCGCAGCGATACGCAGATTGGCAAGTTCATCCGCACCGATCCGGCCGACCGCGCGCCCCCGCCAGTTCGACCAGCTACCCGCGCCACGCACACGAACCGCAAGCGGGGCCTCAAGCCCGGCGAGACCCGCGATCAGCCCGCCAGCCGGCGCGTTCAGATCGGCCCTCAGGTCCAGCTTGTCGTCATCCGGCACCGCATCGAGCACCAGTGCCAGCAGATCACCCCCGGCCCGACCCAGCACGCGGCCATTGACGATTACCCGCGCGCGGCGATCCGCGATCCTGGCTTCGGCGGCCAGCGTCGCAATATGACGTTGACCCGCGACCTGTCGCTCCAGCACCAGCCGGTCAATGTTCAGCCGCGCGACATCAATGTCGAGATCCGGCAGCATCGGCGTATTCGGATCGTCGGGATTGAGTTCGGGCAATCGTGCAACGCGCACCAGCGGGCTTGTCACCGAACGGATGTCGACATGACCGTTCAGGAACGCGAAGGGCCGCCAGTCGAGCGACACACGCGGCGCAGTCGCGAATACGCCCTTGGGATCACTGACCCGCACATCGCGCAGAACCATTGCTCCATAGATCGACCCTTCGATCCGCCCGACCTTGATGCTGATCCCCGAATCCGTCCTGTAGTCAGCCAGCCGGTCCGCCACAAAGCGATGCCCAACCCCGGTATCAAGGATCGCAATGGCGGCAAGCAGCAACATGACCAGGCTGGCCAGCCCGATTGCAGTCCATTTCGCGACGCGCCGCCACATCGCGACAGGCGCAACAATTGCCGTTGCGACTGCGGGCGGCGGGGTCGCCTCGTCCGCCATCAGAATGCCTGACCGATAGAAATGTACAGCGCGACCTTGCTCTCACCCGGTCTGCGCGCGATCGGGGTGGCGATATCAAGCCGCATCGGCCCGAAATCGGTGTAGATGCGGCCCCCGATACCCGCGCCGAACCGGATCCGGCTCAGTTGCGGCAACGTCTCCTCATAAACCTGTCCCGCGTCGAGGAACGGCACGATTCCGAAACTGCCAAAACGGTAACGCGCCTCGACCGCAAACTCGTTGAAACTGCGTCCCCCGACAGGCTTGCCGTCCGGAGAGCGCGGCCCCAGTTCCTGATAGCCAAAGCCGCGTACCGTGCCGCCGCCACCGGCATAATAACGTCGGGATGGCGCAAGATCGTTACGCTCAATCCCCCGTATCGTCCCGAAGCGCGCACGCCCGGCCAGCACGATTGCGTCAGTCAGCGGGTGATAGATCGTCCCTTCCAACTGTGCCCGGACATAGGGGCGCGCGGCCCCACGCACCGATGTTTCGGGACTGACATTCAGTTTCACACGCCAGCCACGCATCGGGTTCAACAGATTGTCCGAACGGTCCCACCCGACGAACAACGGCACGGCGGCAATGAAATAGAGGCCACGCTCGCGCGCATTACGGGTGAAATCGAACCGGTCCTCGCTCGTCCCGACCAGCTCGACGCCATAGGCATAGGTCAGCTTCTTCTGCCAGAGCGGTGTCGAGTCATATGAAACCCGCGCCGACAGCGTACCGGTCAGACCCGTAAACGCCTCGACATCGGATCGCCGCGCCGACGCAACGATCTGAACCATGCGGTCGCGCCGCCCGGCATTGGATCGACGAAAGGTCGCAGACCCGCTCTGTTCCTGGGTGCCCAACACCCCGGTCACGATCAGCGCACCTTCGGGTGGGAACAGGTTGCGGTGGGTCCAGCTCACCTCTGCCCGGAATCCCTGACCGGTACCAAAGCCCAATTCGCCCGCCAGGGTGCGTGGCGGCCCCTTTGTCTGGCGCACCAGCAGATCGACCGCTTCAGTCCCGTCAGGGTTGACCTGTCCGGTCTTCACCGGCTCGACCGACACGGTCGAAAACAGACTGGTCGCGATCAATGCGTCGCGCAGATCATCGACCTTGCGGCTGTCATACAGATCTGCGCGGTCAAAGCGCGTCAGCACGGCAATATGGTCGGGCGTGAAGACCGCATCGCCTTCGGTCCTGATCCCGCCGAACCGACCGCGCGGACCGGTCGCTACGGGCAGGGTGTAATCACCCGTGCGCGTTGTTTCATCCAGCAGGATGTCGCGCTGTCCAACCTCGGCAAAGGGGTAACCATTTTGTGGCAGCGCCAGGCTGACCGCCGCTTCCGCCGCCTGAACGCGCACCGCGTCGATCGGCTCGCCGGTACGCAGTTTCAGACTGTCGGCAATCAGCGTCGGCGGCACGGTCGGATCGGCCTCGACCCGGATCTCGCCGAAAGAGTAGAGCGGCCCCGGCACAGCCGCGATCGTCGCGGTGACCGGCCGGTCGCCCTGCGGCGTCTGTTCGATCGTCGAAATGGCGGTCGCATCATAATAGCCAAGCGACTTCATCAGCCGCACCGCCAACCCTTCATCCTCGCGCGCACGTGCGCCGATGATCGCGGCATTGGCGGCGGTGCCGTCGCCATCCTCCAGCGCCGACAGGTCACGAAACGCATCCTCCAGCCCGATGGCATCCAGGCCGGTGACGCGGGTGGCATAGCGGATCTCGACCGTCGCGCTGTCGCTGGTGGCCGCGGCTTCGGTGATCGGGCTGGCGTCGAATTCCGTCAGCGGCGGCAGCGGCGCGGCAATCTCCGCCTCGGCTCCCGCTTCGTCGAGCGGCGGGGCATCCTCGATCGGCTCGACCGGCGCGACCGGCGCGACCGGCGCGACCGGCGGGTTCATCTGCTCCAGCGGCGCGTCGATGTCATCGGACAGCTGCGGCAGCGCCTGCGAGAATTCCTCGTCGGAGACGATCGGCTTTTCGCCCTGCGGCTCCGCGCGCTGTTGCGCGGCACGCTCAAGCGTTTTGGCATCGTCGGCGGGCGCGCCCTGCCCTGGCTTGCCCGCAGCGTCGCCACTCTGAGCGCGCGCAGCTCCGGAGACGAGCGCGCTGCTTGCCAGCAACAGGATCAACAGCCGCACGCCCGGAATACCCCTGCCTCCCAATGGGATCGCGCCCCGAAGACAGCACGATTCCTGATCGCTAGCCTAACGTGACAGCCGGCGGAAGGTTCAATGGGTCAGCCCCGCGCCTTCGCCTGCGCCCGGAATGCATGCAGCAACGGCTCGGTATAGCCGCTCGGCTGCGCGACGCCATCGAACACCAGCGCGCGCGCCGCCTGCAACGCAAGGCTGTCGGGGTTGCCCGACAACGTGCCGTAGAGCGGGTCACCGGCATTCTGTGCATCGACCTTCACCGCCATCCGCGCGAATGCGGCATCGACATCCGCCGGGGTAGCAACCCCATGGAGCAGCCAGTTGGCAATATGCTGGGAGGAGATGCGAAGCGTCGCGCGATCCTCCATCAGGCCAATATCATGGATGTCGGGCACCTTGGAACAGCCGACCCCCTGATCGATCCAGCGCACGACATAGCCGAGAATGCCCTGTGCATTATTGTCGAGCTCGCGCGCGACCTCTTCCGCGGTCCAGTTACGGCCCTGTGCCACGGGGATCGTCAGCAGGTCGCGCAGCGCGGGCACCGCCTCGCCCGCAATCTCCCGCTGCCGCGCGAACACATCGACCTTGTGATAGTGCATCGCGTGCAGCGTCGCGGCGGTGGGCGAAGGCACCCAGGCGGTGTTCGCGCCGCTCAGCGGATGGCCGATCTTCTGGTCCATCATGTCGGCCATGCGGTCGGGTGCGGCCCACATGCCCTTGCCGATCTGCGCCCGGCCCGACAGTCCGTGCTTCAGGCCGATGCGGACATTGCGGTCCTCATAGGCCTTGATCCACGCACTCGCCTTCATCTCCGCCTTGGGGATCATCGGCCCGGCGCGCATCGACGTGTGAATCTCGTCACCCGTGCGATCAAGGAATCCGGTGTTGATGAAGGCGATGCGGCCCCGCACCGCATGGATGCAGGCCGCGAGGTTGGCGCTGGTCCGCCGTTCCTCGTCCATCACCCCGACCTTGATCGTGTGGCGGGCAAGGCCCAGCAGGTCCTCGACCGCGTCGAACAAATCATTGGTGAAGGCGCATTCGTCCGGCCCGTGCATCTTCGGCTTCACGATATAGATGCTGCCCGCGCGGCTGTTGCGGAACCGGCCCAGCCCCTTCAGATCGTGCAACGCAATCGTGCTGGTCACAATCGCGTCGAGAATGCCCTCGGGCGCCTCTGCCCCGGCGATCCGGACCGCCGGGTTGGTCATCAGATGCCCGACATTGCGCACGAACAACAGGCTGCGGCCCGGCAGCGTCAGGTCGCTCTGGTGCGGGCGCTGATAGACGCGGTCGGCGGCGAGGTCGCGGGTCAGCGTCCGCCCGCCCTTCTCGAACGTCTCGGTCAGGTCGCCGCGCATCAGGCCCAGCCAGTTGGCATAGGCCGCGACCTTGTCCTCCGCATCCACTGCAGCGATCGAATCCTCCAGATCGACGATGGCCGTGAGCGCGCTTTCGAGCAGCACGTCGGCGATCCCCGCCGGATCGCTCGCGCCGATCGGGTGGGCGCGATCGACCACCACTTCGATATGCAGGCCGTTATGCGCGAACAGCATCGACTCGCCGCGCGTACCGACGAACTGCCCGGGATCGGCGAGCGGCAGGTCGCCGCCGCTGAACTCAGCCCAATTCAGCCCGCTCAGCGGCACCGCCGCGTCCAGAAACGCCTTCGCCGCCGCGATCACCTGCGCGCCACGTGCTGCATCATAGCCGCCGGGCCGCGCAGCACCGGGCAGCGCATCGGTGCCGTACAGCGCGTCGTACAGGCTGCCCCAGCGTGCATTGGCGGCGTTGAGCACGAAGCGGGCGTTGAGCGCGGGGACGACCAGCTGCGGCCCCGCCATCGTCGCGATTTCCGCATCCACGTCAGCGGTGCCGATGGTGAAGTCGCCGGGTTCTTCGACCAGATAGCCGATCGCGCGCAGGAACGCCTCCTGCGCCGCCGGGTCGGCTGCCCGCACCGGGTCTTCCGAACACCATGTATCGATCTGCACTTGAAGATCATCGCGCCGCACCAGCAGGTCGCGGTTGCGCGGGGCGAAGCGCGCAAAGATCTCCGCCGCCCCCGCCCACCAGCCATCGGCGGCGATGCCCAAAGGCGGCAGCACCCGCTCCTCGACAAACGCGACGAGCGGCGCGGCGACCGAAAGCCCGGCGCGAGTCTGGTAAGCGGTCATGGAATCCTCCTGGCTAGCAACATCGACTGCCCTGGGGAGGGGTGGTTCGATTAGGCCAGGATGACCCCGCCGATCAAGTCCATCATTAAAATCCCGGCGAGATCGCCGCCGCCGCTGCCTCGACCCGTTCGAGCATCTTGCGCAGCTGCGCCTGCTCCTCGTCGCTCAGGCTGGCAAAGATGCGGCGTTCGAACTCCAGCGCCTGGGGCGCGATCTGGCGATACAGCGCCCAACCCTCGGCACTGAGGTCAAGCAGATGCGAGCGCTGGTCATCCGGGTTGGGCGTGCGCGTCACCAGCCCGCGTTCGTGCAGCGAGATCGCCGCGCGGCTGACCGTCACCTTGTCCATCTGGGTGCGACCACATAATGCCTGCTGGCTCATGGAGCCGAACTCGGCCAGCACCGTGACCAGCCGCCATTCGGGAATGCGCAGGCCAAAGCGGGCCTGATAGGCACTGGCAATCGTCCCCGATACGCGATTTGAAGCGATCGACAGGCGATAAGGCAGAAACGCATCGAGTTTGAGTGTTGCCGTCATAGGACACTGATGCCGCGAACGCGCGACGGATGCAATGTTAGCAATGCTTCATTGCGCAAAAGTACCGGACGGGGACATGAAATGTCCCCGTCCGGTATTCCGGCTCAGACCGACACCCGAACCAGGCGCGGCGACAGAAGGTGAACCGCACCGACTGCAAGGAAATAGACAATGGTGCAGGCGGCAAAGATCAGCGTGTAATTGCCGTGAGTCGCATCAAGCACCAGCCCGGTCGACTTCGCCATGATCATGCCGCCGACGCCACCGCAGAAACCGCCAAGGCCGATCACCGACCCCACTGCGCGCTTCGGGAACATGTCCGGCGGCAGCGAGAGCAGGTTGGTCGAAAACGCCTGATGCCCCGCCAGCGCAAGGCCGATCAGCGCAACCGCAAGCCACATATTCTCAAGCTGCGTCACGAACAGCAGCGGGAGGACACAGCAGCCCGCGATGATCATCGTCACCTTGCGCGCGGCGTTCGGCGTCCACCCCTTGTGGATCAGGTTCGACGACAGCCATCCGCCCGCGATGCTGCCTACGTCAGAGAGCAGGTACATCACGATCATCGGCAGCAGCACGACCTTGAGGTCGACATTATAGGTGCTGGCGAAATATTTCGGCAGCCAGAACAGCATCAGGAACCAGACCGGGTCGGTCAGGAACTTGGCGACCGCGAACGCCCATGCCTCGCGCAGGCGCACGACGCGGCTCCAGCCGATCTTTTCGACCTGCTCGGGCGGATCATGCTCGATCCAGGCCAGCTCGCCCTCGCTCACCCGCCCGCTTTCGCGCGGGTTGCTGTAGAATTTGAACCACAGCACCAGCAGCACGACACCGAACAGGCCCGAATAGATGAACGTCTCGCGCCAATCGAGGCCGAGCCAGGTCATGAACAGCCACAGCGTCGGCGCGGTCAGGATCACGCCGATCGTGGTGGCCGAATTCACCCAGCCGATCGCATAGGCGCGTTCCTTTTGCGGAAACCATTCGCTGCTGGCACGAACCACAGACGGGAAATGCCCCGCTTCACCCACGCCCAACACAATGCGCGCTGCCATGAAGGATACGACCGTGCTGGCAAAGCCATGCATGACATGGCCGACCGTCCAGACCGTGATCGCAACGCCATAGCCGATTTTCGGCCCGAACCGATCGACCATCCAGCCCATGAAGAGAAAGCCGAGCGCATAGGCCGCCTGGAACGCAGTGACGATGTTGCCATAGTCATTCTCGTTCCAGCTCAGCTCCTTGCCCAGATCAGGAGCAAGCAGGCCCAGCATGGTGCGGTCGATATAATTGACCGTGGTCGCGAAAAACAGGATCGCGATGATCATCCATCGGTAGCGTCCGGTGCGTACCACCGGCACCGCGCGGGGCGGTTCACCCCCGCTATCGGCCTGCGTCGCGTTCATCCATTCTCTCCCTATGCGGCGGGTCTGGCGGCCTCGATCGTGCAGCTTACCCGCAAGTCGCGGAACGTGGCAGTGACGTGCGCGCCCGGCAAAACTTCGTGCACGCCGGTCACTGCACCCGTCGAAATCCACTGGCCGGGCCGCAATGCGATACCGCGTGCGGCCAGGGTCTCGAACAGAAACCGCGCCGAGCCCACCGGCCCATCAAGCATTGCACGCGCAGTTGCAGCACCGACCTCCACCCCGTCGACACCCAGTGTCACCGGCCAGTCAAGCAGGTCAGCGTCGCGCCAGTCCGGAATCGCATCCCCGACCACCAGCCCGTGATTGTTGCCAAAGTCGGAAATCGTGACCAGCGGCCCCAGCGCATTGATACCGGGAAAGGGCGAGCTCGCGATTTCCAGCCCGACATGCACCGCATCGATCAGATCGGCTGCTTCCTCCAGCGTATAACTGGTCTTGGCAGGATCCGGCGCAGTACCGATCCGCAACAGAAACTCGGCCTCCGCCGCGCCAAAACCCGTGCTGAAAACGGGCATGACCGGGACCGGCAGATGTGGCCGGACCAGCTGGGTGAAGATCGGGCCGGCCAGCCGGTTGGTACCAAGCTGTGCGTCAAGCGGAGGATTGATCCTGCCCACTTTCCAACCGGCAACCTCGACACCGGCCAACGCCAGTGCGCGGTCCTGGATCGCATAGGCATCCGCCAGCGTGGTCGGCGCATCGCCGGGATATTCGGACAGTCCGCGTGCATCGCGGCGCGCGGCGACAAAGGCCTCCGCAATGGCATCCAGGTCGCTCATCCACCCCTCACATTTATTCTCGACGCACCGCTATAGGAAACCGGTGTCAATATCAAGGCACCCTTTGCTGACAAGCCGATTTTGCCGGATAGCCCGCAAAAGCAGACGCTTGCAACGATGGGTGCCTCAGAAATCATCGGACCGTCATGCGCCATCACCCAACGCCCGTTCTGAAACCGGTGTCAACGGCTCGCTCAGGCCGATTGGCGCGGGGCCGCGATCACGCTATGCAGCGCGCATGAAGAAAAGCGCTCAGGCGACGATCAACGATGTCGCGCGGCTCGCCGGTGTATCGAAAAAGACCGTCAGCCGGGTCATTAACCATTCCTCGTTGCTCAATGAAGAAACGCGCGAACGAGTCGAAAAGGTTATCGCCGACATCGGCTATGTCCCCAATCCACAGGCGCGCGCGCTGGCGTTGCGCCGCAATTTCCTGATCGGCCTGATCCACGACAACCCGAACCCGCACATGGTGCTCAATGTGCAGCAGGGGTTGCTGGAGGTGCTGCGCGACACCGAATTCGAACTGATCGTCCACCCGATCGATCGCGGTTCACCGACGATGCTCGACGATATCCGTCGCTTCCTGGAACGTCAGCGCCCCTATGGCGTGATGCTGCTGCCGCCAATCAGCGAGAATGATTCGATCGCGGACCTGTGTACCGAAATTGGCACCCGCTATGTCCGCATGGGTTCGGCCGCATTCGACGATCCGGCGCATATGGTCGCATCGAACGACCGCGAAGTCGTGCGCGGGGCGATCGGCCATCTGATCGAACTCGGCCATCGTCGCATCGGCCTGGTCCTCGGCCCATATGGGTTCCGCTCGGCGCTCGAACGCAGCCAGGGCTATGAGGCAGCGTTCGACGATGCCGATCTGCCGATCCAGCGGACGTTGATCGCGCAGGGTGACTATACCTTTGAATCGGGGATGCGCGCGGCTGAGCGCCTGCTCGACCTGTCGCCGCGCCCGACTGCGGTCTTCTGTTCGAACGATGCGATGGCGGCCGGCGTGCTGCACACGGCGCGGCAGCGCGGGCTGGACGTCCCGCGCGACCTGTCGATCGTCGGGTTCGACGATACCACCATCGCGTCCTATCTGTGGCCGCCGCTCACCACCGTGCGCTGGCCGATTGCAACGATGGCGCGCGCCGCGGCGCTGAAGCTGATCGGCAATGGCGAGGATGAGGATGAGGAAGCGGCGGAGTCGATGTTCGTCTCGACCCTGATCCGCCGCGCCTCGGTCGCACCGCCGACGGAGTGAGGCAAGGTTCAGCGACATTGATCGTTGGATTGACACCGATTACCAAAATCAGGACCACAGCGAGAGGACGCCCGTGCACCCCCTGACCCTCGATCCCGACCGGCTGTTTCCCGCCGATCCCGGCACGCGCAGCATCGCCCGCGCGCTGTACGCGCAGATCGCCGACCTGCCGATCGTCAGCCCGCACGGCCATACCGATCCGGCGTGGTTCGCGACCGATGCGGCGTGGGAGAATGCGACCGAGCTGTTCCTCGCGCCCGATCACTATGTCTTCCGCATGCTCTATTCACAGGGGATCGCGCTGGACGCGCTGCGCGTGCCGCGCCGTGATGGCGTGGTTCCGGCAACCGATCCGCGCAGCGCGTGGCGCCTGTTCGCCAGCAACTATCACCTGTTCCGCGGTACGCCGTCGCGCATGTGGCTCGACCATGTCTTTGCCGATGTGTTCGGGATCGACCGGCTGCTGAGCGCGGAAACCGCCGATCACTATTACGACACCATCACCGATGCGCTGGCGACCCCGGCCTATCGCCCGCGTGCGTTGTTCGACCGGTTCAGGATCGACTTCCTCGCCACGACCGAGGGGGCGGACGACCCGCTGCACCACCATGCCGCGATCCGGCAGTCGGGGTGGCAGGGTCGCGTCGTCACCACCTATCGCCCGGATTCGGTAATCGATGTTGAGCATGAGGCATTCGCCGGCGCGATGGCGGCGTTCGCCGATCTGACCGGCGAAGACGTCCATAGCTGGTCCGGCTATCTCGCCGCGCATCGCAAGCGTCGCGCCGATTTCCGCGCGGCCGGCGCGACCGCGACCGACCATGGCTTTGCGACGGCGCAGACCGCCAACCTCTCAACCACCGAATGCGAAACGCTGTTCGCGCGCATCGTCGGCGGCACCTGGGACGCGGACGATGCCGAACTGTTCCGCGCGCAGATGCTCACCGAAATGGCGAAGATGAGCGTCGCGGACGGGATGACGATGCAGATCCATCCCGGATCGTGTCGCAACCACAATGCGGCGCTGTTCCACAGCCATGGCCGCGACAAGGGCGCCGACATCCCGATGCGGACCGATTATGTCGCGGCGTTGAAGCCGATGCTCGACGTCGTCGGCAATGAGCGCGACCTGACAATCATCCTCTTCACGCTCGACGAATCGACCTATGCACGCGAACTCGCCCCGCTCGCCGGTCACTATCCGTGCCTGCGCCTCGGTCCCGCCTGGTGGTTCCATGACAGCCCTGAGGGGATGCGCCGGTTCCGTGAGATGACGACCGAGACGGCGGGCTTCTACAACAGCGTCGGCTTCAACGACGACACGCGCGCGTTCCTGTCGATCCCGGCGCGGCACGATGTCGCACGCCGCGTCGATTGCGCGTTCCTCGCCCGGCTGGTCGCCGAAGGGCGGATGCAGGATTGGGAGGCCGCCGAACTCGCGTTCGACCTGACATCGACACTGGTTCGCAAAGCCTATCGGCTGGATGTGCCCGCACCGGTTGCAGAGGCGGGCCGAACCGACTAGACGGCCGACTCATGGACCAAGTTGCATTACAACTTGCATCAAAGCCTGACACCGGTCACCGGCCTCGCATGCCCGTTTTTGCTGGTGGCGTGTGCGGCCCGGCAAGCCGCCGTCGCCCCGGCACTCCCATTTCTGCAGAGGAATTGAGATCATGAAGATCGCCCTGATTACCGAGAACAGCCAGGCTGCAAAGAACAGCATCATCCATGACGCACTGACCGCCGTGGCGGAGCCGCTGGGCCATCAGGTGTTCAACTATGGCATGTATTCGGCCGAGGACAGCGCATCGCTGACCTATGTCATGAACGGCCTGCTCGCCGGCATCCTGCTCAATTCCAGGGCGGCCGACTTCGTCGTCACCGGCTGCGGCACCGGCATGGGTTCGATGCTCGCCTGCAACGCGATGCCGGGCGTGTTCTGCGGCCTGGTGATCGATCCGACCGACGCCTTCCTGTTCGGCCAGATCAACGACGGCAACGCGATCTCGATGCCCTATGCCAAGGGCTTTGGCTGGGCCGCCGAGCTCAACCTGCAGGACGTGTACCGCAAGCTGTTCGACGGCGAGCGTGGCCTGGGCTACCCCAAGGAGCGCGCCGAAATCATGCGCAAGAACCGCGGCATCCTCGCCAACCTCAAGGCGACGACCTGCAACGACATGCTGACGGTTCTGAAGACCGTCGATCAGGACCTGCTGCGCGCCGCGATCGCGGGCGAAAAGTTCGCCGAGCTGTTCTACCCGAACTGCCAGGACGCTGCGATCGCCGACTATCTGAAGAGCGTGACCGCACAGCCCGCAATCGCCTGATCGCAACCGCATCAGCACCCTGAACGGAGGGGCCATGTTCGACCGCACCTATTATGCCACCCATCCCGACATGATGGAGTGCGTGTCGAACGATGAGCTGCGCGACCGCTACCTCATCACGGACCTGTTCCGTGAAGGCGAATGCGTCCTCAACTACACCCACGCCGATCGCATGGTGATCGGCGGGGTGCTGGTGGCGGCGGACCCGGTCCGCCTGCCCGACCAGACCGAACCGGCATCCGCGGCGGGTCACCCGTTCCTCGAGCGGCGTGAGCTTGGCATCGTCAATGTCGGATCGGTCGAAGCTGTCGTCACCGTCGATGGACAGGCGTTCACATTGGGCAACAAGGATTGCCTGTACGTGACGATGGGCGCGGCGGACGTGCAGTTTTCGGGCGCAGGGGCGCGTTTCTATCTCGTCTCCTGCCCCGCCCATCGCGCCTTCGCGACGCGCCAGCTCGGCATCGCCGACGCCAACCGGCTCGATCGCGGCAGCCTCGCCGAATCGAACGAACGCTCGATCTATCAGCTGGTGATCCCCGGTGTGTGCGACAGTGCGCAGCTGGTGATGGGGCTGACCGTGCTCAAGGAAGGCAGCGTGTGGAACACCATGCCGCCGCACATCCATGAGCGCCGCAGCGAGATCTATTTCTATTTCGAGCTCGACAATCTCGCCACCGACCGCGTGATGCACTTCATGGGTGAGGGCGAGGCGACCCGCCACATCGTGATGCAGAATGAGGAAGCGGTGATCAGCCCGCCCTGGTCGATCCATATGGGTGCGGGCACCCGGTCCTACGCCTTTATCTGGGCGATGGCGGGCGAGAATCAGGACTATACCGACATGAACGTGCTGGACATCTGCCAGCTGGCCTAAGGCCCAAGGACGAGGTTACACATGAATCCCTTCGATCTCACCGGCCGCGTCGCGGTCGTCACCGGCGCGAATACCGGCATTGGCCAGGGCATTGCGCTGGCGCTGGCCCAGGCGGGCGCGGATATCGCCGCAGTCGGACGCTCCGCCGCCACCGAAACAGTGGAAAAGGTCCGCGCACTTGGCCGCAAGGCCGAGATCATCAGCGCCGACCTGTCCTCGATCGAGCCTGTGGGCCGAATTGTGGATGAAACGGTGGAAAAGCTCGGCGGCTTGAACATCCTCGTCAACAATGCCGGCATCATCCGCCGCAACGATGCAGTCGACTTCACCGAAGAAGACTGGGACGCGGTGATGGACACCAATTTGAAGTCGGTGTTCTTCCTGTGCCAGGCGGCTGCGCGCCACATGATCCCCAATGGCGGGGGCAAGATCATCAACATCGCATCGATGCTGACCTTTCAGGGCGGTATCCGCGTGCCGAGCTACACCGCATCGAAGAGCGGCGTCGGCGGGCTGACCAAGCTGCTGGCCAATGAATGGGCGAGCAAGGGCATCACCGTCAACGCGATCGCGCCGGGCTATATCGCCACCAACAATACCGACGCGCTGCAAAAGGACGAGACGCGCAACCGCCAGATCCTCGAGCGCATCCCGGCGGCACGCTGGGGCGACCCGGCCGATCTGGGCGGCGCGGCGGTGTTCCTTGCGTCGCGTGCATCGGATTATGTGCAGGGGCACATCCTCGCCGTCGATGGCGGCTGGCTGGCGCGCTGACCGACCTCCGTTCGCACTGGTGAAAAGGCCAGTCCTGCGCTTGTCGAAGGGCGGCTCTCATCCCTAAAGCGCAAAGGGAAAAGAACGGGGCTTCGACAAGCTCAGCCCGAGCGGAGTATGTAGATTGACCAACGGCCATATCGTCTGTTTCGGGGAGTTGCTGCTCCGCCTGACCGCTCCGGGGCGCGAACTGCTGATGCAGACGGGCAGCCTCGACGTGCATGTCGGGGGAGCCGAGGCGAATGTCGGGATCGGCCTCGCCAATCTCGGCCACAAGGTGTCGATGGTCAGCGCGGTGCCGGACAATCCGCTGGGTCAGGCCGCGATCCGCTTTGTGCGCGGACAGGGCGTCGATACCGGCAACGTCCAGCTGCGCGACGGGCGCATGGGCCTGTATTTCCTGTCGGTCGGCGCCGGCCTGCGCGCATCCGACATCGTCTATGACCGCGCGGCGTCGAGCTTCGCGACCGCACCGGCCGATGCATTCGACTGGCGCAGCATCCTCGACGGCGCGGCGATGCTGCATCTGTCGGGCATCACCCCCGCGCTCGGTCCCGCAACCGCCGCTGCAGCAATTGCCGCAGCAAAGACCGCGAAGGACATGGGCGTCGCGGTCAGCTTCGACGGCAATTACCGCGCGCGCCTGTGGGAAAGCTGGGACAGCAACCCGCGTGCGGTGCTGACCGAACTGGTCAGCCTGGCCGACACGATGTTCGGCAATCATCGCGACGTCTCGCTGCTGCTCGGCCAGACCTTCTCGGGCGATGGCGCCGATCGCCGCCGCGACGCAGCGGAAGCCGCATTCGACGCCTTCCCCAATCTTCAGCGCATCGCATCGACCGCGCGTCATGTCGACGACGCCGACCGCCACCGCATCGCCGCCCGCGTCGACACGCGCGAACGCGGCTACCAGACCGATGAGGTCGTGGTGGCGGGGATCGTCGACCGCATCGGCGGCGGGGACGCCTATGCCGCGGGCATCCTCCACGGCGTGCTGTCGGGACTGGATCTGGAAGCGACCGTCGCCTCGGGCCTCGCGCTCACCTGCCTCAAACATTCGCTGCCCGGAGATGCGTCGCTGTTCGGCCAGCGCGACATCGACGCCTTTCTCGAGGGCGGACTGGACGTGCGCCGGTGATCGCCAGATGAGCATTGGGCGCCGGACGCTGCTGGGTGCAGGCGCGGCGCTGACCGCCCTGCCCGCCGCCGCGTTCGCGAAGGGCGATCCGGTCGCCACCGGCACCACCGGCCGCTGGCAGGGCAAGCGCGAGGGGACGGTCTCCGCCTTTCTCGGCATCCGCTTCGGCAATGACACCAGTCGCACGCGCTTTCGCGCCGCGACCGCCCCCGCCCGCAGCCGCGACACGCTTCCCGCAACCGCCTTCGCCGCGACCTGCCCCCAGCGCAGCAATCTGCCCAATCAGGCCGAGGACTGCCTGTTCCTCAACGTGTGGACGCCGCAAGCCAACCCCAACGCGCGCCGCCCGGTGATGGTCTATTTCCATGGCGGTGCTTACTCCAACGGCACCGTCATCGAGCCGCAGCTATTCGGCCAGCGGCTGGCGATGCAGCGCGATGTCGTCGTCGTCACCGTCAACCACCGGCTCAACGCGCTCGGCTATCTCTACCTCGCCCGGCTCGACCCGCGCTTCCCCGACAGCGGCAATCTGGGACAGCTCGACCTGATCCTCGCCTTGCAATGGGTGCGTGACAACATTGCCGGATTCGGCGGCGATCCGAACCGCGTGATGGTGTTCGGCCAGTCCGGCGGCGGTGCCAAGATCGCGACGCTGATGGGCATGCCCGCCGCCAAGGGCCTGTTCCACAGCGCCGCGACGATGAGCGGGCAGCAGGTAACGGCCAGCGGCCCCTTGAACGCCACTGCGCGCGCCAAGGCGCTGCTCGCCAAGCTCAACGCCACGCCCGGCGACCTGATCGACATGCCGGTGCAGCGGCTGATCGAGGGGCTGTCCGCGGAAGACCCGATCCTTGGCGGCGGGGTCTATATGGGGCCGGTGCTCGACATGAAGTGGCTGACCCGCCACCCCTTCTGGCCCGACGCCAACCCCTTGGGCAACGCCATCCCGCTGATCCTCGGCAATACGCGCGACGAAACCCGCGCCTTTATCGATCCCAAGAGCGAGGCGGTGCGCACGCTCGACTGGTCCAACCTCGCCGCACGCATCGCGCCCCAACTGCGCATCGACGCGCACCCCGAATGGGTGGTGGCCGAGTATCGCCGCCAATTCCCCGACTGGACCGCACAGGACATTTTCTACGCCAGTACCACCGCCGGGCGCAGCTGGCGCGGACAGGTGATCGAGGCAGAGGAGCGCGCCAAGGCCGGCGTCCCCGCCTTTGTCTATCAGCTCGATTTCCAGTCCCCCGTCGCCCCCGAACGCGGCGCCGCACACACGCACGACATTCCGCTCGTCTTCGGCACGATTGGCGCGGAGGGAACGGTGTCGGGCACCGGGCCGGGCGCGCAGGCCGTGTCGGCGGCAATGCAGCGCGCCTTTGTCAACCTCGCCGCCACCGGCAATCCCAATGGCGCAGGCGTTCCCGACTGGCCGCTTTACACCCTGCCCGATCGCCGCACGATGCTCTTCGACACGCAAAGCCGCGTCGAGGTCGACCCGCGCAAGTGGCAGCGCGAGCTGTTCGCCCGCATCCCCTATATTCAGCCCGGAACCTGAGCGACCAGCACTGGCGCCAGCACCAGCCGGTCAAGGATCGCCGCCACATCGTCCGCCGCCATGTCCGGCGCGCGGTCGAGCCACCAGGTCAGGATCGTCAACGCCGCGCCGACCAGATGCGTCACCGCCAGCTCGCGCGGCAAGCAGTCCGGCGTTTTGGCCGGACTCGCCAGCGCCTGCGTGATCGCGCGCTGCGTCACCATCTGGCGGATCGGATCGCCTGCACCCGTCAGCAGCGCGTGACACAGGGTGCGGCGCGATACCACCTCGGCCGTCAGCGTGCTGACCAGTGCCAGCCGGTCGCCCTGCTGCAGCATCGGCAGCAATTTCGCGAGCAACTCAGCGATCAGCGAATCGGCAACTTCGATCAGCAGCGCCGACAGGTCCGGATAATGGCGGAAGAAGGTCGCATAACCGATGTTGGCACGATCGGTCAGCATCGCGACGGTAATCTCGCCGAATGGCCGCTCCGCCACCAGTTCCACCAACGCTGTGCGCAGCGCTGCGCGGGAACGGACGACACGTGCATCGCTTGAAACGCCGCTGCGCTTCGCTATTTTATGATCCATTGTGTATCATAACCCGGAGTGTGTCATGTCCGCCCAATCGCATCTTGCCAGCCCGCCGGCCCGCTGCCCGGTCGATCATGCGCGCGATGACCGCAAGTCCGCAAGCGCGGCGCGCGGCGGTCTGCTCGATGCGCCGGTGGTGTCCGGATATGAGGCAGTTCGCGCGGTGCTGCGCGACACCAACGGGCGGCAGGCCGGGTTCAAGGCCGAGGTGATCGGAAAGTACCGCAGCCAGGCACGCCCCCCGATCCTGTATCTGCACGGCGAGGCGCATCGCCGTCAGCGCGGCGGCACCGCCCGCTTCTTCACCCCGCGCGTGGTCGAGACGCGCTATCGCGCACTGATGGAGCGGACCAGCGACGCGCTCATTGCGCGGCTGGTCAGGGAAGGCAGCGGGGATCTCGACAAGCTCTCGCTCGACATGGCGGTTGCCGTCGCGGCCGAGATTGTCGGCCTGACCGAGAGCGACATTACGGGCATGAGCCGCCGTCTCGACGCCTTTTTCAGCACCGCATTCCAGACCCGGCGCGGGCGCGTTTCCGAACTGGTCAGCTTCGTGCTCAACCAATGGCGCATGCGCCGCTTCTACGCGATGGACGTGAAGCCCGCGATCGCCGCGCGCCGTGCCGCACCGCGTGAGGACGTGATCTCGCACTTGCTGAGCGAGGGCTATACCCCGCTCGACATCCTCACCGAATGTTTCACCTATGGCGCGGCGGGGATGGTGACGACGCGCGAGTTCATCACCATGGCCGGCTGGCATCTGCTCGAACGCCCGGAACTGCGCGCCCGGTTCCTCGCCGCCGATGCCGATGGGCAGATCGCGATCCTGGAGGAAATCCTGCGGCTCGAGCCCGTGGTCGGTACGCTCTACCGCCATGTCGATGGCGGGACCGTCGCGCTCGATATCCGCTCGGCCAATGGCGATGCGGCCGCGGTCGGCACCTGCCCGCATGCGCTCGACCCGGAGCGTGAGCGCGCTCCGCGCGTTACCGGCCCCGGCCTCGCCTTCGGCGATGGCGAACATCGCTGTCCCGGCGCGGGCGTCGCGCTGCACGAATCCGCCATGTTCCTCGACCGGCTGCTCCGCGTCCCCGGCCTCAGGCTGGAGCGCGCACCCGATATCGGCTGGAACCCGCTGGTCGCGGGTTACGAGCTGCGTGGCTGCCGTCTGACGATCGATCCGGTCACTTCATCGTGACCGGATAGGCGATGATCAGCACCAGCGGCGCATCGCCGATCTGCCGGATGCCGACCTGTGCGCCGGTGTAGAGATAGGCAGTCATGCCCGGCCGCAGCCGTGCAGTAACGCCATCCGACACCACCTCTCCCTCACCCGACACCACGGCATAAACCTCGTCATGGTCGATCGGGTGGACGCCGATCGCCGCGCCCTTGTGCAGCGCGCGTTTGCGATATTCCATCGTGCGGCCCGGTACGCCATCGGTGATGCGCCATGCGGTGCTCATCCCGATCCGGCCATGCGGCGGTGGCTCATCGACCTGCTTGGCGCGTTCGTCGATCACCAGCATCGGACGCGCGCCACGACCCGCGGCCCAGTCGATCCCCCCGATCACATGATCGACGATGCGCGCATCGCGCCACGCCTCCCGGGTGTGGCCTAGACCCGTGTAGAAGACGCGCCCGCCCTCAAAGCCATGCGCCCATGCGACCGGGCGGGGGTTGGCGCCCGGCTCCCCGATCGACGCGGGATCGAGCGTCAGCAGCGGGCGCAGGCGCGGGTTGAGGTCGTCGAACCAATACCATTCATCGACCAGAGCGGCGCTGTCCGGGAAGCTGCGGATCGCCGGATGATCCCCCGGCTCGCGCGTCAACGTCCCGGTCGGGGTACCCTGGGGATGGCGGGCAAAGCGCGCGCCGATCATCCGCCCGTACCAGTCCCATGAATAATGCGAGTCGGCAGCGCCATGCACGCCGACAATCCCGCCCCCACCCCTGACATAGGCAACCAGCGTATCGCGCCGCGCGCCGGTGAACCATTCGCTCGCCGGATCCTGCCGCCGCGTCGTCGTGCTGAGCAGCACGATCGCGGCGAACCGCTTCACCCGCGCGGCATCGTCGAACAGCGCCGGGTCTTCACTCGCCTCGACCCGATAGCCGCGTGCCCGCGCAGCATCGGTGAGCGCTGCAACGGCCGGTTCGATCGAATCATGGCGCCAGCCGGTGGTGTGGCTGAAGATCAGGATGGCGGGCGGCGGGGCTGCCGCGCCACCCAGCAACAGGCCAGCCAGCAGCGCCAGTATCGCCCGCACCCCGCCTTCCCCCTTAGTTGCGCATCGCCCGGTCGCGCGCGCTCAGGCTTTCCTGGATCGGCCCCTTCTGACCGGGATACAGGCCCGACTTCGGCTCCATCGTGTCGAGGTTCCAGTCGGCCTCGACGAACGGTGCGCGCGTCTCCTTCACCACCGGATATCCACCAACCTCCTTTTCGTCATCGATGATCTCGCCCCGGCCTTCAGCGACGAAGAACAGCACGCGGATATCGTTTGCGTCACGATCCCATGGCCGCGCGCCGGCATTGGCCAGGACGTGCGTCTCGACATCGCGCGCAGGCAGCACGGGCAGGCCTGCAGGCCAGACGACCGGCTTCTTCACCTCGATCAGCTTGGCCCGCGTCTCGCCATAGCGACCGAACAGCGGCAGCGGCGCCCCCATCTTGTCCACCGCGATATTGTCGCGCCCGTGATAGCGCAGGTCGCCATCGCCACCCAGCATCAGGAACGGCAGCCCCTTGTCGGTCGACGGACCGCCCCGCATGACATTGCCCACCGCGCTCAATTCGCCGAGCTGATAGGGTTTGCCCGCCCATTCCAGCGCCATCAGGTTATAGTGCACCGCGCGCTTGCCCGGATCATAGATCAGGTTGTTGACCACTGCGGCATGCACCCCGCCCTTCAGCAACGGGCTGCGCTCCACATTATGCGCATAGACGTTGCGATAGATGAGAATGCCGGTGGCATTGTCATGGATCAGCGAGCCCTTGCTATGCTCGCCCTTGGGGTGACTGGCCTCCGCCAGGCCCTCGGCCAGCAGATTATAGCTGAAGGTGATGTTGTGGCTGGTGCCCTTGCGCCATTCCTCCACCGTCTTGCCGGTAAAACGCGGCCCGCTCGCCGACAGATTCTCGTCAACGGCCCAGGTCATCGTGCAGTGATCGACAATGACGTTATAGGCACCGACGGCGGAGAAGGCGTCCGCCTCCCAGCCCGACCGCTTGGCCTGCCCGTCCACGCCGGTGCGGATGCGGATATGGCGGACGATCACGTCATGCGTCTTCAGGTCGATGCCGCCACGGATCAGGGTGATACCGGGCGACGGCGCGGTCTGACCGGCGATCGTCAGATAGGGTTCGGTGATCGACCAGCTTTCCAGCCCCATGTCGATCACCCCGGCGACCTCGAACACCACGATGCGCGGCCCCTTGGCCTCCAGCGCTTCGCGCAAACTGCCCGGGCCCTTGGCATTGAGGTTGGTAACGCGGATGATCCGGCCACCGCGCCCGCCCTGCGTCACTGCCGCCCAGCCCTGTGCGCCGGGAAAGGCGGTGGCGGCGGGCGGTGCTGCGGGTTCGGACTGTGCCGTCGCGGCCCCGGTGGACAGCAGCAGTGCAAGCGCACCGATCATCCCTGTGGCGAGGTTGAGCTTCATCATCCCTACTCCTTACTCGGCCGGGTGGCGGGGGATCAGCCCGCGGCCAGTTCGTTCAGATAATCCTCGACATCGGTATAGCCGTTGCCGTTGCGGTCGCCTGCTGAATCATTGCGCTTCGGGTCGAGCCCGCGCTGGCGCTCCCACGCATCGGGCATGCCATCGCCGTCGCTGTCCTTTGGCGCGGCGGTCGCGCGGAGTTCGGGCCAGCCGCCCACATCGCGCTGGCTGTCAATCTGCTTGCCCGTACGGCTGCGCACCCCGGCGATGATCGCGGTATCGACGCTGTCGCGGCTGCGCGACGCACCGGCGCGCGCCAGCACCGTCGCCTCGGCGCTCGCCCCGCCGGCACAGCCGACCTTGGGCATCTCGACCGGCGCCGTCAGCTTCTGCGCAGGGTCGGTAATGCCGCTTACCAGCGACCATGGATCGGCGGGGACAACCCCGTCCATCGCATTATCTGCAAAGAATGACCTGGCGACCGGATTGCCCTCGTTGAACGCCATGCCCTTGGTCGATTGCGGCCCGCGGACATAGGCGTTTCCGACGAAATTATACCGTGCCAGACTCTCCTTGTCGGCATTGTAACCCGACCGGCTGCCGCCCCAATTGTAGAACAGGTTGCAGCGGAAATCGAAGAATGCGCCGTCCGGATCGCTCGCCGCCGGCGCGTAATTGCCCGGGCGGGGCATCCGCGCGCTGTGGTTGGCCCACAGATTGTGGTGAAAGCTCGCCCGCGCGCCGCGCCCGCCGCGCACCAGGCTGCCATAGCCATGCTCGCCCTTGGCATGCAGCGATCTGGTCAGCGAATCCGCGATGATCGACCATTGCACGGTGACATCGTACCAGCCTTCGCCCGGCTCGGCATAATTGCCCGATACCGACAGCGTCTCGTCCACCGACCAGCTTGCCGACACATGGTCAAGGATGATCCGACGCCCCGCACGGATCCACACCGCGTCGGATTCGGTCCTGGACTCATCGCCCAGCCGCGACCGGATGAAGCGGATCACCACATCATCCGCCTGAACCACCAGCGGATGGTCGCGCAATGTGATGCCGTCGCCCGGCGCGCTCTGACCCGCGATCGTCACCCGCCCCTCACGCACCGTCAGCGGCTTGCTCAGCTGGATCGTGCCGGAGACCGCAAAAACGATGATGCGCGGCCCCTTGGCCTCGACCGCCGCGCGCAGGCTGCCGGGGCCGCTGTCCGCCAGATTGGTGACGGTCAGCACCTTGCCGCCGCGCCCGCCCTGCGCCAGCGCACCGGCACCTTCAGCGCCGGGAAAGGCGGGGAGCGGCGCCGCCGTCCCCGTCCCCACCCCCGCCGCAGCGGACATCAGCAGCAGCGCTCCCAGCATCAGAAGGTCGCGCGCACACCGACGGTCACGATGCGGCCGGTGCTGCCATAGTTGCTCGACACCGGGTTCGCTTCATACATGGTGCGATACTGCGCCGCGTTGGTCAGATTGCGCCCTTCCAGCGACAGACGGATCTGCTTGGTCAGTGCATAGGACATCGAGAAGTCGAGGTTGAACGTATCCTCGTTATAGCCAAAGTCCGCGACGACCGGTGAGTTGCACGCCGCCCCCGCATTGGTCGTGGTGCCGACCGAGCAGGTGCCCGACGACAGCGGGAAGCGGTTCACATATCTCATGCGATACGCACCCGAAATGCGCGCCTTGAGCGGGCCGTCCTCGTAATAGAGAGTGGCATTGAACGAGTGCGGCGACGTGTTGAGGAATGGCGCAGTCGCAAAGCTGTTCACGGCCGTCGAAGTCGATTGCCCCTGAACCGTCGAAAGCGTGGTGCCGGTCAGATAGTTCAGTTCCGAACTGATATAGGTGTAGTTGGCGGTGACCCCGAACTGCTGCAGGAAGCCCGGCAGGAAGAAGAAGTTGGACTGGACGTTGACCTCGACGCCCTGGATCTTCCCACCCGGCGCGTCATCGAACTGACGCACCGCAAACAGCCCGCCGTCGCGGATATATTGTGCCAGCGTCGTACTGGTAATGTTGGGCAGGATCTGGTCGATAATCTCCTGCGGATAGATCGCTTGAAGCGGGAATTCGCCCGCCACCTGTTGCGGGAAGGAACTGATATCCTTCTGGAACAGCGCCAGCCCCAGGAACCCGTTGCTCCCCCAGTAATATTCGAAACTGAGGTCCAGGTTGGTCGAACGGAACGGGCTGAGATACGGGTTGCCGACGGTGATCGACGGTGCCGAACCGCCCAGCGTCAGCCCGGTCGGGAACGACGTCGTGCCCGGGGTCAATGCGGCAAGCTGCGGGCGCGACATGGTCTTTGCGGCGGCGGCGCGGATCTGGAAATTGTCCGCGATTTCCCAGGTCAGGTTACCGGCCGGCAGCACATCGGTATATTCATTGCGCGCCGTCACGATCGTGCCGAGCACGCCATTGGCAGCACCGCCGACCGATCCGGTACCATCGACGCGCGTATTGGCGACGCGCACGCCGACATTGCCGCGCAGCCGGCGATCCATCACGTCCAGATCGAAGTCCATCTGGACGAACCCGGCCAGATCGCGTTCCTTCACCGCATTGCGCTCACGTCCGTCGGTCTGCGCGCGATAATCGCCCCATTTATTGATGCAGTTGCAATCGACCGAGAAATACTGGCGGAACGCATCCAGATTCGGCGCATAGAAGCTGGTCGGGGTGCCCGCAGTCACGTTCAGCCCCTGGCCAAAACCGACCAGCTGGCCAAGCTGGGTAATCTGCAGTCCCGCTTCCTGCAATGTCGGGTTGATCGCCTCGATCCCCTGGTTGCGGCGCCCGGTCAGGCTGCTGAATTCGAACGTCTTGTAGGTACCGCCAAAGCGCAGCGTGAACTGTTCGGACAGATCCCATTCGAAATTGGCGCGACCGACGCGAAACTCGTTGCTGACCTCATTGGTGAAGTAACGGATCACCGACAGGCCTTTGACCAGGGTCCACTGGTTCGGGTCGGCGACGTTGAAACCCGGATTGAACACCGGCATGTTTCCGCCACCGCGCTCATCAAAGACATAACCGTCGCGGTCCATCGCGTTGAACTCGACCAGCAGGCCGGTCGCGTCGAATTCGGACTTCGACCAGCCACCGGTCAGCGCGACGCGGAAATTGTCACTGAACTCATGGTTCACGTTCAGCGTCGCCTGCTTGAAGTCGGTCTGGCTGGACTGGGCGTCCGAAAAACTGCGCCAATCGACATTGTCGAGCACCAGATAGTCGGCCTGACCCGCAGCATTGACATGCGCCGCGCGGATCTGCGTCCCGGGGCGACCGAGCAGCTCGTCATAAAATGCGATGCTGTTCGCGTTGGCGATGTAGCCCGGCGAAACGGTCGAATTATAATAGTCGAACGGGTCAAGGTTGAACGGGTTGTAGCTGGCGCGCGTCCCGGCGACGAGCGTGTTGCCGTACAGCGTCTGGCCGCAGTCGAGCGACGCGCTGGCATCACAGCGGGCATAGAGCGCACGGCGATCGGCCAGGCCATTTGCGGTATTGAGCGCGCGCAACGTGTTCTGTGCGACACGGGTATTGGTGCCGTTGCGGTTCAGACCGATCGGGGTGATGCCCTGGGTGTTCGTGTCCTGACGATAGCGCGAATAGACGAAGTCGGCGATGATTTCGGTCCGCGATGTCGGCTGCCACTGGGCGGTAAAGGTGGTGCCCAGCCGGTCATATTCCAGCGTCTGTCGCCCGATCTGCGGCAATCCCGGAATGATCGTTTCGGGCGTGATCAGCGCATAGGCTGCGGGGTCCGAACCGAAAGTCGGACCGGTCCCGGTGCCGGTCGGACGTGCAAAGCCGAACACGTTCGGCGTCACACCCGCGTGCTGCGAATTGCGATAGACATATTCGAACTGGCCCGGCTGACGACGATAGGAATCGATCTGCTGGCGCTGGTCCTGGAACGCGATCGTGCCGAGAATGCCGAAATTGTCCGACAGCCGCTTTGAAAACAGGCCGGTCAGACGCGGGTTCCAGCTGTCGCCATTCTCGCGATACTCGCCCTCGGCTCCGATCGAGATGCGATCTCCCTTGTACGCCAGCGGACGGCCGGTGATCAGGTCGACGATCGCACCCAGCGACCCTTCCTCGTCCTTCGCGGTCACCGACTTGGTGATCTTGACCCCGCTGAACAGCTCCGAGGCGAAAGTGTTGAAGTCGAACCCGCGCGACCGGTTGCCGCCCGCATCGGACTGGTTGCCGCCCGAGATGTTCTGCGCATCGGCGCCGTTCAGGAACACGCTCTGAAAGTCGCCACCCAGGCCGCGGACGGTGATCGACCGTCCCTCGCCATTGTCGCGGTCGATCGAGATGCCCGGCAGACGCTGGATCGATTCGGCGATGTTCGCGTCAGGAAAGTCGGCAATGTCCTCGGCCGTGATCGAATCGACGATCTGGTCGGCCTTGCGCTTGTCGTTCAGCGCATTGGCCAGGCTGGCACGAAACCCGGTGACGACCACTTCCTCGGCCTCCGGCTGACCGTCAGCGGGTGACTGCGCCGTCTGTGCCGCCCATGCGGGTCCTGCCGAGACCAGCGCCAGCGCCAGCGCGAGTCCCGAGGTCGAACGGCAAACGGAATGATAGTGACGAACGGCCATGGAATCCCCTCTCTGTATGTCGCGACGCGGGCCTGTGACCTGCCCGTCATATGACACCGGTATCAGGCGCCTTGCGTTTTTTCAACCTGCAAACATGCAGTCTGGGTAGGCCCGCAGCATGAACCCGGGCGAAGCGGGCGTGGCGCAAATGGCCGACCGCATGCCCGCACTGGCTTGACACCCAGCGCGGAATGACCGAGAACTGCGATGACACCGGTTTCTCTACGACGAAACCGATGTTCGACCGTGAGAACACGGCGAATGGAGAGGATCAGGCCGACTGGACGCGATTCGCGGCCCGGCACCCCTCCCGCACCAGACTTTGGTCACGGGGAAAGGCCCCCGGGGCCTTTTTTCAGCAACCGGTGTCATCGACACCGATTGAGAGGGGAATATCAATGCGGTTCACTGTTCGCCGTGGCGGCGCCCGCCTGCTGGCAGCCACTTCCGCCCTTGTCATCGCCACCGCCGCCCAGGCGCAGGACACGCCAGCCGAACCGGCCGCCGAAGAGGGCGAGGAAATCGTCGTCACCGGCTTCCGCGCCTCGCTTGACGCCGCGCTCAACGTAAAGCGCGAATCGGTCGCGGCGGTCGATGCGATCGTGGCGGAGGACATCGCCAAGTTCCCCGACCAGAACCTCGCCGAATCGCTGCAGCGCATTCCCGGCATCGCGATCCAGCGCGACGGCGGCGAAGGACGCGCGATCACCGTGCGCGGCCTTGGCTCGCAATTCACCCGCGTCCGCGTGAACGGGCTTGAGACGATCACGACCACCTCGGATGGCGCGTCCGCCAATCGCGAACGCTCGTTCGACTTCAACGTCTTCGCTTCAGAGCTGTTCACCAGCCTGGTCGTGCGCAAGACGGCCGAAGCGAGTCTCGATGAAGGATCGCTGGGCGCAGTCGTCGACCTCAACACGGGCAACCCGTTGGGCGGCAAGGCAGGACTCACTGCCGTTGCCGCCGTACAGGGATCCTATAACGACCTGTCCAAATCGGTGGGGCCGCGCGTGGCCGGACTGCTGAGCTGGCGCAACGACGCCGGTACGTTCGGGATCAACGCTTCCGTCGCCTATCAGCATACCAAGACGCTGGAAGTCGGAAACAATACCGTGCGCTGGGCACAGGCCTATTTCGATTCGGTCAACGGCACGCCCTGCTTCTATTCGGTGCGTGACGCCACGGGTGGCACCCCGGTGACGAACAGCGGCGGCTTCTACCGGCCCAGCGCCGCCTGCGACGCGGCATCGCTCGCCTTCCACCCACGCATCCCCCGCTATGGCTATATCGAACATGACCGCGAGCGTCTGGGCGTTACCGGCTCGATCCAGTTCGCACCGACCGATCGTACCAAGATTTCGATCGATGGCCTCTATTCCAAATATAATCAGGTGCGCGAGGAGCGCTGGCTCGAAGTGCTGCTGCGCAGCCAGGAGCGCGCGGTTGACGTCGTCAATCCGGTCTATGACTCCAATGGCAATATGATCGCGGCAACGCTCAACGACGCTTATGTCCGCACCGAACATTATCGCCGCGAGCTGAACACCGAATTCCATCAGCTCGGTGTGACCTGGGATCAGGAGCTGTCCGACAGCTTCCGCTTCACCCTGATCGGCGGCCTGTCCAAGTCGGTTGCAGACACGCCCGTCGAATCGACGATCATGTTCGACGACCGCGACGCCCAGGGCTTTACCTACGATTATCGCAACATGGACTATCCGGTGCTGACCTATGGCACCAGCGTGACCAACCCGGCGAACTTCCAGCTGGCGGAAATCCGCGATCAGCCGTCCAACAACACCAACAAGTTCAAGACCGTCCAGCTGCGCACCGAATGGGACGTTGCCGAAGGCTTCCAGATCAAGGCTGGCGGAATGTGGCGTCGCTACAATTTCGACCTGTGGGCGGCCAGCCGCAATACTCCGGTGTGCGGCAATGGCGGCGTTGACCGCGTTCTTGGCACACTGACCTGCTCGCTTACCAGTGCGTTCGGCCCGACCGCGGTCTATGGTTTCCCGGTGACGTCAAATCTGGCCGAGCTGGCCACATTGCCAAGCGCAGGCGCTCCGGCGGGAACGACCACCCAGTGGCTGGTCCCGGCGTTCCCGGCGGCACTTGATTTCACCCAATTGTACAACCGCGCGCTTGTCGTCGAAGTCTCCAATGTTCGCGGCGTTCAGGAAACGACCAAGGGCGGCTACCTGCAGTTCGACGCCAAAGGCACCATCTTTGGCATGGATTATGCGACCAATGCGGGCATCCGGTACGTACGCACCGAACAGTCCTCATATGGCCTCAACAACGGTCTCCAGGTCACCGTTGAGCGTGCCTATAATGACTGGCTGCCCTCGCTCAACATAGCGCTCTATCCGTCGCGCAAGATCATCGTCCGCGGCGCGGTATCACGGGTGATGACCCGCCCGTCACTGAGCCAGCTGACCCCCGGCGGCTCGGCGTCCGGCTTCACGCGCACCGTCAGCTTCGGCAACCCGAACCTCGAACCCTATCGCGCAACGGCCTATGATCTTGCGGCAGAATGGTATTTCCGTCCGGAATCGGTCTTCTCGGTCGCCTTGTTCAAGAAGGACATCGAAAGCTTCCCGATCAACGCCAGCCGCCTTGGTTCGTTCACCAGCACCGGCCTGCCCGCGTCGGTTCTGACTGCATCGGATCCGGCGACAATCAACCCCGCGCTTCAGGCGGTCCCGGACTGGACGATCAACGGCTGGGTCAACGGCACCGGCGCAAGCCTGAAGGGTGTCGAGGTGGCGTTCCAGATGCCATTCAGCTTCCTGCCCGGGCTGCTCAGCAAATTCGGTGTGCAAGCGAACGCCACCTTCGTCGATTCGACGGCGACCTATCGCTTGACCGGACCGGCTATCTCGGCCTGCACCCGTCCCGCGCCGACGGTCTCTGTACCGGTCGGGGCCTGTGCACTGGTGGGCGTCGCGGCTGATTACACCTCGACGCTCTACAACCTGTCGAAGGAAGCCTATAACGCCACGCTCTATTATGATGACGGCCGGTTCAGCGCGCGCACGTCGCTCGCCTATCGCGGTCCGTTCAATGATAGCGGGAGCGGCAACGCCAACATATTCGAAGGCTATCAGGGCTATACCAACCTCGATGCGTCGGTTCGCTTCAAGCTGACCGAAATGATCGAGCTTTCGGTGGAAGGCACCAACCTGCTCGACACATACCGCACGCGCTATGTCGATGAAGCAGCGCAGCGCGCGTACGAAAACAACCATTTCGGTCGCACGATCCTGTTCGGCGCCCGCGTGAAGATGTGACCGAGAGAGGGGGCATGGCGGATCGGAACGGAGTTCCCCTTCGGCCCGACCGCCGTGCATTTCTCGTAACCGCCGGAGCGGGGGCGGCGCTGATGGCGTCCGCCGCCGCCCACGGCCAATCGGCCCCGCCGGCCACCGGGCAACCGGGGCCGGCGGGACTTTCCGACCCGACCGAAACGATCGACCTGTGGCCAAAGGGCGCGCCGGGCATGTCCGCCACGCCCCCGGTCGAAACCGTCACCGAACGCAGCACCGACCGCGATCTGACCGATCGCGCAGTGCTTGGCCTCACCCGTCCGCGCATGGTCGTGTTCCGCCCGCACCGCCCCAATGGCGCGGCGGTGATGATCACCCCCGGCGGCGGCTATCGCCACATCGTCATTGATAAAGAAGGCTATGAAATCGGCCGCTGGCTGTCGGCGCGCGGTTTCACCATCTTCGTCCTCTTCTACCGCCTGCCCGGCGATGGCTGGGCTGCCGGGCCGAATGTCGCACTTGCCGATGCCCAGCGCGCGATGCGCCTGATCCGCCACCGCGCGCGCGACTATGGCATCGACCCGCAGCGCGTCGCCGCCATGGGCTTTTCCGCTGGCGGGCATCTCTGCGCGGACCTCCTCACCCGCTTCGACGCGCGCGTCTATGACCCCGTCGACGCCGCCGACCGCCACAGCGCCCGGCCGGATGCCGCCGCCCCGATCTATCCCGTCATCACCATGACCGCGCCGCACGCCCATGCCGGGTCGCGCAATTTACTGATCGGGGCTGGTGCCGACGCCGCGCGCGAGGCAGCGCATTCGCCCGACCGCAACGTGCCCGCCAACGCCCCGCCGGTGTTCCTGCTCCATGCCGAGGATGACAATGTCGTGCCGGTGGAGAACGCCCTGTTGCTCCGCGCGGCGCTGCGGGCAAAGGGCATTCCGGTCGAAACCCATTTCTTCGCCCATGGCGGCCATGGCTTCGGCCTGCGCAAGACCCTGGGCAAACCCGTCGCCGTCTGGCCTGAGCTGTTCCTCGCCTGGGCCGACGGTCTCCTCGTCTGACCACAAGGAAGCTGTTCATGCGTATCAACCGACGTGACCTGATCGGTGCCGCCACGCTCGGCAGCGCTGCCGCCGCCGCCCCCGCCATTGCGAAGGGCAAGGCCAAGCCGCGCGTCCCCGACTGGAAGCGCGGCTTCGACAATCAGCGCATCCCGGACCTTGGCGACGGCCGGTTCCTCAACCCGCTGATGGCGGGCGACCATCCCGATCCGACGATCCTCAAGGACGGGAAGGATTATTACATGACCTTCTCGACCTTCGATTCCTATCCGGGCCTGGTCATCTGGCATTCGCGCGACCTGATCAACTGGCAGCCGGTCGGCGCGGCGCTGACGAAGAATATCGGATCGGTGTGGGCGCCAGAGCTGTGCAAGCACAATGGCCGATACTTCCTCTACATCCCGACCAAGGGGCCGAACACCAGCTGGGTGATCTGGGCCGACAAGATCGAAGGGCCGTGGAGCGATCCGATCGATCTCAAGCTGCCCAGCCATATCGACCCCGGCCATGCGGTGGGTGAGGACGGGTCGCGCTGGCTGTTCCTGTCCGGCGGCGACCGCGTGCGCCTGTCCGATGACGGCCTCAGCCGCATCGGTGAGCCCGAGCATGTCTATGATCCGTGGCGCTATCCCAGGGACTGGATCGTCGAGGGCTTCGCGCCGGAGGGGCCGAAGATCACCCGGCATAATGGCTGGTTCTACATGATCACCGCCGTCGGCGGGACGGCGGGGCCGCCGACCGGGCATATGGTGATCGCCGCGCGCTCACGCTCGATCCACGGGCCGTGGGAAAATTGCCCGCACAACCCGCTGGTCCGCACCACGTCCTTGCAGGAAAAATGGTGGTCGCGCGGCCATGCGACCCTGGTCGAGGGACCGGGGGGCGACTGGTGGAGCGTCTATCACGGCTATGAAAACGGCTATTGGACGCTGGGGCGTCAGGCGCTGCTCGATCCGATCGAATGGACCGCCGATGGCTGGTTCCGCATGAAGGGGGGCGACCTGTCGCAGCCGCTTCCCAAACCCAAAGGCGGGACGAAGAGCGGCCCGCACGGCATGAAGCTGTCGGACGATTTTTCGACGCTGGACATCGGGCCGAAATGGAATTTCTTCCGCCCCGCCCCGGATGAACGGTCGCGCGCGCGGGTCGCGAACAATGTCCTGCACCTCGACGCGCGGGGTATTGCGCCATCCAGCTCGTCGCCGCTGCTGCTGATCGCGGGCGACCCGGCCTATCGCTTCGAATGCGATATCGAGATCGCACCGGGCGGCACCGCGGGCCTGATCCTGTTCTACGACGACAAGCTCTATTGCGGTCTCGGCTTCGACGAAAAGCGCTTCGTCACGCACCAATATGGCATCGAACGCGGCCGCCCCGCCAATCCGCATGGGCGCAAGCTGCGGATGCGCGTGACCAACGACCGGCACATCGTCACCTATGACACCAGCGACGATGGCGGGAAGACGTGGCACCGTTTCGACCGCGGCATGGAGGTGTCGGGCTACCACCATAATGTCCGTGGCGGCTTCCTGATGCTGCGCCCCGGCCTGTATTCGGCAGGGGCCGGAACCGCGAAGTTCGCGAACTTCACGTTCCAGGCCTTGAGCTGAGATCCGGAGGTCGCGGCGCGCGACCAGATTATTCTCTGACGGGATCGAGCACGAGCAGCAGCCGCTGCTCGCCCGTCGCCGCGATCGGTGGCGAGCGGTGCAGCACCGGCGGTTCGTCGAGCAGCATCCGGCCCTTGAAGATGCCGACCTCACCCGCCTGCATCTGTGCGACCGCGTCGGGCCGCTCCGCGCGGACCCACTGGGTGGCCTGACCGCGATAGGTGGTGATCAGGCGATAGGTCACGAAGTCGGCGTGGAAACGGCGGCAGGCATCGGTCTCGACCACCTCCAGCCGCAATTTGAGCTGCTCGGCGCCAGCAATATCGGCAAAGCGCGTGGCGAGTTCGGCAATATCCAGTGTCAGCAGCGCTGCGGTTGGCCCGTCATAGCCGGCATCGACAAGCGCTGCCTCCAGCGCCGCCGCTGCGACCGGCAGGTCGATCGCCAGCTCAAGATCGTCGATCCCGTCCAGATCGAGCCGGGCCAGTGGCGCGACCAGCGCGACCGGCACCGGCCGCTGCCACAGGGTCAGCGCACAGTCACGCGCGCGGATCGCGGCCAGCATGTCCGGCGCATCCCCGCACAGGACCGGTTCGGCCGCACGCACCTGCAACTGTGTCGCCATCACGCAGCCTCCAGCTCCGGCTCCCAGCTCGGGAACGGATCGCGCAGGCCCAACCACAATTCGGGCGTGAACTGCGTGACCGGCAACAGGCATGCGTCGAGCCGCGCGCGGATGCGTGCCTCGTCCATGCCGATGCCGATGAACACCAGCTCCTGTCGCCGGTCGCCCCATATTGCGTCCCAATGCTGCGCAACAAAGCGTTCGAACCGGTCGTCATCGGGCCAGTGATGTTTGGGGATCGACCCCCACCAGCGCCCCATGCGCGCGGTCATTGTCTGGCTGCCCGCGACCGCCAGTTCGCCCACCCAGTCGGGTCGGGTTGCCAGCCAGAAATGCCCCTTGGCGCGCACGACATGGTCGAGCCCGCCATCGGTCAGAAACGCATGGAGCTTCATCGGATCAAAGGGCTGACGCGCGCGATAGACGAAGCTCTCGATCCCATATTCCTCCGTCTCGGGCTGATGCGTCGCATAGCCATAAAGCTCCTTCGCCCACAGCGGATGCTGCGCGGCCTTGTCCTCGTCGAACAGGCCCGTGCCCAGCACCGTGTCGAGCGGTACGCGGCCATAATCTGCGGTCACGATCCGCGCATCGGCGTTGAGCGAGGCGACCAGCTTCTTGACCACCGCAAGCTGTTCCGGCGTGACCGCACCGGCCTTGTTCACGATCACGACATCGGCAAACTCGATCTGCTCGACCAGCAGCCCGACCAGACTGCGCGTATCCTCTTCGCCCAGACTCTCGCCGCGATCGGCCAGAAAGTCCTGGCTGGAGTAATCCGCCAGCAGGTTCAGCGCATCGACCACGGTGACCATCGTGTCGAGCCGCGCGACATCGCCCAGACAGTTCCCGTCCTCGTCGCGAAAGGAAAAGGTCGTCGCGACCGGCAAGGGTTCGGAAATGCCGGTGCTTTCGATCACCAGGCTGTCGAATTTCCCCGCCTCCGCCAGCGCGCGCACTTCCTTGAGCAGATCGTCGCGCAGCGTGCAGCAGATGCAGCCATTGGTCATTTCGACCAGGCTCTCCTCGCTCCGCGCCAGTGCCGCATCGCCGCCGCGCACCAGATCGGCGTCGATATTCACTTCCGACATGTCATTGACGATCACCGCAACCCGTCGCCCGTCGCGATTGGCGAGGATGTGGTTGAGCAATGTCGTCTTCCCGGCGCCGAGAAAGCCCGACAGAACCGTGACGGGGAGGCGTTGGTCTTCAGGCAGCATCTCTGTTTCCTGCTTTAATGTAATGGTATATCATGCCAGCCATTACCGGGGCGTGCTGTGGCTGTCCAGCGTTTGAAAAACATGTCCCGCACGATACGATCTGGTCTCGACATCACGCCACGCGGCGATGCGCATCACTTACAGGAGTCCTTGCATGTCCTTGACCCTTGCTCGCCGCGCCTTCACCGCCGGGCTTGCCGCCAGCGCCTTTGCGGGCCTTTCCCGCCTGCCCGCCCTCGCTTCGGCCGCGACTGCGACCGGTTACGGCCCGCTGCGTGCCGATCCCGCCGGACTGCTCGATCTGCCACAGGGGTTCAGCTACCGCGTGATCTCGCAGCTGGGCGATGCGATGGATGACGGCTTTGTCGTCGGTGATCGCGCCGATGGCATGGGCTGTTTCGCGGTCGACCGCCGTCGCGTCGCTTTGGTCCGCAACCATGAACTTCAGGTCAAGCACCAGAAGGCCGGCCCGTTCGTGCGCGGCGACGCGACGCGGATTACGGCCTATGACCGCGACAGCGACGGCCGCCCGCTGCCCGGCGGAACCAGCACGCTGATCTACAACCTCGCCACCGGCCGGGTCGAGCGCCAGCATCTCAGCCTCGCCGGCACGATCCGCAATTGCGCGGGCGGCACCACGCCCTGGGGCAGCTGGCTGACGTGCGAAGAGGACATGACCCGCGCGGGCAAGGGCGTGAGCAAGGATCATGGCTGGATCTTCGAAGTGCCGGCGCGCGCGCGCGGACTGGTCGATCCGGTCCCGCTCACCGCGATGGGCCGCTTCAACCATGAGGCTGCCGCCGTCGATCCGCGCACCGGCATTGTCTATCTGACCGAAGATCGCGAGGACGGGCTGTTCTACCGCTTCCTCCCCGACCGGCCCGGCCAGCTGGCGCGCGGCGGGCGGTTGCAGGCGCTCGGCCTGCGTGACCGGCCCGAGGGCGGCGACACGTCGAACAAGGGCCGCCGCGACATCGGCGTCGGCGCGTGGAAGGCGGCACGCTGGATCGACCTCACGGGCACCGACGCGCCCGAGGACGATCTGCGCCTGCGCGGGCACAAGGCGGGCGCGGCGCGCTTCGCCCGTGGTGAGGGTATCCATTGGGGCGATGGCGAATGCTATTTCACCTGCACCTCTGGCGGGGCCAAGGCGCTGGGACGGGTGATGCGCTACCGCCCCTCGCCCCGCGAAGGCCAGCCGGGCGAAGCGGATGCGCCGGGCATGGTGCAGCTCTTCGTCGAATCCACCGATCCACAGATGTTCAACTTTGGCGACAATCTTACCGTTGGTCCGAACGGCCATCTGATCGTGTGCGAGGATCAATACACCGACATCGTCGACAACTACCTGCGCGGAGTGACGCCCGACGGCGCACTCTACCCAATCGCACGCTGCCGCGCGCAGACCGAGCTGGCGGGCGCATGCTTCTCGCCCGATGGGTCGACGCTGTTCGTCAACATCTACAGCCCGACCAAGACGCTGGCGATCACCGGGCTGTGGCGCAGCGCGGTCGCGTAAGCGCTATTGCTGTTCGGTTTCAACCCGGTAGGCTGAACCGATGATCGCACTCGCCCTTGCCCCACTCCTCCTCGCCGCCACCCAGACGGCCGCGACTGAGCCCGACGCCGCCACCCGAGCGCGGGTGGAGCGAGTCCTTGCCCAAGCGCCGGTGATCGACGGGCACAACGACCTCGCCTGGGAATTGCGCACCTCCTATGACAGCGCGGTCGAGGCGGTCGACCTGACCCGCGACACCAGCACGCTCGCCAAGCCGCTGCAGACCGACATTCCGCGCCTGCGCAAGGGCAAGGTCGGCGGGCAATTCTGGTCGCTCTACATCCCCGCCAGCCAGACCGGCGCGCAGGCGGTGCAGACCACGCTCGATCAGATCGACATCGTCCAGCGCGTGGTGCGCGCGCATCCCGACACCTTCATGCTCGCACAGACCGCCGCCGATGTCCGTGCGGCGCGGACGCAAGGCAAGATCGCGTCGCTGATGGGGATCGAGGGCGGGCACCAGTTCGGCGGCCGCCTGTCGGTGCTGCGCCAGTTCCGCGAGCTTGGCGTGCTCTACATGACGCTGACCCACAGCAAGAGCCTGACCTGGGCCGATTCCTCGACCGATGCGGCGCGCGCCGGCGGGCTCACCCCCTTTGGTCGTCAGGTCGTCGAGGAGATGAACCGCATCGGCATGATCGTCGATGTCAGCCATGTGTCGGACGCGACGATGGACGCAGTGCTCAACGTGACCAAGGCGCCGGTGATCGCATCGCACTCCTCCGCCCGCGCCATCGCCGATCGCCCGCGTAACATCCCCGACCCGCTGCTGCGCCGGATCGCGGAGAATGGCGGCGTGGTGATGGTCAATTTCTACCCCGCCTTCCTCTCAACCGTGTGGAACGACTGGGACAATAAGCGGATCGCCTTTGCCAGGCTGAACGGTCTGACCACCGATTCGATCAAGTGGCGCGAGGTCCCTGCGCTGGTTGCATGGGAGCGCGTCAACCCCGAACCGCGCGTCGATGCCGGCACCGTCGCCGATCATGTCGATCACATCGCCAGGGTCGCGGGCCATGACCATGTCGGGATCGGCGCGGACTATGATGGCATCAGCGGCACCGGCCCCGAGGGGATGAAAGGCGTCGACAGCTATCCTTTGCTGTTCGCCGAACTCGCCCGGCGTGGCTGGAGCGACGCCAATCTCGCCAAGCTGTCACAGGGCAATGTACTGCGGGTGATGGAGCGGGTCGAGGCCACCGCCGCGTCGCTGGCGACCACGCCGCCCGCCAACGCGAACGAACCCGGCTGATCAACCGGTTGCGCTTGCAACCAGTTGCGGCGCGGGCTATCCGCAAACTGTAACATTATATCATTGAGGTTTCTGACGTGCGCCATCGTTTCCTGTTGCTCGCCCCCCTCATCCTGGTCGCCGGCCCCGTCGCCGCCGATGAGGGCATGTGGCTGCCCAGCCAGACCGAAGCGATCGGCGATCAGATGCGCGCCGCCGGTCTTGAGCTCGACCCCAAGACCTTGGGCGATCTCAACCGCGCCCCGCTCAATGCGATCGTCTCGCTCGGCGGCTGTTCGGCGGCGTTCCTGAGCGACCAGGGGCTGATCGCGACCAACCATCACTGCGTCTATGGGTCGATCCAGTATAACAGCTCGCCCGAGCATAATTATCTGCGCGACGGCTTCCTCGCCCGCGCGTTCGGCGACGAACTCCCCGCCGCACCTGGCAGCCGCGTCTATGTGATCGAGGATCTGCGCGACGTGACCGCCGACATGCTGCGCGGCGCGGTCAAGCTGTCGGGCGAAGCGCGCAACGGGCGGATCGAAACCAACCGCAAGGCGCTGATCGCCGCATGCGAGAAAAAGCCCAATCGCCGCTGCGACGTGCGCGCCTATTTCGGCGGCAAGCAATATTTCCTGCAACAGCAGCTGGAGATCCAGGACGTCCGCCTGGTCTATGCGCCGGCAGGTGGCGTGGGCAATTTCGGCGGCGAGATCGATAACTGGCAATGGCCGCGCCATACGGGCGATTTCGGTTTCTACCGCGCCTATGTCGCACCCGACGGCTCGTCCGCGCCCTATTCGAAGGACAATGTCCCCTTCAAGCCCAAGGCCTGGCTGCCGATCGCCAAGCAGGGGCTGAAGGAGGGCGATTTCATCATGGTGGCGGGCTTCCCCGGCACCACCGAACGCCACCGCACCGGGGCCGAGACGCGCTTCTATTTCGAGAAATTCTATCCGCTGCAGCAGCGCCTGCTGTCCGATTATTCCGACGCGATCAACGCCGCGACGGCAACCTCGCCCGATCTGGCGATCCGCTATGCCTCGATCCTCAAGGGCACGGATAACTACAAGAAGAAGATCCTGGGCCAGCTCGCCGGTGCGGACTCGATCCGGCTGATCGATCGCAAGGAGAGCGACGAGCAGGCGTTCCGTGCCTGGATCGCCGCCGACACCACTCGCAATACCCGCTGGGGCGCCACGCTGACCGCGCTCGATACCCAGGCGGCGGCCGCCAACACCGCCGCGTTCGACGGTCTGCGCCGCGGATTACTCGACCGTGGCCAGCTCTATGGCGCGGCACTGCGCGCCTATCGCTGGTCGCTTGAGCGCGCCAAGCCCGACGCCCAGCGCCGCGCCGGCTTTCAGGATCGTGACCGCCGCGCCGTGCAGGAAGCGCTGACCCAGATCGAGCGCCGCTTCGATCCGAAGGTCGACCGCGCATTGTTCGAAAAGGCGATTGCCGAATATCGCCAGCTGCCCGCCGCCGCGCGCAATCCCGGCTTTGACGCCGCGATCGAGAAGATCGGTCTCGACGCGCTATATCGCGATACGCAGCTCGGCACGACCGCCAACCGGATCGCACTGCTCGACCAGTCGGCCGACGCGCTCAAAGCCTCGACCGATCCGTTCGTCCAGCTGGCAATCGCCGCCTATCCCGATGTCGAGGCACGCGAAGCCGCGACCAATGCCCGCGCCGGCGATCTTCAGGCGGCCCGTTCCGCCTATATGGAAGCACGCATGGCCTATGCCGCGTCACAGGGGCGCACGCTCTACCCCGACGCCAACAGCTCGCTCCGCTTCAGCTATGGCACGGTCAAGGCCAAGAAGCGCGACGGCATGGCCTGGTCGGCCTTCACCACCGGCGAGGGAATCGTCGAGAAGCAGACCGGCAAGGAGCCCTTCGACGCGCCGCAGAAGACGATCGACCTGATCAAGGCGCGCGACTATGGCACCTATACCGCGCCGGAACTCGGCACGCTCCCGGTCAATTATCTCGGCACGGTCGACATCACCAACGGCAATTCCGGCTCCTCGACGCTCAACGCGCGCGGCGAGTTTGTCGGCCTGGTGTTCGATGGCACGATCGAGGGGATCATCTCCGACTGGTGGTTCGACCCGTCGATCACCCGATCGATCCATGTCGACAGCCGCTACATCTTCTGGACCATGGCCAAGGTCGACGGTGCCCAGCGCCTGCTCGACGAGATGAAGGTGAAGTGAGCCGGTTCGCAGCCGGACACGGCGCACCCTCGCTCAGGCAGACGCTGCGTTGGGCCTTGCTGAGCGCAGCAGGCCCCACAGCACCAATGCGCCGATCAGGTCGAACGCGGCCAGCATGACGAACAACGGGCTATAGCCGATCACTTCGGCCAGTCCGCCGACGATCAGCGTGAAGATCGCACCGCCGATCCATCCGACCGATCCCGCCATGCCGGTCGCGGTACCCACGGCCTTTCTGTCGAACAGATCGGCCGACAAGGTCAGCAGCGCACCCGACAGCATCTGGTGCGCAAACCCGCCGACACAAAAGAGCGCAATCGCCACGGCCGGCGACGTTGCCAGCCCGATACAAGCCGGCCCGACCATCAGCAGCGCGCCCAGCGTTACGGTCAGCTTGCGCGACGTGAGCAGATCGACCCCGAACCAGCGGATCAGCGCTGGCGCGATCAACCCGCCGATCATCGAACCCGCGTCCGCCGCCAGGAAGGGCAGCCACGCCCACAGCGCCAGCTCCTTCAGATTGAAGTGCCAGACCGTGACCAGATAGAGCGGGATGAAGAAGTTGAATGTCTGCCATGCCGGTTCGGCGAAGAAACGCGGGATCGCGATCGACCAGAAGCCCCGCGTCCGCACCACCTCACGCCAATGTGCGGGTCGCGCAACCATGTCGGCTTCACTGTTCACCATCTGGATATGCGCGCGCTCGACATCGCTCAGACGCCTGCTCTGCTCGGGGCTGCGATAGGCGACGTACCAGATGATGGCGAAGATCATGCTCAACCCGCCTGTGATCAGGAATGCGGACTGCCAGCCAAAGTAAAGGATGCAGAACGCAACCAGCGCAGGTGCGATCATGTTGCCGATTGACGACCCCATGTTGAACACCCCGGTCGCGACGGTCCGCTCACGCGGCGGAAACCATTCCGAAACAACCTTGAGCCCGCCCGGAACTGCGGCCGCCTCGAAGCTGCCAAGCAACCCGCGCCAGAAGGCAAGGCTAAACCAGCCGGTCGAAAAGGCATGACACATATTTGCGATGCCCCAGCCAACGACGAAGATCGCAAAACCGATCCGCGTACCCAGCCAGTCGAGGATCGCGCCGCTGAACGTCTGCATGACGGTGTAGGCGGCCTGAAACGAGAAGACGACCCAGCTATATTGCTGGGTGCTCATGTCGAACACCTGCATCAGGGTCGGTGCGGCAACCGACAGCGATGATCGAGCCAGATAGTTGAGGATCGTACCGACTGTCACCAGCCCGATAATCCACCAACGCAGCCCCATGATCGGCATCCGCCTTTGCTCGTTCACGCCCGCTCTCCCCGAATATTGTAAGGCAGGTTCAGCCCAATGTTGCGATGTGGCGGCTAAGCACCTCGCGATCCTCCGGCGTCGGTGCCCAGGCCGAGATGACCGGTCCGCCGACATCGAACAGCGCCGCGACGATCCCCTCGACGCCAGCCGCGCGCCACAGCGCGGCAAGCTGCTCGGCGCGCGGGTCACTGACATGCGGGTTGTCGCCACGGACATGCACGATCCAGGCGGCGAGTGCGCGCAGGATGGCCGGGGATGAAATGCCCCGCGCCTGCCGGTCGGCCAGCGTCGCCAGCCAGCGCTGCGGGATCTTCTGCGACCCGTCCATCGCGATCTGCGCGAGCCGGTGCGGCAATGCTGGATTGGCAAAGCGCGCGATCAGCGAATCGGCATAGGCCGCCAGATCCTGTTCGGGAGCGGGAGTAAAACTGTCGGCGGCCTCTTCCCGCATCAGCTGCGTGACGAGCGGCCCGATTTCCGGGTCGGCGATCGCCTCGCTCACCAGTTCGAGTCCCTTGGCAAGGCCGAGATAGGCCAGCGCCGAATGCGCGCCGTTGAGCATCCGCAGCTTGGCGGTCTCATAGGGCCGGACATCGGCGACGATCTGCGCGCCCGCCGCGTCCCAGGCGGGGCGCGGCCCGGCGAAGCTGTCCTCGATCACCCATTGGCGGAACGGCTCGGTGAACACGGCGGCCTCATCACGCAGCCCGATGCGCCCTTCCAGCGCGTCGAGATCGGCGGGCTGGCTCGCGGGGACGATCCGGTCGACCATCGCATTGGGGAAGGTGCAGTGTTCGGCGCACCAATCGGCCAGCGCAGGGTCCCCTGCAGCCAGTACCCGCAACAGCATGGCGCGCAGCCGCGTTCCATTTTCCGAAAGATTGTCGCAGCTCAGGATCGTCAGGCCCGGCAGCCCGTCTGCACGCCGTCGCGCCAGTCCCTGTGCAAGAAAACCGTAGACGGTCTGCGGCACCGTGCAAACCGCATCCGTGCGGAGCAGCGCGGGGAGATCGGCGTCGGCGGGGACGAGGTGATAGCCCTTTTCAGTGACGGTCAGCGTTACCACCCGCGTGCGCGGATCAGCCAGGGCCGCGACTACCCGGTCGGGATGTTCGGGCGCGACGATCGCATCGCCGACGCAGCGGACAAGCCGCGTGACCGGCGCGCCCTCGCCCTTGCTGGTCACGGTGAACAGATGATCCTGCGGCGCCAGCTGGTCGCGCACCCTCGCGCTGCGCATCGACACGCCGATGATGCGCCACACGTCGCCGGACGCGGCCATCGCATCCTCGGTCAGCACCGCCTGATGCGCGCGCGTAAAGGCGCCCATGCCGAGATGGACGATCTGATGCGCCGCGCTGCCCCGGCCATAGTCGATCCGGCGCACCGCATCCGGGAGCGCCGCCGCCGTCGCTTCGGACAGCCTCACAGCTTGTACGCCGCCTTGGCGAGATTGTAGGACAGGTCCCGCGCCAGCTCGGCGGCCTCCCAGTCCTCGATCCGGTGTTCGGCGACCAGCCGGGCGAGGAACGCACAATCGACGCGGCGCGCGACATCGTGGCGGGCCGGAATCGACAGAAAGGCACGGGTGTCGTCGTTGAACCCGACGGTGTTGTAGAAGCCGGCCGTCTCGGTCATCTGCTCGCGGAAGCGGCGCATCCCCTCCGGGCTGTCGTGGAACCACCAGGCCGGACCCAGCTTGAGCGCCGGATAATGGCCGGCAAGCGGCGCAAGTTCGCGGGCATAGCTGGTTTCGTCGAGCGTGAAGACGATCACCGACAGGCGCGGATCGTTGCCATATTTCGACAACAGCGGACGCAGCGCGCCGACATATTCGGTCTGCATCGGAATGTCGGCGCCCTTGTCGCGACCAAAGCGCGCGAACAGCGCCGGGTTATGGTTGCGGAACGATCCCGGGTGGATCTGCATGACCAGCCCGTCCTCGATACTCATCCCCGCCATCACAGTCAGCATATGCGCGCGGAACAGTTCGGCATCGGCGGCGGTGACCGAATCGCCGGTCACGCGACCGAACAGCGCGCGCGCTTCGCCATCGCTCAGATCGGCGGTCGCAGCGGTCGGATGACCATGGTCGGTCGAAGTCGCCCCCATCGCCGCGAAAAAAGCGCGGCGGTTACGGTGCGCGGCGAGATAGCCGTCATAGCTGAAGCAATCCGCGCCGGTCAGGTCGGACAGGCGGCGCAGATTGTCGCGAAACCCCTCAAACTCCGGGTCGATCACCGGATCGGGGCGATAGGCGGTGATGACGCGGCCCGACCAGCCGCTCGCCGCGATCTTGCGATGATGGTCGAGCGTGTCGAGCGGTGATTCGGTAGTCGCGATCACCTCGATCCCGAACCGGTCGAACAGCGCGCGGGGGCGGAAATCGTCCTGCGCCAGCTGCTCTCCGATCGCGTCGAAATAGGCATCGGCGGTGGCCGCATCGAGCCGCTGCTGCATCCCGAACACTTCGGCAAACACCCAGTCGAGCCACAGCCGTGACGGCGTGCCCCGGAACAGATGATAATGCGCGGCAAAGGTGCGCCACGCCTCGCGCGGCGTCACCTGTGGCAGCTCACCGCGCGGCGTCACCCCCATCTGCTCCATCGGCACGCCCTGGCTATAGAGCATGCGCAGCACATAATGATCGGGGGTCAGCAGCAGTTCGGCGGCATTGGTGAAGGGCTGGTCATCCGCGAACCATTGCGGATCGGTATGACCATGCGGGCTGATGATGGGGAGGTCGGCCACCTGCGCATACAGCGTCCGGGCGATGTCCCGTGTGGTCGCATCCGCCGGAAACAGGCGATCGGGATGCAGGTTCAACAGGTTCATGCCCCTCTCCTTTGTTGTGAAATCGCCCCTTGCCATACAATGTCTGACCAATCTACAGTTGATTGTAAGACGATGCCGAACGGGCACCGGAGGGGAGTCGAACCTGAAATGAAGATCACTGCCGCTCGGGTCATCGTGACCTGCCCCGGACGCAATTTCGTGACGCTGAAGATCGAGACCGATCAGGGCGTGTACGGCATTGGCGACGCCACGCTGAACGGGCGTGAACTGTCGGTCGTGTCCTATCTTCAGGACCATGTCGCGCCATGCCTGATCGGCATGGACCCGCGCCGGATCGAGGATATCTGGCAATATCTGTATCGCGGCGCCTATTGGCGGCGCGGGCCGGTGACGATGCGCGCGATCGCCGCAGTCGATGTCGCGCTGTGGGACATCAAGGCCAAGATGGCCGGGATGCCGCTCTATCAGCTGCTCGGCGGCCGCTCGCGCGACGGGGTGATGGTCTATGGCCACGCCAACGGCTCCGATATCGCGGAAACCGTGGACGCGGTCGGCCAATATATCGACATGGGCTATAAGGCGATCCGCGCACAGACCGGCGTGCCCGGCATCAAGGACGCCTATGGGGTCGGGCGCGGCAAGCTCTACTACGAGCCCGCCGATGCCGCCCTCCCCTCGGTCACTGGCTGGGATACGCGCAAGGCGCTGAACTACGTCCCCAAGATGTTCGACAAGCTGCGCGCGACCTATGGGTTCGACCATCATCTGCTGCATGACGGCCATCACCGTTACACTCCGCAGGAAGCCGCCAACCTTGGCAAGATGCTGGAGCCCTATCAGCTGTTCTGGCTGGAGGATGTGACCCCGGCGGAAAATCAGGAAGCGTTCAAGCTGGTCCGTCAGCACACGGTAACACCGCTGGCGGTGGGCGAGATCTTCAACACGATCTGGGACGCCAAGGACCTGATCCAGAATCAGCTGATCGACTATATCCGCACCACCATCGTCGGCGCGGGCGGCGTCACGCATCTGCGCCGCATCGCCGATCTGGCATCGCTCTATCAGGTGCGGACCGGCTGCCACGGCGCGACCGACCTGTCGCCGGTGACGATGGGCACCGCGCTGCATTTCGACACCTGGGTCCCGAATTTCGGCATCCAGGAATATATGCGCCACACCGAAGAGACCGATGCCGTGTTCCCGCACGACTATCGGTTCGAGGACGGCTTCCTCTTCTGCGGCGAAACCCCCGGTCACGGCGTGGACATCAACGAAGAGCTGGCGGCCAAATACCCCTACAAGCCCGCCTATCTTCCGGTCGCCCGGCTTGAGGATGGCAGCATGTGGAACTGGTGACGCGCGCCTTCCCACCCGCATTCGAATGACGACAGGACGCCGAACATGCCGATGATCCGCCCGCCTGGCCTGACCGTTTCGATGCTGGCGATCAGCGCTGCATTGGGCGGGTGTGCGACGACGCGCGACGCTGTGCAGGCGCCGGCACAGCCGCAGATCGCGGCGCGGGGCAAACCGGTCCTGACCGTCGATGGCCTGCGGTTCAAGGACCTCAACGCCTCCGGCGAGCTCGACCGCTATGAAGATTGGCGGTTATCGCCCGAACTGCGCGCGCGCGATCTCGTCGCGCGCATGACCTTGGCTGAAAAGGCCGGGATGATGCTGATCGCGACGCACAATCCCGATTGCGACGGATCGGTCACGGCGGACGGCCGCACGCTGATCGAAAAGGAGGAGATGAGCCGCTTCATCCTGCGCGCCACCGTCTCGACCCAGCCCGCCGATTGCGCGGTCAAGCTCACCGGCTTCCGCCTGCGCGGCGGCTATCGTCAGACGCCCATACAGATGGCGCGCTTCACCAATGCGGTGCAGGAATTGCGGGAAGCGACACGGCTCGGCATCCCGGCCTTGTTCAAGGACAATGCCCGCAACCATGTCGAAATCAGCCCGACCTTCGGCATCGGTCAGGGAGCGGGGGCCTTCACCGAATTTCCCAAGGAAGCGGGTCTTGCCGCCGCCGCGCTCGGCGCCGCTGCACCGCCACGTGCCGATGCCGGGGCACCGCCCGCCGGGCTGCGCGGCGACATGAGCGTGATCCGCGACTTTACCCGCGTAATGGGCCAGGAATGGCGCGCAATCGGGCTGCGCGGCATGTACGGATACATGGCCGATCTCGGCACCGAACCGCGCTGGTCGCGCTTCCACGAGACGTTCAGCGAGGATGCCGATCTGGTCGGCGATCTCACCGCATCGCTGGTCGGGGGGCTGCAGGGCGCCAGGCAGGCGAACGGCCTTGCGCTCTCCCCCGCCACCCATGTCAGCATGACGCTGAAGCATTTTCCCGGTGGCGGCCCGCAGCAACTGGGCCTCGATGCGCACTACACGTTCGGCAAGGACCAGTTCTACACCGACCCCAGCGGCCGCTACGGCTTCGACTATCATCTCCGCCCGTTCGAGCGTGCGATTGCCGCCGGGGTGGGATCGATCATGCCCTATTATGGCGTGCCGGTGGGTGCGCGCCACAAGGGCCGCGATGTCGAGAGTGTCGGCATGGCCTTTTCGCGCCAGATCGTCACCGGCATCCTGCGCGACGAGCTGGGATTCAAAGGCTATGTGAACTCCGACAGCGGGATCATCGAGGAACGCGGCTGGGGGCTGGAGGACAGCCGCATCAATCCGGCGACCGGGCGCAACTACACCGTGGCCGACCGCACCGCGCTGGCGATCCGCGCGGGCACCGACGTGCTGTCGGAGTTTCGCAGCAAGGATACGATCATCGACCTGGTCCGTGCCGGTGCATTGGACGAGGCGCGCGATCTGAACCCGGCGGTGGCACGGCTGCTGACTGAGCAATTCGCGCTCGGCCTGTTCGAAAACCCCTATGTCGATGCCGATGCTGCGGCGGGTGCGATCGGCACGCCGGCAAACCGCGAACTGGGGCTGGAGATTCAGCGCCGCTCGCTGGTGTTGCTCCAGAATCAGGCGATCGATGGCGCGCCGGTGCTGCCGCTCGCGGCAAAGAGCCGGATCTACACCATGGGTTTTGCCGGTGCGGACTTCGCCAAACGCGGCTTCGTCGCCACCGACGGCAATTACGACGCCGCCAAAGGCGAAGCGCGCCCGCGCGTGCCGGAGGGAACGCAGTTCGCGGTCATCAACATCCGCGTCAACAACGCGCCCGCGCGCCGCTATTCGAGCCGCGACGCGCAGACCGGCCGCCGCACGATCGACCCGTCGGTCACGATCCTCGACCGCGCGACCGGCAAGCGTCAGCAAAGCTGGAGCGAACAGGACCCCTGCGCCGCGCCCGACGCCGATCCAAAGCGCGCCTGTGTCGACGACAATCTGGTGTTCGGCGGCAGCTTTCCATGGGAGGCGGGGATGCTGTCCTTCTCGGCCATGGCGCAATCGCAGAGCTGGTCGGTCTACCCCACGCTCGCCGATATCCAGGGCGTGATCCGCGAGATTGGCGACCCGCGCCGGGTGATCCTCAACATCTATTTCCGCCAGCCCTATGTGCTGGATACCGAAAGCGGGCTGCGCGGCACCGGCGCGATCCTGGCGAGCTTTGGCGCGAGCGACGCGGCGCAGATCGACGTGCTGACGGGGTTGCGGGCACCGGCGGGGCGGTTGCCGTTCGCACTGCCCGCCTCACTGGCGGCGGTCGATCGCCAGCATTCCGATGCGCCGGGCTATGCCGAAACCGCGCAGGGGACGCTCTACCCTTATGGATTTGGTCTGACCTATCGCTGAGCGCGCCTTGCGCTCAACCCAGCGCCTGAGCGTAACGGGCGCGTTTCGACGCCGATAGCTGACGCGCCTCCTCAATCGCGCGCTCTTCGGTCGCGAACAACAGGCTGTCGAGCACTGCCGACAGATGCGCGCGCATCGCCGCGCGTGCGGTCACCGGATTGCGTGTACGCAGTGCGTCCAGAATCACCTGATGCTCATCCACCACTGGCTTGACATTGGCCGATCGCGCCTTGGCATAAAGCAACGCGCTCTCCGGTGACCGGGCGCGCAATGACCAGAGCGTGTCGATCAGGTTGACCAGTGCCGAATTGCGCGTGGCGCGCGCGATGGTCAGGTGGAACTGGTGGTCCGCATCCTCGGTCCCGGCATTGCGTTCGTTTTCACGCGCAATCTCGTCGATCAGCTTCGCCAGCGTCTCCAGTTCCTCATCGGTGATCTGCGAGGCGGCGAGCGCCGCGGCCTCCCCCTCGATCAGCAACCGCGCCTCGGTCAGTTCGAATGCCGTGACGTTGAACTGGGCCTGCTCCGTCGCACCGGGAAGGCCGCGCAGATAGGCACCGGACCCGACCCGCACCTCGACAATGCCCTGAACTTCGAGCGCGATGATCGCTTCGCGGATGGTGGGCCGGCTGACGTTGAACTCGATCGCCAGCTCGCGCTCGGTCGGCAAACGATCCCCTGGTTGGTACTCGCCGCTGGCGAACAGCTCCAGCAGCCGCCGCGCAATGGCCTGGTACAACCGGTCTTTGCTGCCTTCGCCTTCGCTCGTCATCGTCCGCTCTCAAATACTCCTGCCGGATGGCAGTCCGCAAACGCTACAGCGATCCGGGTGAATTGGCCAGACCCGCCGGAGCGGCCAGACCAAACTCATCACCAGGCCGCAAAAGCAGCGCCGAAAGTCCTGCAAAGCCCTGCTTGCAGACGGACACTATAAAGCCTCTTTCCACTCCAGTGTAGATGTGGCATGACCAATTTAATCGCAGCGTCCTGACCAGATGGAAGATGGGCGCGCTTTAAGGGAGGGAGAGAGTGATGAACTGCACCAAACTGATTGGCTCTGCTGCACGCATTGCCCTGGTCGCTGGATGTGCGACCCTGGCAGCACCGGCATTCGCGCAGGATACTGCCGCCACTGATACCGATGCCGGCAGTCAGGAAGTCATCATCACCGCCCAGAAGCGTGAACAGAATGTTCTCGACGTTCCTGTCGCCGTGTCCGTGGTCAACGAAACCGTCCTGGATGCCGCACAGGTCAATGATTTTTCTGCACTGACCAATGTGTCCCCGTCGCTGACCATTACCGGAAGTGGCAACCAGAATCAGAACACGGTCGCCTTGCGCGGGATCGGGACGTTCAGCTTCTCCACCGCTGTTGAACCGTCCGTGCTGGTGATGGTCGACGAAGTGCCGCTGCTGCTGCCCGGACAGGCGTTCGGCAATCTCACCGATGTTGCACGGATCGAAGTGTTGCGCGGGCCGCAGGGCACGTTGTTCGGGAAAAGCGCGTCTGCGGGTGTGATCAGCATCACCACTCAGGCGCCAACGCGAAGCCTCAGCGGATCGCTCGAGGGAACCGCGACCAGTGACGGTGAGCACAAGCTGCAGGCGAGCCTGTCGGGGCCGGTCGGCCCGGATGGCGGGTTCCGGGTGTCAGGCTATTATTCGGACTTTGGCGGCTACATCAACAATCTCACCACCGGCAACACGCTGGGTCAGCTTGAAACCTGGGGACTGCGCGGCAAGTTCGATTACGCGATCGGGCCGGTCGATCTGACGTTCATCGCCGATTATGGCGATTCCTACGGCAATGGCGGTGTCGATACCTTCCGCCGGCTCGATCAGCGCAACTCCGCCGGTGCTGCGGTCAACACCGCCTATGACCTGACCGGGATCACGCCCGGTCCGGCCAATGTCAACGTCCGCATCAATGACGAACAGGTCAATGACAGCGATCAGCTGTTGCTGGCCGGCAAGTTGAACGTCGATCTGGGCTTTGCGACGCTATCCTCGATCACCAGCTTCCAGAATTGGAACTATTATATCGTAAATGATCAGGATCTGACGCCAAGCCCGACGATCCTCCAGCTCTCTAACTATGACGTCGAAGCCGTCACTCAGGAGTTGCGCCTGACGTCTGGGCCGGGCGCCCCCTTCGAATATCTGGCCGGCCTGTATTTCAGCGACGGCACGGCCGACCGCAGTTTCATCCGCCTGGCCCCGACCACACCCCCGCTTCGCCAGAACTGGGATTCGATCGCCAAGAGCCGCAGCTATGCCGGCTTTGTCCAGCTGGGCTTCGATCTGTCGCCGTCGACCAAATTGTCGGGCGGTGCACGCCTCAACCGCGAAGAGATCAGTGTACGGTTTCAGGACAACCGCACTGCCACGCCCCAGGTCTTCGCGGGTTCGGACGCAGAGACGGCATTCACATGGAAGGTCGCACTTCAGCATGATTTCTCGTCCGACCTGATGGCATTCGCATCGGTCGCTACCGGCTATAAGGGCCAGGCCTATGACGTGTCGTCGGGCTTCAACCAGCGGCGCGCGGACAATCCGATCCGCTCCGAAACCAGCATGAACTACGAAATCGGGATCAAGGGGCGCGCCTTTGACCGCCGCGCCCAGTTCCAGCTGGTGGCGTTCTGGACCGATTATAACGACTTCCAGGCCCAGGGCATCAATACCGAGGTCATCCCGCAACAGTTCGAACTGACCAATGTCGGCAAGCTGCGCTCACGCGGTGTCGAGTTCGAAACATCGGTCACGCCCGCCGACGGTCTGACCCTGTTCGGGTCGGCGGCCTATATCGACGCGCGGGTCCGTGAGTTCCCGGACTCGACCTGCTATTATGGCCAGACCGTTGCCCAAGGGTGCGTGCTCGACACGGCCAGCGGCCAGTTCGTGCAGAATCTCGCCGGGAAGAAGCTCGGCAACTCGCCCGATTTCAAGTTCAACTTCGGTTTCAAATATGAAACCGCGATCGGCGGCGGAGTCGAACTGGTGACCGACGGCAACTATGTCTGGCAGAGTTCGGTCAACGGGCTGAACCAGAATCCGCGCACGGTGATCGACGCCTATGGTATCGCCAATGCCTCGATCGGCTTGCAGGGAGAGGACGACAATTGGCGCGTCAGCTTCTTCGTGAACAACCTGTTCGACCAGGATTATGTCACATCACTGATCGACAACACCACGACGCGCGATGCGCCTTACATCATCTACCAGCAGGTGCCGCGCAACTATAAGCGCTATGTCGGCGTCCGCGCCCGCATCGGCTTCTGATGTCCTTGGCGGGCCGGGTCGTGAGGCCTGGCCCGTTTTTCATGTAACGGATCGGCTCGATCAGGCGATCCAATGTTGAGCTCCCGGAGGCATTTGCGGTGACCATGACTGGACGAAGCCGGATCCTGCTATCGGCTTCGGCCGCATTGGCACTTTTGCCCTCCTGCATTGCCGCCGCCACGCCGCGCGATCTGCCCAGCGCGGAAACGGCCGAGGCCACGCCACGGACCCGGACCGTGCTGGCCGAAGGCTGGCAGTTCAACTTCGTCGGCGACGCCGGCCCCGGCGCGCACAATCCCAAGCCCGAAAACTGGAAGCCGGTGTCGGTCCCACACACATGGAACCGCGTGGGCTATTATCTGTCCGACCCGCAAACCCATGTGAACAGCGCGGACAGCGTCAACAAGGCGCAGGGCGTCGGCTGGTATCATCTGTCCTTCACCCCCGCAGCGGATGGCGCGGGCAAGCGCGCCTTCCTCGAATTCGATGCGGCAAGCCGCACCGCGGAAGTCTGGCTCAACGGCATCCGGCTGGGCGAGCATCGCAACCCGTTCGGCCGCTTCCGCCTCGACGCGACGAACGCGATCCGCTTCGGCCAGGCCAATTCGCTCTATGTGAAAGTCGATAACACCCAACCGCGCTTCGGTAACAGCACGGCGGACGTGCTGCCGATGACTGGGGACTTTTTCGTGCGCGGCGGCCTTTATCGTCCGGTCAGCCTGGTGCTGGCCAACCCGGTGCATATCGACCTGCTCGATTCGGGCGGGCCGGGCGTCTATGCCGCGACCCGCAGCGCCGATGCGGCCAGCGCGACAATCGATCTGATCGCACGGCTCAGGAACGACAGCGGGGCAGCGCGCGACGTTACGGTAGACGTCAAGTTGCTCGACGCCACCGGCAAGGCCGTTGCCAGCTGGCGTCACGCCGGGCAGGTGACGCCGGGTGCCCCGACCGAGATCCGGGGTGCATTGACCGTCGCCAATCCCCGGCTGTGGAACGGCACCGCCGACCCCTATCTCCATACGCTGCGGGTTGAAGTGCGCGGAACGGACGGCGCGCTGCTCGACACGCTCGACCAGCGGTTCGGCATTCGCACGATGCGGCTCGACCCCGAACAGGGCTTCATCCTTAACGGCAAGCGTGTGCCGCTGGTCGGCGTCGGCATCCATCAGGATAATGAGGCATCGGACTGGGCGGTGACCGAGCAGGACGTCGCCGAGACGGTCGAAATCCTGCGCGACATGGGCGCCAATACGATCCGCCTTGCCCATTATCAGCATGGCCAGCCCATTCACGACCTTGCCGACCGCTACGGGCTGGTGCTGTGGGACGAGATCGGGCTGGTCACCGCCTGGACCAATGCCCGCGACCAGGTCGAAACCCCGGAAGGCATCCGGCAGAACGCGCGCCTGCAGCTGCAGGATATGATCAGACAGAATTACAATCATGCATCGGTCGGCGTCTGGGGCATTGCGAACGAGGTCGATTTCGGCCCCGGCCGCCCCGATTTCCTCGGCCGTCCGCCTGAAGTGCTGGCTGACCCACTGCCGCTCCTCAAGGATCTCTACGGTCAGGCAAAGGCGATCGACCCGCTGCGTCCCGTGGTGCTCGCGCAATGCTGTGAGGAACGCGGCCTGCGCGATGTGCCGCCGGTCGCCGACGCGGTCGATGCGGTCGGCGCCAACCGCTATTATGGCTGGTATTACGGCAAGCCGCACGAGCTTGGCGCGCATATCGATGCGCTGCGCGCCAAGCGACCCAACCAGCCCGTGTCGATCAGCGAGATCGGGGCCGGCGGCGCGCCAAACATGCAGTCGGACAATCCGCTCGGCGGCCCGATCGAATCCGCTGGACGCACCCAGCCCGAAGCCTTTTTCTCATGGTATCATGAAGAAAGCTGGAAAGTGCTGAAGGACCGCCGCGACCTGTGGGGCATATGGCTGTGGAACGGGTTCGACTTCGGGTCGACCGTACGGCGCGAGGGCGATGCGCAGGACATCAATACCAAGGGCGTCGTCAGCTATGATCGCAAGATCCGGAAGGACGCCTTCTACTTCTACCGCGCCAACTGGTCCGACAAGCCCACGGTTCACGTCACCGGCCGCCGCTATGTCGACCGCGCCTATCCGGTCACCGATGTGCGCGTCTACAGCAACGCATCCGAAACGAGGCTGACCGTCAACGGGCGCGAAATCGGGCGGATGCGCGGTTGTCCCGACCGCGTCTGTGTCTGGAGCGACGTCCGGCTGAAGCCCGGCGCAAACCGGATCGAAGCACGCGGGGCATTCGCATCCGGCACTCTCACCGACCGGATCGAATGGACGCTCGCCCCGGCACAGGCGCGCAGCTTCCGCATCGACAGCGGCGCAATCGTTGCGGCAAAGGCGGACACGCGCTTCGGATCGGACCATTTCTTCACCGGCGGCACCGCGGGTACCGCCGACACTCCCGGCGGCCGCGGGCGTCAGCCGGTGCTGGTCGCCATCGCGGGCACCGATCGTCGCGATGTCGTCGCGACCTTCCGCAGCGGCAGTGACTTCAGCTACCGCATCCCCGCCGCCAATGGCCGCTATCGCGTGACACTGACCTTTGTCGAACCGAAAGAAGCCAAGGGCGCGCGCCAGTTCGACGTTTCCGCAAATGGCATCGTGACGCTGAAGGAATTCGACGTCCATGCCAGGGCCGGGACACCGCTCACCGCCATTCGCGAACAGTTCGACGTCGAGATCACGGGTGGAATGCTCGACCTGCGCTTCATCGCGCGCCGGGGGGAAGCCATCGTATCGGCGATCGAGGTCGAACCGCTCACCGACTGAACGGCTTCAGGGTGCGCTGACCCCGCGCCCGCGTGCGGGCTATCCAAACTTCAGCCTGGCAGAATGGTGGAGCTGAGGGGAGAAGAACTCACCCCTCCGAAACCACGCATTTCCAACACCTTAGCTCACTCCCAATCCTTACTGTGTAACACCCTATGTGTATCACTCAAGAGGCGTTTTCACCGTGCGTTAGACCCGCTTGGCAAGTCCGGATGGGCTTATGCTAGGCAGGATATGCACCGCTATATCTACGAAATTCACGGTGGCACCGGCTTCTCACGCGATAGTAGCTCGATCCACCGAGCAGTCGGTGCTGGCAGCCTGACTGTGCAAAAAGCCCATATTCACCTTCGAGAAGGTTCGGGATGCCTGTTGCTGCATGCGCCGCGCATGTTGACGCGCATCGATCTCCGCGTGTTGGCGCAGCATATGCTCATGGATCAGACGCCCCTCAATCGCGCCGACGGCCTTGAAGTAGCGATAGATGACATGGCGGCTGACACCGAGGTGGCGCGCGATCTGTGCGCCGTTCATGACGCCGTTCTCGAAGAGGTCGAGCGCCTCCTCGCATTGAGCTTTAGTGAGGGTAGTTCGGGGTGTGCCGCCGGGAGGATTATGCATCGCAAATGATAGCATTTTTCCGCCTCGGCGACGATGCGCAATCTGCCCGGCGCCAACATCAAGGTGGTTGAATCGACAAACGACCGCCAACTTTTTCAATCGCCGTTTTGCCCGGTTTTCTGCGGATCGCTGGCAGCGCCGGTGAATGGCAATTTTCTCCTGCCGGCCGATCGTCAACATGTGTTGCCCGATCGACCCGGCTTTGGTCACTGCTGCTCCGGTCAGTCTGGCGGCTCGGGCGGCGCTATCCCGATCGCGGCATAGTTGATCGGCAAGATGGTCCAGCCGTCGATCGAGCTATAGACACCAATGCCCTCGACGCACCGCTCACAGGCTTCGCGTTCATGCCATTTGCGACCGAGCACCAGCCAGCTCTCCAGTTCGGATCCCAGCCAGCCCTCGGGCATCAGTGAAAAACGCCCGTCGATCGCTTTCCATATTTCCGCTGCGCGCCATTCATCGGCAGCGAAGATCGCGGCCTCGATGTCCTCGTCGTCGTGGAAGAAGTTGAGCACATGCATGCCTCAACCCTTCGGCGTGGTGAGCGGTGTGACGGTCCAGCCCTCAGTGGGATCATAGGTCGCGACCCCGGTGATCCCCCTCGCCAGCACCGCGTCGACATGCGCCCGGTTGAGCCCCTGCCAGCGCCGGTTGCGCTTGAGCACCTCGAACGCTCCGGGTTGCGTGCCATACGTCCCCAGGTGCCAGCCGGCGAACACCTCTGCGGCGGCGTCATAGCTTTCCGCAAAGACCGTGAGGGTCGCGCTGCCGGTGGCGATGATCTTGAACATGTGCATTGGTGACCTCGTCTCTCATTGTTGATGTGGTCACCATCGATGATCGCGACATGGGATACGGGTGGCTTCGGGGTGGCTGCGGTGGCTTATGTGCTTGCCCTGAACCGCGTGGCTCAACCGAACCGTCAGCGCGGGCAAGCCCGCTCGGCGCGATCCTTGAAAACGCGGACCATCGCGGATATGCGTCTGAGCGAACGATAGGAGACTCCAACATGACGACGCCGCTTTCGAATGGAGACGCTTCGCGTGAAGCGCAAAGCTTCGACAAGGCTCCGTGGGCGCGGCCGACCCTGGAAGTTACTGAGATCAACAGCTCGACCCAGGCAGGTGCTGCCACGGTCGGCGACCTTGATTCCAACGACGTATCGTAAGTCTCGGTCGGTCAACGTCCGACCGGGTTTCGAACCGAAGCCTTTCTTTGGGTTGATAATCAGCCGAACGTCGCTAGACGGCGGCAACGACCCAAAGGACGCCATGACATGACAATGCCTTCATCGAACGTTGAGATGCTGAATAACGGCCAGGACAATCCCAAGGCTGCTTGGACGCGACCGACCCTGGAAGTTACCGAAATCAACAGTTCGACCCAAGCGGGCGGCGGCACCATCCCCGACGGCGACTCCCTCGACCCGTCGTGAGCTGACGCGATCGGTTTCCCGATCATATGCGGCATGACGTCGGCGCGCAGGTGTGATCGAAGGTTCGCAACCGGATCAATCTACCCTCAGGCTGGTAAAGTGGCCGAGATCGCCTAAACTCTAGCAGCAATTCAGGAGGTCAGGCATGACGATACCTTCAAGCATGGAAACGGCGCGCGACGAGCAGGATAGCGCCAAGGCGGTGTGGACCCGCCCGACGCTCGAAATGGCTGACATCGACAGCGCGACCCAGTTTGGTGGTGCGGTTTTGGCGGACCAAGATCCTAATCAGCCGTCGTAAGACGTGCTGGACCAGCGTGCCGGTTGCCAGTCGGCTTTTCTTGGAACTGCCGCGTAGATGATGCCTTCGTTGGAAGTGCTTCTGGCGCCGAATAGCCCTGCGGTTCTCAATGCCGCAGTTCGTGAGCGACGCCGGTTGCATATGCGCACCGGGAACAGGGATGCGTTCCGCGCGCTGGTGCCCTGGTCGCAGTTCAATGCGCTGCTGGAAGGCGACCGGCTGTTCGACGATCGCACCCGCGTGGTGCGGCGCGGACGTGACCTGCCGCGTGAAATGTGGAGCCACATCGGCCCAGACTTCAAGCGGGTGCTGTTCACCGATCAGCTCCAGCGGTTCTGCCAGGAGGGGCTGAGCCTCTCGCTCGGTCAGATCCACCACGATGTTCCCGCGATTGCCCGGCTCGTCACGATGCTGGAGCACGCTCTGCCGGCGCGGGTTCAGACCAATCTCTATGCCAGCTTCGGGCGTGAAAGTGCGTTTCGTGCACATTATGACCCGCATGACGTGCTGGTGCTGCACCTGCATGGACGCAAGCGTTGGTCGTGCTTCGGCCCGCGGCCCGATGCTTGCGCCGACACAACGCTGGTCAGTGATGAACATCTTGGCCCGGTCGTCTGGGAAGCTGTGCTTGAGCCCGGCGACATTCTCTACCTGCCGCGCGGGGAGGTGCATCGGGCATCGGTCGAGGGCGATGCGGCGATGCACTTGACCAACTCATTGATGTGGCCGCGCGAATCGGACCTGTTCAAATGGATCGCCGCCGACGGAAGCACCGCGATCAATGCCGATGCCGATGTTCCGGTCTATGGCTCCGCAGACGATCTGGCGCGCTATGAGGCGGATTTGCGCGCACGCCTCCACCAGCTTGCGGACACGATCGATCTGCGCGCGTTCATTGACAGTGCTGCGCAGCGCCGCCGCGTGCGGTGGCCGATCAATCTGGGTCTGTCGAGCGAGCTGGCCGCGGATAGCTGGGTTCAGCCGCTGCTGCCCGCTGATGTGCGCCTTCCCGCTGAAGGTGCAGCGCAAGTCGGCTTCAATGGCGTGACGGTCTCGATGGATGCAGCGGAGCGCGCGGTCATGGCGGCCTTGCTGCAAGCCGGTGCGCGCCAGATTTCAGAGCTGCCCGACCTGTGCGGACTCGACATGGCGAAGGTTCGCGATTGCGTCGCGCGTCTCGCCAACCGGTCCTTGGTCCGGCTGAGCGAAAGCGGGGCAACCTAGTTTCCGCCGGCGGCGCGCCGGGTGAACATGCCCGTCGCGAGGCCGCGCACCAGCTTCAGATAATGCCGCTGCACCGAGTTCCAGTTGTCCGGCGCGGCGTCCTGTAGCGTGTCGGCCAGTGCGCGCAGCCCATCGACGTCGATCAACTCGCCGCACGCGCCGACCCGCGCCTGATGCTCCAGTTCGGCCTGGATTGCGGGCTGAGCGTTCAACAAAATGTGTTTCCAGTCAGCGGTCTGGGTGCCGCGCAGGGGCGAGTGCAGGATCTCTGTTGGAATCCGGTCGGCGAAGGCGCGGCGGAACACGTCCTTGGTCCGGCCATTGCGCACATACCGGTCCTCAGGCAGCGACAGGCAAAAGGCGAGCAGACGGCGGTCCGATGTGGGGTCGCGCCGATCCACGCGATACCCGGCATTCGCCGCCGCATTGAGCGGCCCCGGATCGCGCATTTGCATGATGACATGGTGCCAATGCTGCCAGCGCCGCACCCGCGCGAGTGGGCCGAATGCGCCCGAATTACGCGCGAACATGGCCTGCGCATCGGGGTTGTCCCACTGCGCCGAGATCGCCGCCAGCGGCGTGATCCGGTTACCGCCACGCCGGTGCCAGCGCTCGATAAATCCGAACGGCAGCAGCGGCCGGATCGCGCGACGCAACGCGGTGTTCCGGTCGGGATGAATGCCCTGTGCGACCAACACGGCCGCATCGCGCCACAATGACCATAGTCGCATGCGCGCCGCATGCCGGACCAAGACATGCTCGCCGGTGTAGGTGAGGCCCATATTCCCGCTGATGCCGGTCAGGACCACCGGTTCCCCCGCCGCCGCCGCTCTACGGTAGATTTCGTGCGCCCATGCGGTGCTGAGCGGGTTCATCACCGGCTGGTCGGCGAGAAAGACCATCCGCTCGATCACCGCCAGCAGGTCGGCGTCAGCCGCGCGAACCAGATGATGGTCAATGTTCGGGTGCAGCGCCGCCATCTGCGCAGCCAGCGGGCCTTCGTCGGTGAGGAGATGCGCCGAATAGGTCGAATCGGTGCCCGCGATCGGAACATTGGTGTAAGCGGAAAGCCGCTTGCCCTGCTCGGCCAGCAGCGGCGCGGCGCTGCTTGCCAGCGCGCAGCTATCGAGGCCACCGCTCAGCATCAGCGCGGTGCCGCCGGTGCCGCGCAGCTGCGCCTTCACGGCGACATCGAGGGCGTCGCGCATCCCTTCCGCATCGGCATTGCCGCGCATACCGCGTCGCTGCGGCATCGCCATCGGATCCCAGTAGCGGCGCGGCTCAATCCGCCCGTCAGCCCGGACCTTCGCTACCTGCCCCAAGTCGAGCCGCTGGATCCCCTTGTAGAAGCTGTGCGCGCCGTCGAGCGGCAAGAGCATCTGCCAGGTCAGCAGCCGTTCCGAGTCCGGGCCGCTTGGGACATCGGGCAGTGCCAGCAGCCCCTTTGGCATGCTGGCAAAGGCGAACCAGCCGCGCCCGATATGATAATGCAGCGGGCGATTGCCGACCGGGTCGCGCGCAAGCGTCAGCGTCCGCGCATCCATGTCCCATGCCGCAAAGGCAAAATCGCCGCACAGCCGGTCCACCGCGCCATCGCCCCATCGTTCGAGCGCCGCAAGGATGAAGGCGGCGTCGCACATCACCGCCTGACGCCCCGGTTCGATGTCCAGTGCCAGGCCCAGTTCCGCGCGATTGTCGATCCGGCAATCGGCGACCAGATGGAGTCGGCCCCCGCGCCCGGTCAGCGGTTGCCGGTCGAACCGGTCTTCCGGCAGGAAGCTCATCAGGCGATGGGCGAGCGCGATCTCGCCACCGTCCCATAGCCCCTCACGATCCGGGCCATACAGGGCGAGCGACCGGCTGATCCGCTGACAATCGGCCTTGGCGCCAGACCGGCCATCGGGATACCACACGCCTGCGATCGCGCTCATCGCTGTTGCTCCATGACCTGCTCGATATGGGCGGCGAGCTCATCCAACCGCGCCAGATCGTGTGGACGACGGACCGCATAGACAGGCACGCGGGCGGCGACCGCAGTGGCCCAGCCAAACATCTCTGCCCCCCGGCCCATGAATGTCGCGAGGCGTTGCCGATAGATATGGCGGTGCAGTGCATGCGCCGCGGGACCTGCCCGCAGTCGCGTGCTCATCGGCACGTCGGCATGCTCCGACGAGAGGACGAACAGCGCAGCGAGCGGACGCGGTGTCCGGTCGAACCGCTCGCGCGACGATGCGATGGTGAACTTGTCTTCATGCATTCCGACCCGCGCGCGTTCCTCGGTCCGTTCGCCGAACCGCTCGGCGGCGACCGCCCACAGGCGCAGGTCGGGGACACCGGGAAACAGCGTCGCTTTGGCTGGGTCGATAATCGCCTGGTCTTCCGCGATCAGCTCATGGCCGCGCTGCATCAATGCGCGCGCGGTCGTGCTCTTCCCCGCGCCACTATCGCCAGCAATGGCAACTGCTCGACCGGCTCGACTGACCGCACAGGCGTGCAGCGGAGGGATGCCGCGCTGATGCATGATCAGGCCAAGGCCAGGCCCGATCAGCCAGCTTTGCACCAGTCGCGCGTCGACGCCTTCAGGCACCTCGATCCGCAGCATCCTGCCGTTATCGATCAGCATTCGGATGCCGTGCGGGGAGCGCAGGATCGCGGTGCCGTCGGCATACATGTGAAAATGCGGCTTGGCACGCAGGCACTCGGTCGCTGGCAGCGGAAGGGGACCAAAGGTGACGTCGACGTCCGCCGATCCGGGCTCGCAGTCGTGCGGCATCAGCGGGAGCGGCGCGCTCGAGCGAAAGACGAGGCCGCCATAGATGTAATGACGGGCCGCGTTCACTGAACTTCCCCTGCGGCACGCAACCGGTCCAGGCGATCATAAGCGGCATTGACGAACCGCGCCGCCAATTCGGCCAGCTCCGGCGTCACTGCTGCCTGCTTTCGGGCGCTATCCGGCTCGAACCGGCGGTTGCCGTTCGCGTCCTTGGCATTGAGCGCGGCCGCGTCGGCGATGCGTTCTAGGTCCACGACTGACGGGTGTAGTCCCAGCCACGCAGGAATTTTGCCGTTCAAAGCATCGGGCAGTTCGGAATAGGGGATCAGCAGCCATCTCCCCGCCGCTCCGGGCCTACTTACAGCATCGGCGACGATCGCAAAGATGCGGCCGAGCACCTGCGCCGCAAAAGCGAGCGCATGACGCCCCGTCGGCGCCGTTCCCCCAAGAAAGAGCTTAGTCTGGACCGGATCGTCCGCTCGCCGCATCCATCCCGCCGGTGCGTCGCGCAGCGAGACCAGAATCTCTTCCGGCTGACGATAGACGAACAGTTTGGGCACCTCGGGAAACGCCTCCTCGATCAAAGGGAGGTGCAGGGCATTCCAGCTCGACAGCTTCAGGATGACGCGGTCCTGATCGGTCCGAGCGGATCGGCACAGCGCCTCGATTACCTGCCGCAGCGCTTCGGCTCGCGAGCCGGGTGCCATAAATGGCCAGACCCCATCCACGCCAAGCACTTGGTTTACCGCCTGCGGCTCCGACGCGACATGGCATCGCGACAAGTGCGACAAGGCGCGAGAGAGGAGTGTCGATCCACAACGCCCCGCGTGAAGCACCAGCGCCGATGGACCGGCCACCCCCGACGCCTCTGGCAGCGCCGCGCGCCAGCTCGGGCCGGCACGCGCGATTCGATCATGCAGGAACGGGAGGGTCGGATCGGTATCGGCAATGTCGACCCAATCGGCGCACAGCCGTTCGCCATCGCGAAACAGGCGGGTCGGAACGGGCTGTGCGGCGGCAGGCAACACCGACACAGCAGGTCAATCGTGCAGTCGGATCAGATCGTTGCGCTTCATCTGCACCAGCAGGTCGAGCACATCCCGCTCGATCTCCTCAATCGGTGCCGCATAGCGACCGGCCAGTGACTGACACAGGTCGGCGACCGTTCGCGGTTGCGCGAGTTCGGTCCAGATGACGCTACCGATCCGATCGAGGTAGAGGTAACGCCCCGCCTCCATGTCCATCATGACGATCTCGCCATCGATCTCGGTCGAGAGCAGATCGGCAGAGATCGATACGGTGTCAGACAGAGCAATCATGATGCCGACGCTCTATTCGATTCGTGTTTCATAGCAAGGTTGCATTGTCACGAACGAGGTGTCCCTGCGGCACGACCGTAAAGCGACGCGCGATCCGTGACTCCACCTCTCATCGGCGACGCGGTTACTGCTGATGCCAGCGGTGCGCGGTGCGGGTGGCTTCCGGCCTTGCCCTGAACCAGCTTGCCTCGAACCGGTAAGCTGGTTTCGGTAAGCCAGTTTAGGGCAACGCCTGCCAAGCTCGCCCGCCGAGCGTATATACTGCAAAGGACTCGAAAACACCGGTCGAGGAAATGCCATGCGAGCGGCTTTTTGCAGCGCGCACGAGTGGTCATTCTGTCCAGGTGACAACTCACCCCTGCGACGCTAGACGCGCCGCATGGTGGGCACATTCCATGACTCGCGCGCAGGGCGCTGCATCCTTGTGATGCTGTTCGCGCTTGTGCTCGCGGTTCGGATCGCAATCCCTACCGGCTATATGCCGACCAGCGCGCCGCAGGGCATCGTCATCAGCGTCTGCACCGGCATGGGCCAGACCAAGGCGTTTGTGCCGACGAGCGACGGCAAGAGCGATCACGATCGATCGACCACCGCAGAGGGCGCCTGCACCTTCGCTGCCGGGCTGGGTGGCGGGCTGATCGCCGCGACGATCATCCCCGCGCAGGTCGCGATCGCTCAGGAGAGCGATACGCCGTCGTTGCGCGCCATCGCCGACCTGACGATCCACCGGCTCGCGGCGCCACCGCCACCATCGCAAGGACCACCCGCGCGCGCCTGATGCGCGCGGCGAACCGGACAGCATCCTTCGCCGCATGACAGAGCGGGCCTGTGCGCCTGCCTGCCGGTGTGGGTAGATCACGACCTGCGCCCTGCGAACGAGGGTAAAATGCCACCTTCCATTCCGCGCGCCGTACCCATTCGGGAGCGGATGCGTCGGCTGCGCCGCTCGGCGTGGCTGCTATCGATCGTCTGCGTCGTCAGTCAGATCGGGGCTGCCGTCATCGATCCCGCCGCGCATGCCCGCGCGCCCATTAGCGCCGGCTCCGTCCGATGACGCGCACCCGCGTCTTCATTCGGCGCCTGCATCTCTGGCTCGGTCTTGGGATCGGGGCGTTGTTCGTCCTACTCGGCCTCACCGGGTCGGCGTTAGTTTTCTACATCGAGATCGACGCCGCGCTGAACCGCTCGGGCGTGGCAACCAGCTCCGGCCCGGCGGCCGGATGGAGGTCGACCGTCTGGGATCAAGCGCTGGCGACCGGGCGTGCGCGTTGGGACGACCCTGAGAGTGAATGGTCGTTCGAGGTCACCGGCGAACCCGGCAGCCTGCCCGCCCGCTATTATCCGTCGTCCGAACATCACGGCCATCACGCCGAACGCGAGATGGTGTGGTTCTCGCCCGATGGACGTCAGGTGCTGCGCGCCGAACCTTGGGGCGGCTATCTGATGAGCTGGCTCTACGAGTTGCACATGCACCTGCTCGCCGGTGAGCTGGGGCGTCAGGTCATCGGCTGGTCGGGCATCGCGATGCTGGTGCTGCTGGTGACAGGGATTGTGACCTGGTGGCCGCGAGGCAGCTGGCGCAAGGCGCTGGCGTTCAAGCGTAATGCCGCCCCGGTTCGTCGGCTGCGCGACCTGCACAAGCTCGGCGGCCTGTGGAGCGGCTTGTTGCTCTTCATTCTGGTCGCCACCGGGGTCTTCCTCGCACTGCCCGACGTCAAAACCGCCGTCGTCGCCGCGACCGTCACAACCCCGGACCCACTACCCAAGCCGCGCTCTTCCACCAGCGAGGGGGAGCAAATCCCGGTGTCTGTTGCTCTGGCAGCGGCGCAGCGGGCGCTCCCCGATGCGCGGCTCGCCTTCATCGACGTGCCCGGCATCGGCGACAAGCCGTTCCGCATGCGGGTGCAGGTGCCCGGCGACCCGCATGCGCGCTTCCCCAGCAGTTTCGTGTTCGTCGACCAATATTCGGGCCGCGTCCTTGCCGTGCACGACATCCGGCGCGGCAATGCCGGGACCAAAGTGTCAGCATGGTTCCGCACGCTGCACGACGGATCGGTTGGCGGCACCGCCGTGCGCGCGCTCACCGTCCTGATCGGCCTCGCGCCGACGCTCCTCTTCGTCACCGGCCTTCTTCACTGGCAGCGCCGCCGTCGCGCCCGCCGCCTCCACCGCAATCACACCTTCACCACGGAGTAACCCATGAACAGTTCGACTATCGCAATCGTCGCGTGCCTCGTCGCGACCCCCGCAGCAGCGCAGGAGGCAGCTGCCCCCGATGCCGCCACCGTCATCGTCACCGGCCAGCGCCAGCTGGAGGCGGAGCCCGACGTCGCCGGCCGCCTCGGCCTCACTAACCGCGAAACCCCCGCCATCGTCGATGTCGTCACCCAGGACGATTTCCAGAATCAGGGCGTCCGCACGGCGATCGAGGCGATGAACGCCGCGCCTGGCGTCGCATCGGGCCAGCTTCCGGGATCGACCGGCGCGGTATCGATGCGCGGCTTTCACCGCGCCGTGAATTATCTTTATGACGGCGTTCGCATGGCCAATTCGGACGTCGGCATCCGCAACTGGGATGCGTGGATGTTCGACCGGATCGAGGTGATCAAGGGGCCGGCCTCGGTCACATCAGGCGAAGGCGCGCTGGCCGGCGCGATCAACTTCGTTCCGCGCCGCGCGAAGCTCGGCGCCACGAGCGGCGAAGCGCTGGCGAGCTATGGCAGCTTCGATACCGCGCGGCTCGCTGGCGACGTCAATCTGCCGCTGGGCGATACCATCGCGGCACGCGCCACCGCCGCCTGGTCGCGCTCGTCGGGCTGGGTCGACGACACCGACAGCAAGAGCTTCGCGGCGTCTGGCTCTTTGCTCTGGCAGCCGAGCGACCGGGCTTCGCTGACGCTGTCGGCGGACTATGCCGAGGATCGCTTCTCTTCCGCCTATTACGGCACGCCGGTGGTCTCGCGCGCGATTGCCCGCGATCCATCCGACGCAGTCTCGGGGAGCGCCGGACTGGTGCTCGACCGTGCGATGCGGCGGGTGAACTTCGATGTGCTCGACGCCGATATGCGGTCGGACACGATCTGGCTGCGCGCGCGCGGCGACTATGAATTGAGCGATACGGTCAAGCTGGTCAGCGACACCAGCTGGTATAGCTCGAGCCGCGTCTGGCGCGACAGTGACGAGTATACGTTCAACGCCGGGACCGGCCTGATCGACCGATATTCCTCGCTCATCACCCACGACCATGACTATTGGAGCCAGCGCCTCCACCTCGCATTCGACGGCGAGATCGGCGGGATGCGCAATCGCTTTACCGCAGGCGGCGAGATCGCGGGGACTGACTTCTTTACCGTGCGCCGCTTCGGCAGCCTGCCCGCGGTCGACCCCTTCAACCCGGTGCGCGGCACCTTCCCCGCCGACACGCCCGCCAATTTCGGAACCCGGCAGGACGTTACCGCCAAGGTCGATTCCTATGCGCTCTTCGCCGAGAACGCGCTCAACCTCACGCCCGAGCTGCTGTTGGTCGGCGGTCTGCGCTACGACCACATCGAGCTCGATCGTCGCGTCGTGAACGTCACCAGCGGCGCGGTCCAGAACTATGGGCAGAGCTACGACCCGATCTCGTGGCGGGTCGGCGCGGTCTACAGCATCGCACCCAAGACCCAGATCTTCGCGCAATACAGCTATGCCGTTACACCGCTCAGCGGTCTGTTGTTCATCAGCGCGACCAACGCGAATTTCAAACTGACCACCGGTCGCTCTTATGAGGCGGGGATCAAGACCTCACTCGCGGGAGATGGGGTCGAGCTGACCGCATCGGTGTTCGACATCCGTCAGGACGACATCCTGACCCGCGACCCGGCCAATCCGGCGGTCGTGGTGCAAGGCGGCGACCTGCAATCGCGCGGGATCGAACTTGCGCTGAACCTGCCGGCGACCGACGAACTCAATCTCGCCTTCAGCGGCACGCTGCTCGATGCCAAATATGGCGCATTGATCGAAGCCGGCGGCGCCAACCGGTCGGGCAACCGCCCGCCTAACGTTCCCGAGCGGCTTGCAGACGCGGTCATCACCTATTCGCCCAAGGCACTGCCCGTAACGCTGACCGGGTCAGTGCGCCACAATGGCGGCTTCTTCACCTCCAACGCCAACAGCGTGAAGGTCAATGCGTTCACGACGTTCGACGCCGCGATCGCGTGGCGCACCGGGGTCGGAACGCTTACCCTGCGCGGCCGCAACCTGACCGATGCCTTCTACGCGGACTGGTCGGGCTACGCATCGGGCCTGGTCTTCGTCGGGGCACCGCGCAGCGTCGACCTCTCCTTCACCCGCCGCTTCTGACCGAAAGGATCATCGATGATCGCTTCTCGTTCGTTCACCGTCGCAGCCATCGCGGCGCTTGCCCTCGCGACTGCCGCCGCCGCACATGACTTCACCATCGGCAAATTGTCGATCGCGCATCCGTGGACCCGGCAGACCGCGCCGGGTCAGGCCAATGGCGGCGGCTTCATGGTGATTGCCAATCGCGGCGCTCGCACCGATCGACTGGTATCGGCAAGCTCGCCTGCCGCAGCCAAGGTCGAGATTCACACCATGTCGATGGATGGAGGCATCATGCGGATGCGCCCCGTCCCGGCAGGGCTCACCATCCCTGCCGGGGGCAAGCTCGAACTCAAACCCGGCGGCTATCACATCATGCTGATCGGCCTGAAGGCGCCGCTCAAGCTCGGCGCGATGGTGCCGCTGACCCTGCGCTTCGAGAAGGCCGGGTCAAAGACCGTCCAACTCAAGGTCGAAGCGGTCACCTATGGCACTGGAACCGACGATGCCCACAAGCACCAATAAGCCGCGCCTTTCGCGAGTTCGCCTGTGGCTGTGGGGCACGGTCGTCCTCGTGGCGGTCGCGTTCGGCGCCTATTATTTGCTCGGCAACCGCACTGCGGCCCCGCCGACTGCGGCCGACGCCTATGCATCGGCTTTCGGTGGCAGCTTCACCATGTCCGACCCGAATGGCCGGACGGTCACCGACCAGACGCTACGCGGAACGCCCTACGCGATCTTTTTCGGCTTCACCCGCTGCCCCGATGTCTGCCCGACGACGCTCAGCCGCATGGCGGCGCTGCGCAAGCAGCTTGGGGCAGACGGCGACAAATTCCAGATCGTCTTCGTCTCGGTCGATCCCGAGCATGACAAGGCGAAGGACATTGGTAGTTACCTTACTCTGTTCAACACGCCGATTGTCGGGCTGACCGGCACGGATGCGCAGATCGCCCAGATCGTGAAGGCGTTTCACGTCTATTACGCCAAGGTGCCCGTCGCCGGCGGCGACTATACGATCGACCACACCGCATCGGTGTTCCTGATGGACAAGGACGGCAAGTTCGTCGCGACCATCGCGCACGAGGAGGATCAGCGGGTCGCGCTTGAGAAACTAAAACGATTGATCTCTGACTAGAAGTCAGCCGTCACCGAGAGGTTCGCGCGCCGCTGAAGAGTATCCAGCGGTATGGGTCGACCTCAACCCTCTCCACAATTGCCGATACCCAAGAATGACGGCGCCACAACATGGGGATCGAGAACGCAGACCGAGTGCATTCCATGAACGCATCGCCGATGCTGGCAGACGCTTTCCAGTGCGTCGACATGACGATCTTACCGCTCGCAGCTTGCGATTGCTTCCATACGATCCGCTGCCATGAGAGCCTCGTTCAAGATTGAGAAAAGGTCCATGAAAGCGACGATGCATGGTTTCGTTTACCAATGGCATGGAAGCATATGTTTCCATGGGGCTTCCATACGCCCGCCTACTCAACGATCATTTGAAATATGGTTCGAATGATCTCGGTATCGCTTCGCGTATTTTCCATACCGCTGGATTGGATCACCGCCGCGATCGCGCGGCAGTGCTGGGTGCGATCATGCCGCGGTGATCCAAGCCGTCCTGCGACCGCAGGACCCACTTGCGCCTTGGCTCAGCGGAAGGCGATCCCCTTCCGCGTCACAGCGTTCCGGCCAGCCGCCTAAGCGGCCTTTCTCGTTGGTGCGATAAGTTCGAGTGCAGCTTTCAGATTCTCGTCGACGATTCGGTGAGCCGGGTGAAAATCCCACGAATGATAGAAGTGGTGATCTGGCCGCAGCATCTCCTTGGTGATGTAGGAGGCAATGCGTTCGCTGCTATTCACATCGATTACGATCGAGCCTGCCCCTCGTGTGACACGCTCCCAGATCTTGGCCAGTTGCTCTTCCCAGGGCTTGTCGAGGTTGTGCTGCCAGAACGCCCGCGTGAAATTAGCGACGCAGTGAAGATGAGGATTGCTGTCGAGCTTTTCGGGCATCGCGACCAAGTGCAATCGCTCATGGGAATATCGGCTTTGCGGATTGCGCGTGCGGAGCATGAACTTGTCCACCTCGCCGCAGAATGCGCCCAACATCTTGCGCAGTAGCTCGGGCGTTATGTCTTTGCGGTTTGGCGCGAGAGTGATCACATGGCTGAACTCGGGGCGCGAGAACCACGCGATCATCTCGGCACGAAACCGCACACGTGACATGGAATAGTCGGGTTTCGCCGCGATCACCGCTTGAGCACCCGCTCCAGGGCCGCATGGTCTTCGTCTCTCAGCCCCGCCTTCGAACTCTCGGGCCGAAGGCGGCGAACCAGTTCCATTGTTGCGATCTCCGGCAGAGCCAGCCAGCGTCGGCGTGGATTGCGCGCCGCGACTACCTCTTCAAGCAGCGTGCGCGTATCGGCAGGCAGATCGTTGAGCGAGCATCCTGCCACAGCCTCCAGTTTTCGCACCGTCTCCTCTGACGAATAGGATACCCCGAAGAGCGCGCTGAAATCCTCGTTGGGATGCCGCTGCTCCAAGACAGCAACCTTGAACGCTTTCGGATCGAAGCCGAGCAACCTGGCAATGTCTCCCGCTCGATCAAATGGGATTGCGACACGCCCCGAAGCCATGTGGCTCAACACCACCGAGGACTTATAGCCTAGCTCCTTTGCGACATCGCGCTGCGACCGGCCGGCTGCCTGCGCAGCCTTGATACCCGCCTCCAGCATCACCTGCGCGCGGGTCCCCGCCAATGGATACTGATCTACGTCGTCCGTCATGCAATTTCCCACTTGATGCCAGATTGTTGTGTAACTATACACACACTCGGTGACCGCAGCAACCCCTCAGAGAGCCGCCACAAAGGTATACAGACAACATCCTGTGTTGGATCTTGCACACAGGCTTCGTAGCGCCGCCCGAACTGGGCGCAAGCTGCATCTGGAGCCCCAGCATGTGCAGGTCCTGCTCTCCGAGGACGTCTACCGCGTCATCAGCGCAATGGAAGCACAGGAGATCAGAACCGCATGCGAACTCGCAACCGTCAACGACAACGACATCAGCTTGGAAACTACTGGCTCTGGCAACGGCCGGATAGCGGCGCCTGGTGCATCTGCTGGCTCGAAAGTGGTGCAGATGGACGCAGTGTCACGCGGCGCGTCACTACATCTGCGCAAGGAGGTAGCCCAACTTCGCCACCGCAAGAAGCGCTAGATGCGCTCGCGGCGCATCATGTCGCAAACACTGCACCCCAGAAGCAGCCGAAGGACGAGGCGCTTGTCGAGGCCCTCATGGCAGACTGGCTTAAAATCATGTCGCCAACCTCGCGGCACCGGATCGTTACGTCTACTCAGTCGACCAATGGATCGCATTCTTCGAAGAAGAGCGCAGGCGCGGCCGGATCAAAGGGCCAACGGTCGCGGAACTCACGCCCGACCTACAAATGCGATTTCGCTCTTGGCGCGCGCAGGCCGGTGTCGGTGGACACACGATCGACCGCGACCTCGCCGCGCTGCGGGGAGCACTGACCTGGGCGTGGAAGGCCCAAAGGATCGACCATCCCCCGTTCATCGCGAGCGTCCCGGAACACCAGAAAGCACCCCCTCGCGACCGCCTGCTGTCGTTCGAAGAGATCGCCGCCATTCTGAGTGTCTGTGCCAGCCGGGTCGAGCGCGAGCACCTCGTGCGCTTCATCGTCCTTGAACTCGGCACCGCCGGCAGGCCCGAGGCGATCCTCGAGCTCACCGACGCCAATATCGACCTGAAGCGCAACCTGATCGACCCGCGCCAACCGGGCCGCGTCCATTCGCACAAGCGTCGCGCGGTTGTCCCGATGGCGAAGGGGGGGCGCCCTTGGGTCGAAGGCATCACCGGCAAGCTCATCAAATACAAGGTGCCGATCGCGGAGAAGAACCGCGTTCCCGGCGGCCCCACGCATTTCGAGCGTGAGACAAGGAGCATCAAGACTGCGTGGAACGCCGCCTGTCAGGAGGCTGGCGTTGTCGGCGCGACCCCGAAGACGCTTCGGCACACGATGCTCACCTGGCTGGCAGAACGCGGCGTGCCGTCGGAGCAGCGGCAGATGCTTGCCGGACACAGCCCACAGGGCACGACCGCGCGCAACTATGAGCACCTGTCGCCCACCTATCTGAATGCAGCGGTGGCCGCGATCGACGAGTTTTTCGACGAGCTCTCGAAGCACACCAACGTGCACTTGCGATACGCCAGCGATACAGATCACAAACAAGCCCTGGCCGCCTAGACCAGAAAATTATTCATTTTCAATGCATTAGGTTGGTGGAGCTGAGGGGAATCGAACCCCTGACCTCTGCAGTGCGATTGCAGCGCTCTCCCATCTGAGCTACAGCCCCGCTCCACGCTCCGGCAGTGCCGGAAGGCGGTTCGTCTAGCTTTCCTCTACCCGCATTGCAACGGCAAACCGGCGAATTTCCGGGATTGCACGGCCAGCGGAGCGTGCCGTTCAGTCGGGGATCGGTTCGGCTGACACGATCTCGATCGCTTCGCACCGCCCGCCGAAATCGACGCGCTCGCCCACTTCCGCGCCCAGCATCGCGGCGGCCAGCGGCGCCTGAAACGCGATGCGGTCGTGTGCGGGGTCGGCCTCGTCATGCCCGACAATATCGATCGCGCGCGCGCGCCCGTTCAGGCGGAAGCCGACACGCGATCCGATCGCCACCACATCCGCCTCCGGCACCGGCGCGAGCTGCGCAGTGGTCTGGCGTGTATGCCAGTAGCGCAGCGCACGCAGCAGCGGCGCACGCGCCTCCTCACCCTCCAGCCCGTCGAGCTGTGCCTCCAGCGCACGCACCTGATCGTCGATCAGCGCCAGCCCGCGCGCGGTCACCAGATTGGGACCGGCGGGGATCGGCAGCTCGAACCGGGGTTCCTTATGCTCCTCGTCGCTTTCGCGGCGAAATGCGACACTCATCGGGTCATCCTCAAATCGCGCCGCTGAACGTATCGCATGCGGCAGGATTGCCGCTGTCCAGTCCGCGCTTCAGCCACTTCATGCGCTGCGCCGATGTGCCATGGGTAAAGCTCTCCGGCACGATCGTGCCCTGCGCCTGACGCTGCAGCGTATCGTCGCCGATCGCCTCGGCCGCACGCAGCCCTTCCTCGATATCGCCGGGATCGAGTCGATCGCGATTCTGCGCGGCCCACACGCCGGCATAGCAATCCGCCTGCAGCTCGACCCGCACCGACAGCGCATTGCCCTCGGCCTGACTCATCCGCGACTGGCGCGCGCGCACCTGCTCCATCGTCCCGCTGACATTCTGGATATGGTGGCCGACCTCATGCGCGATCACGTAATTCTGCGCGAAATCGCCCGCCGCGCCGAAGCGCGTCGCCAGCTCGCGGAAGAAGCCGGTGTCGAGATAGATGCCGCGATCCGCCGGGCAGTAGAACGGCCCAGCGGCCGACGTCGCCTGCCCGCAGCCGGACTGTACGCCGCCTTCGTAGAAATTGAGCACCGGCGCCGGATAGCGCTGCCCCTCAGCGGCGAAGATCCTGGTCCAGGTCTGTTCGGTGCTGGTCATCACGCGGCACGCCTGCAGTTCCTCGGGCGTGTCACACGCCTTTTGCTGCGCCACCTGTTGCCCGCCGCTGCCGGTCGTACCGCCGCCGCTCAGCAATGCGCCGCCGCCGCCCAGCGTCATGAAGATCGCTGCTCCAATGCCGATCAGTGCGATCGTGCCACAACCCAGCCGGCTGCCGAGCAACATCGGCAACAGCGCGAACAGGATATTGCCGCCGCCCCCGCCGCCAAATCCGCCGCCGCCGGAGCCGAGGTCGCGGACATTGTCACTGGGATCGAGATCGTCGAGCCGCATGGCCCACCCCTTTTGTTCGTTTCCTTTCCGCCACAATGCCCCAACCGGCATCGCGTTGCATGCATAATCCCGCATTGCCCTTCGCGTTGCGTTGCACCACATGTGCGCCATGGCCGATGTCGATCCACAGCGACGCAGCAAACCGGGCCGCGATGCGCTGCTCCCCCTGCCCGGCTGCGTGGCACTGGTGCTGCAGGGCGGCGGCGCGCTCGGCAGCTATCAGGCCGGGGTGATCGAGGCGCTGGCGGGCGCGGACATCGAACCCGACTGGGTCGCCGGCATCTCGATCGGCGCAATCAACGCCGCGATCGTCGCGGGCAACCCGCCCGAACGCCGGGTCGAGCGGCTCGAAGCCTTCTGGAACCGTGTCACCAGCGGCCTGCCCAGCTTCCCGATCTTCCCGCAGGAACAGGTGCGCGAATTCGTCCATGAATGGTCGGCGGCAGCGGTGCTGGCGCAAGGCGTGCCGGGCTTTTTCCACCCGCGCCCCGTCCCGCCCGCCTTCGCAACGCCGGGAAGCTGCGCGGCGCTCAGTTTCTACGACACCGCCGCGCTGGCCGAGACGCTGGACGCGCTGGTCGACTGGGATCTGCTCAACACCGGCCCGGTGCGCCTGTCGGTCGGCGCGGTGGAGATCGAGAGCGGTAATTTCCGCTATTTCGACACCACCACCGACCGCATCGACGCGCGCCACATCATGGCGTCGGGCGCGCTGCCGCCGGGCCTGCCCCCGGTCGAGATCGACGGGAAATATTATTGGGACGGCGGGCTCGTCTCCAACACGCCGCTGATCCATGTCCTCGACCATCAGCACAGCGCGATGCTGGTGTTTCAGGTCGACCTCTTCTCCGCCGTCGCCGCGATGCCGCTGACGATCACCGACGTGATGGCGCGCGAAAAGGAAATCCGCTTCTCCAGCCGCACCCGCCAGGTCAGCGACGAGCGACTGAAGCTGCGCAAGGAGCGTGAGCTGATCCGCAAGGTGCTCGCCAAGCTGCCCGAGACACTTGCCGACGACCCCGATGTCGCCGCGCTGCGCCAGGCGGCGGACGAGCAGCCGGTCAGCCTCGTCCACCTGATCTACCGCGCCAATGCGTGGGAGGGCGGCAGCCGCGATTTCGAATTTTCCGCGCGGTCGATGCGCGAACATTGGCAGGCGGGCCGCGACGATGTCGCGCACACCATGGCCAATGCCCGCCTGATCGCCAGCAATATCGCCGACGGCCGCACCGCCGCCTTCGACCTCGCCAAACGCTAATCAGGAGTATCCCATGTTCCTCAAGGGCAAGTCCGCCATCGTCACCGGCTCGACCTCCGGCATCGGTCTCGCCATCGCCAAGGCGCTGGCGGCCGAGGGTGCGCGCGTGATGATCAACGGCTTTGGCGACGCCGATGCGATCGAAACCGAGCGCGCCGGGCTTGAAGGGATCAGCGGCGCTAGGGCGCTCTACGACGCCGCCGACATGAGCAAGCCCGACGCAATCTATGCGATGGTCGAACGCTGCCATGCCGAGCTTGGCGGGCCGGACATCATCGTCAACAATGCCGGCATCCAGCATGTGGCGAAGATCGAGGAGTTTCCGCCCGAAAAATGGGACGCGATCATCGCGATCAACCTGTCCTCGGCCTGGCACATGATGCGCGCGGCAGTCCCGCATATGAAGGCCGCGAAATGGGGCCGCATCATCAACACCGCCTCGGCGCATTCGCTCGTCGCCAGCCCCAACAAGTCCGCTTACGTCGCCGCCAAGCATGGCGTGGCGGGCCTGACCAAGACGATCGCGCTGGAAACCGCGACCGACGGCATCACCGTCAACTGCATCTCGCCCGGCTATGTCTGGACGCCTTTGGTCGAAAACCAGATTCCCGACACGATGAAGGCGCGCGGGATGACGCGCGAGCAGGTGATGAACGACGTCCTGCTCGCCGCCCAGCCGACCAAGGAGTTCGTGCTGCCCGAACAGGTCGCCGCGCTCACCCTGTTCCTGTGCGGCGATGCCGCGCGCTCGATCACCGGCGCGAATTACAGCATGGACGGCGGGTGGACCGCAGCATGATGCGCCCCGCGCTCCTCGCCCTCGTCGCGGGTCTGACGCTCACGGCATGCGCCCGCGACGGCCTCAGCCTGATCGAAACGCCGCCCGAGACGCGCTGGCGCGCCGTCGCGACCGAGCCGGACCGGTCGCGGCTGCGCGAGTGGCGCAAGGCATGGGTCGCCGCCCTGCCCGCCGCCCGAACCGCCGACAATGGCGCGATCACGCGCGGCGGCGCCTTGTTCGAACCCGATCGCGCGCTCGCCACCGCCATGCCGCCCGCCGGCGACTATCGCTGCCGCACCTTCAAGCTCGGCGCCTATCGCCCCGACCTGCAGAGCTTCGCCGAGCGGCCCGCAGTGCGCTGTCGCGTCGGCCGCGACGGCGAGATGCCGGTCTTTGCCGTGCTGGACGGTGACCAGCGCCCGTCGGGCACGCTCTACGCCGAAAGCGACGCCCGCGTGATCTTCCTCGGCACGCTCGAACTTGGCGATGAGCTCAAGCCACTGTCCTACAGCCTCGACCGCAAGCGCGACATGGCCGGCTATGTCGAGCGCGTCGCGCCCGGCCGCTGGCGGCTGGTGCTGCCCTACCCCAATTTCGATTCACAGCTCGACGTGATCGAACTGGTCCCGGCGGGTTAGGGTAGCGCCATGAAGACGCTTCTCGCCACCGCCGCCGCGGCGCTCGCGCTCGCCACCCCCGCCGCCGCCGCCGACAGCGTCCGTGACGCGACGGTGCGCGAACTCCCCTCGCTGATGACGCTGTACCGCGACCTCCACGCCAATCCGGAGGTCAGCCAGGCCGAGGTCAAGACCGCCGCCAGGCTCGCCGCCGAGGCGCGCAAGGCCGGCTACATCGTTACCGAACAGGTTGGCGGAACCGGCGTGGTCGCGGTGCTCAGGAATGGCGACGGCCCGGTCGTGCTGATCCGCGCGGACATGGACGGCCTGCCGGTGACCGAGGAAACCGGCCTTCCCTTCGCGTCAAAAGTGCGCACCCGCACGCCCGAGGGGGTGGAGAGCGGCGTGATGCACGCCTGCGCGCACGATACCCACATGACCGCCTGGGTCGGCACGCTGCGCAACCTCGCGGCGATGAAGGATCAGTGGCGCGGCACCGTCGTGATGGTCGCGCAACCGGCCGAGGAGAACAGCGTCGGCGCGCTCGCGATGCTCAAGGACGGGCTCTACACCCGCTTCCCCAAACCGACGCATGCCATCGCCTTCCACAACAGCGCCGCCCTGCCCGCCGGGGTCATCGGCGTCCGTGCCGGGCCGACCTTCGCCAGCGTCGATTCGGTCGACATCGTGGTGAAGGGCGTCGGCGGCCACGGCGCCTATCCCGCGACGACCAAGGACCCGATCGTGCTCGGCGCGCGCATCGTCTCCGCGCTGCAGACGCTGATCGCGCGCGAGATCGACCCGCTCGATTCCGCAGTAGTCACGGTCGGCAGCTTTCAGGGCGGCACCCGCCACAACATCATCCCGGATCAGGCGCTGCTGCTGCTCACCGTCCGCGCCTATACGCCCGAAGTGCGCAAGCAGCTGCTCGACGGCATCGCCCGCATCGCCAGGGGCGAAGCCATCGCGGCGGGGGTGCCGGAGGATCGCATGCCGGTCGTCACCGTGCGCGAACCCTTCACCCCGCCCGCCGTCAGCGATCCCGCCTTTGCCGGGCAGCTCAAGACGCTGTTCACCGCGCGCTTCGGCGCGGCCCGTGTGCAGGATATCGCGCCGACCATGGCGGGCGAGGATTTCGGTCGCTACCCGATCGCCAACCCGTCGGTTAAGGCCGTGATCTACTGGGTCGGCGGCGTGCCGCAGGATGCGTGGGACAAGGCGCAGGCCAATGGCGGCAAGGGCCTGCCTTCGCTGCACAGCCCGAAATGGGCGCCCGATGCCGAAAAGGTGATCGGCACCGCCGCCGAAGCGATGACAGCGGCGGCGATGGACGTGATGAAGCGGTAAGAAATCCTCCCCCGCCAGGGGGAGGTGTCAGCGCAGCTGACGGAGGGGGAGGGCGGCGGCACCCTTGTGGTTCATGCCGCGTCGCGTCCTCCCCCTCCGTTGCCTTCGGCGCTCTCCCATCTGGGTGGACGGTGGAAACGCGCGCGCTGCATCCCGCGTTCCGTGCCGCAAACGCAGAAGGGCCCGGCCATCGCTGGCCGGGCCCTCCCGAAATCGCCATCGGCGGCGCGGATTATTCGCGGTTGCCGATGATGCTGAGGATGAACTGGAACATGTTGATAAAGTCCAGATACAGGTTCAGCGCACCCATGATCACCGCCTTGCCGACCATATCGGTGCCGGCGACATACTGATAGACGCTCTTGATCCGCTGCGTGTCATACGCCGTCAGACCCGCGAAGATCAGCAC